>CAIULK010000138.1 GCA_903899885.1 uncultured Rhodospirillaceae bacterium
CCCGCGAAAGCGGGAGTCCATGCGTCCACAAGCACAACATTTAGCGGGTGCCCGTATTCTCGGCCCAACATGGACCCCCGCCTTCGCGGGGGTGACGAGAAACAGGGCGCGAAATTACTTTTTCAACGCCTCTAGACGGTTGCCCGGCGGTACGCGAAGGTCGGTCAATGCATGGGCGGCATCCAACATGTCCAACTTACGCAGCGCGACGTTGGCGACGGGGGCGAGGTGTCTGGGTGTCTCGCCTCGCCAAAGCGCTTCGGTGTCTTTGTCGGCGAAGCCTTTGATCATCGGGCGATGATGTAACGCGATGCGTTAAACGTCAACGGCTTTGTCCCTCGTATTTCTTGACGGACGCCGGGCTGGGCGGCATCCTCGGCGGTTAACGGCAAAAGGCGCGGTTCCCCGATTATGTTTCTCCTGATCGATAATTACGACAGCTTCACCTACAATCTGTGGCACTACCTGGGCGATCTGGGGGCCGAGGTCGTGGTGCGGCGCAACGATGCGCTGTCGGTCGATCAAGCGATGGCGATGGCGCCCGAGGGGATCGTTATTTCCCCCGGCCCCTGCGATCCCGACCGCGCCGGAATTTGCCTGGATTTGATCGCCCGCGCCAAGGGTGTTCTGCCGATTCTGGGGGTGTGCCTGGGTCATCAGGCGATCGGCCAAGCCTTTGGCGGCCGGGTGATCCGCGCCCCCAAACCGATGCACGGCAAGGTCTGCGCCATTCATCACGACGGCACCGGGGTGTTCGCCGGTTTGCCTTCGCCCTTCAAGGCCACCCGTTACCATTCGCTGGTGGTCGAGCGGGATTCGCTGCCCAAGGAACTGCATGTCTCGGCCTGGAGCGAGGATGGCCTGATCATGGGCCTGACCCACACGGATTTGCCGGTGTTCGGCGTGCAATTCCACCCCGAGAGCATCGAGACCGAACACGGTCATCAGCTGTTGCGCAATTTCGTCGAGTCCTGCCGCCGGACCAGCGGGCAGGCCGCCTGACCATGAGCGAGGCATCGGCGCGGATGAAGGCTGTGCTGGCCCGGGTGGCCGCTGGCGAGCGGCTGAACGAGGCCGAGGCCGAGCAGGTGTTCGACACCATCATGGCCGGCGGGGCGACCGACGCCCAAATCGGCGCCTTGCTGATGGCGCTGCGGCTGCGGGGCGAAACCGTGGATGAAATCACCGGGGCGGCGCGCGCCATGCGCGGCAAGGCCCTGACCATCGAGGCGCCCGCCGGGGCGATCGACACCTGCGGCACCGGCGGCGACGGATCGGGCACCTACAACGTTTCGACCGCGGCGGCCTTCGTGGTGGCGGCCTGCGGCGTGCCGGTGGCCAAGCACGGCAACCGCGCCTCGTCGTCGAAATCGGGGTCGGCCGATGTTCTGGCGGCGCTGGGGGTCAAGGTCGATGCCGACATGGCGTTGGTCACCGAATCGCTGTGGCAAAACAATCTGGGCTTTCTGATGGCGCCCCGGCATCATTCGGCGATGCGCCATGTGGCGCATGTGCGGGTCGAATTGGGCACGCGCACATTGTTCAATCTGTTGGGGCCTCTGTCCAATCCGGCGGCGACCAAGTGGCAGGTGGTCGGCGTGTTCGCCCAAGCCTGGGTGCGTCCCCTGGCCGAAGTGCTGGGCCGTCTGGGCGCCGAACGCGCCTGGGTGGTGCATGGAACCGACGGGCTGGACGAGCTGACCACCACCGGGCCGACCCGTATCGCCGAGTGGCGGAACGGCGTGGTGCATGAATTCGAGGTGACACCGGAACAGGCCGGGTTGACGCGCGCCTCTCCAGCGGATTTAAAGGGGGCCAACGCCGCCCATAATGCCGCCGCCCTTCGCCGCCTTTTGGATGGGCAAGCGGGGGCTTACCGGGATATTGTCTTGCTGAACGCCGCCGCCGCCTTGGTGGTCGCCGGACGGGCGGATGATTTGGCCCAAGGGGTCGAGCAAGCCGCGCGGGCCGTTGATTCCGGCGCGGCGGCCGCCGTTCTGGATCGCATGGTGGTGATCACCAACCGGGGGGAACTTTCGTCATGAACGCGCAACCGACCGCTCTCGACCGCATCTGTGGTGAAAAGCGCAAGCAAGTGGCCGAACAAAAAGGCCGCCGCCCGATTCAGGAATTGCTGAAGCGCGCCAAGGATCAGGCGCCGCCGCGCGGTTTCGCCGCCGCGTTGGAAAAATCGATCGCCGAAAAAGGCGTCGGCTTGATCGCCGAAATCAAAAAGGCGTCGCCGACCGCCGGGGTGATCCGGGCCGATTTCAAACCCAATCTGCTGGCCAAGGCCTATGAGCGGGGCGGGGCCGCCTGCCTGTCGGTGCTGACCGACCAGCGTTTCTTCCAAGGGTCCGAGGCTGATTTGGGCGCCGCCCGCTCGGCCTGCAATCTGCCGGTCCTGCGCAAGGACTTCATGATCGATCCCTATCAGATCGTCGAGGCCCGCGCCTTGGGCGCCGATTGCGTGCTGCTGATCGTCGCCGCCCTGACCGATGCCGAGCTGGCGCAGATGGAGGATCTGGCGCTCAGCTATCAGATGGACGTGTTGGTCGAGATTCACGACGAAGAAGAACTGGAACGCGCGCTGAAGCTGAAATCGCGCCTGATCGGCATCAATAACCGGAACCTCAAGTCGATGAAGACCGACCTGATGACCACCGAACGCTTGTTCCCCAAGATCCCCAGCGATCGCATGGCGGTGTCGGAAAGCGGCATTTCCAGCCCGGTCGATATGAAAAAGATCGCCGATTTCGGCTGCAAGAGCTTTTTGATCGGCGAGGCGCTGCTGCGCCGCCCGGATGTCGAGGTCGCCACGCGGGTGCTGCTGACCGGCGTCGCCTCCTCGGTCGGGACCGTCCACTGAGCGGGGAGCTCACCCACTTCGACGGCGATGGCAACGCCGTCATGGTGGATGTCTCGGATAAGGCCGAGACCGAACGGGTGGCCGTGGCCGTCGGCAGCGTGTTGATGGCCCCCGAGACGATGGCCCGCATCCGCGAGGGCGGGGTGGCCAAGGGCGACGTGCTGGCGGTGGCGCAACTGGCCGGCATCATGGGCGCCAAGAAAACCCCGGATTTGATTCCGCTGTGCCATCCGTTGGCGCTGACCTCGGTGCGGGTCGATCTGGAAGCCGATCCCGAACGCAACGCGGTCGATATCGTCGCCACCTGCCGGGTGGCGGGCCGTACCGGCGTGGAGATGGAGGCGCTGACGGCGGTCGCCGTGGCGGCCTTGACCGTTTACGACATGGTCAAGGCGGTGGATCGCGGCTTGCGGATCACCGATATTCGCTTGGTGCACAAATCCGGCGGCCGGTCGGGGGTGTGGAACGGGTAACGGACGTGAATCGCGTTAATCCCCCGCGATTCCGATTAAAGCGGTTTGCGCTTAATCTGGCGCAAACCGCTTTAGCATTGAGCGAGCGGCCAAGG
>CAIULK010000139.1 GCA_903899885.1 uncultured Rhodospirillaceae bacterium
CGGCCGCCGCCCGGAAGAGGACGAATCGAAATTTAACGACCGCCACGCCAAATGGCAGGAACGCTGCGAAGAGGTGTGGAACACCGCCGAGGTGATCGTCGCCAAGCAGCGTCACGGCCCGGTCGGCAATGTCCGCCTGTCGTTCCAGGGCGAATTCACCAAGTTCGGCAATCTCATCACCGACGATCACTACCAACGGCCGGATTATTGATGGACTCGTCGTTGTCGGTCTTAACCATCGATCTTGGCGCCATCGTCGCCAACTGGCGGCTGTTGGGGTGCCGTGCCGCCCCCGCCGCCTGCGCCGCCGTCGTCAAGGCCAACGCCTATGGGTTGGGAATGGACAAGGTCGCCCCCGCCTTGGCGCGGGCCGGATGCCAGACCTTCTTCGTCGCTACCCTGGCCGAGGGGATCGCGCTGCGCCGCCTGATCCCCGAGGCGCGGATCTTCGTGCTGAACGGCCCGGTGGGGACAAGCGGGCCGGACTTCGCCACCCATCGGCTGATCCCGGTGCTGAACGCCCCCGAACAGGTGGCCGCCTGGGCCAATGCGGGACCGGCGGCGGTCCATCTCGATTCCGGCATGTCGCGGCTGGGCCTGGATGCGTCGTGGGGCGGCAGCCTTGAGGGCCACGACATCGTTTTGGCGATGTCGCACATGGCTTGCGCCGACGAGCCCGAGGCGCCGATGAACGAAGGTCAGATCCTTGCCTTCACCGCCCTGTGCGATCGTTTCGCCCCCGGCGTGCCGCGCTCGCTGGCGGCTTCCTCGGCGATCTTTCTGGGGCCGCGCCATCATTTCGATTTGGTGCGGCCGGGGGCAGCCTTGTACGGACTGAATCCGGTCCCCGGCACACCCAATCCGATGGCCCCGGTGGTCGCCTTGCGCGCTCGAATCCTTCAAGTTCGTGACGTTGACACCCCCATGACCGTTGGCTATGGTGCCACCCATCGCGTGGTCGGCAAGGGGCGCATCGCCACCGTGGGGGTGGGGTATGCCGACGGTTGGTTCCGGTCGCTGGGAAACCGCGGCTTCGGAATCATCAAGGGAAGGCGGGTTCCAGTGGTGGGTCGTGTTTCGATGGATTTGACGACATTCGACGTCGGCGCCTTGGACCAAGCGTCCGTGCGGCCCGGCGACTGGATCGACCTGATCGGGGCCGGGATTTCCGCCGACGACGTTGCCGAACGCGCAGGAACCATCGGCTATGAAGTGTTGACCGCGCTGGGCCCCCGCCATGAGCGCCGCTTCGTGGGGGGAACGCCGTGATCGAATTGCTCGCCACGGTCGGCCGGGTTTTCATCGGTTTTCTGGCGCATGTCGGGCGCCTCGCCGCCTTCGCCGGGACCGCGATTTCGCATATCTTCCGCCCGCCCTTTTATCTCCGCCTGCTTTTGCGCTCGATGATCGAGATCGGGTATTACTCGCTGCCGGTGGTCGGGCTGACCGCGATTTTCTCGGGCATGGTGCTGGCGCTGCAAAGCTATACCGGCTTCGCGCGCTTCTCGGCCGAGGGCGCGGTCGCCACCGTGGTGGTGCTGTCGATGACCCGCGAACTGGGTCCGGTGCTGGCCGGTCTGATGGTCGCCGGGCGCATCGGCGCCTCGATGGCCGCCGAAATCGGCACGATGCGGGTGACCGAACAGATCGACGCGCTGGTGACGCTTTCGACCAACCCCTTCAAATATCTGGTGTCGCCGCGCATTTTGGCGGGCACGCTGATGCTGCCCTTCCTGGTGGTGATCGCCGACATCATCGGGGTGTTCGGCGGCTATATCGTCGGCGTCTATAAACTGGGTTTCAACCCGGCCAGCTATATCAAGGCCACTTGGGAATATCTCAAGCTGGTCGATGTGGTGTCGGGCCTGACCAAGGCGGCGGTGTTCGGCTTCTTGATCTCGCTGATGGGCTGCTACCACGGCTATTACTCCAAGGGCGGCGCCCAGGGCGTGGGCGCCGCGACCACCAATTCTGTGGTGTCGGCGGCGATCCTGATCTTGGTGTTCAACTACGTCATCACCACGCTTTATTTCGGCAAATGACCATGACCGAGCAGCCGAAGATCAAATTGACCAACGTCCACAAATCCTTTGGCAAAAAGGTGGTGCTGGACGGGATCGACCTGTCGGTCGCCAAGGGCGAATCGGTGGTGGTGATCGGCGGGTCCGGCACCGGCAAATCGGTGATGCTGAAAAGCATCCTGGGTCTGCTGACCCCCGAAACCGGCTCGATCACCGTCGATGGCGAGGAAGTGATCGGCATGGGCTCGCGCGATCGCTCGCGGATCATGCGCAAGTTCGGCATGCTGTTTCAGGGCGGCGCCCTGTTCGACTCGCTGAAGGTGTGGGAAAACGTCGCCTTCGGCCTGATTCAGGGCGGCCAGATGGAACGCACCCAGGCCTATGCCATCGCGTTGGAAAAATTGGAACAAGTGGGCCTCGCCCCTTCCACGGCCGAGCTGTGGCCGTCGGAACTGTCGGGCGGCATGCAAAAGCGCGTGTCGCTGGCGCGCGCCATCGCCACCAAGCCGGAAATCATCTTCTTCGACGAGCCGACCACCGGGCTGGACCCGATCATGGCCGACGTGATCAACGGTTTGATCGTCAAATGCGTCAAGGAAGTGGGGGCGACCGCGCTGTCGATCACCCACGACATGGCCTCGGCCCGCAAGATTTCCGACCGCATCGCCATGCTGTACAAAGGCCGCCTGATTTGGGTGGGGCCGTCGAAGGACATCGACCATTCCGGCAACGAATTCGTCGATCAATTCATCCACGGCCGCGCCGACGGGCCGATCACGATGGAACTGCGGGCTTAAGCGCCGTTGGGCATCGGTTCCCTGTTCGCCGAAGCCCAGCGACGGCATCAGGCCGGGCAGCTGTTTGATGCCGACCGCCTTTACCGCCAAATTCTTGAAGCCCAGCCTCATCACGCCGAAGCCGTGCATGGGCTGGGGGTGATCGCCCTGCAAGCCGGGCACCCCGGCCTTGCCGCCGCGATTATCGGCGAGGCGATTTTGCTCGACGCCTCGAAGGCCTCGTTTCACGCCAATCTGGGCATCGCCCTGCATTCCTTGGACCGCACCGGCGAGGCGGAGGCCAGTTTCCTCCGCGCCTTGGCGATTCAGCCCGATTACGCAGAGGCGCAGACCAATCTGGGCAACCTGTACCAGCAGCTTGGCCGCCCCGCCCAGGCCGCCGCCTGCTTTCGAGAGGCGATCCGCATCAAGCCCGGCTTCGCCGAACCCCATTGCGGCCTAGGCGGCGCGCTGTTCAAGCTGGAACAATGGGACGAAGCGTTGCGGATGCTCGATCGTGCCCTGGCCCTGCGGCCGGACTTCGCCGAAGCCTTCACCGCGCGCGGCACCTTGTTGCGCGACCAAGGCCGGCTGGACAAAGCCGCCGCCGACTTCGAGCGCGCCATCGCCCTGGCGCCGGGCTTGGCGATGGCCCATACCGGCCTTGGCCACCTGCTGCGCGGCCAAGGGCGGCTGGACGAAGCGGTCGCCCGTCACGCCCACGCGGTCGCACTGAACCCCGGCGCGGCCGATGCCCATAACGGACTGGGCATCGCGTTGCACGATCTCGGCCGCTTCGACGAGGCGATCGCCGGTTACCGCGACGCCATCCGCCTGAAACCCGATTACGCCGAGGCGCATTCCAATCTGGGGCTGGCGTGGCAACAGCAGGGCGACCTCGAGGCCGCCATCGCCTGTCACCGCCGGGCCTTGGCGATCCAGCCCGACAATCCGGGCACCCACTACAATTTGGCCGAGGCACTGCTGACCCGGGGCGATTGGGACGAAGGCTGGCGCGAATACGAATGGCGGTGGCGCACCCGGCACATGGCGCCCGGCGTTCGCGGTTTCACGCAACCCGTCTGGCGCGGCGAACCGGCGGCGGGCAAAACCCTGCTGCTGCACGGCGAACAGGGCTTGGGCGACAGCCTGCAATTTTGCCGTTATGCCCCCTTGACGGCTTTGCTTGGCCTGCGGGTGGTGGTCGAGGTGCCGGCGCCGCTGGTCCGCCTGCTGCGCGGCTTGGAGGGCGTGGCCGAGGTGATCGCGCGCGGCGGTCCCTTGCCCGATTTCGATTTCCATTGCCCCTTGCTCGGCTTGCCGCTGGCTTTTGGCACCCGGCTGGACACGGTTCCCGCAACCTTACCCTATCTGCACGCCGATCCGGCCCAGACGGCGGCGTGGCGGGCACGCATTGATGGGCCGGGGATCACGGTGGGGCTGGCGTGGGCGGGCAACCCCTATTTGCATTCGCCGGTCAAGGCGCTGGTCGATCGGCGGCGTTCGCTGCCGCCGGACCGGCTGGCGCCACTGTTCGAAGTGCCGGGCGTTCACTTCGTCAGCCTGCAAAAGGACGGCCCCAAGGCCCCCAGCGCCTTTGCCCTGACCGACGTCATGGACGAGATGACCGACTTCGCCGACACGGCGGCCTTGGCCGCCACGCTGGATTTGGTGATTTCGGTCGATACCGCGGTGGCCCATCTGGCCGCGGCACTCGGCAAGCCGGTCTGGCTGCTCAACCGCTTTGATTCCTGCTGGCGTTGGCAGCGGGGCCGCGACGACAGCCCCTGGTACCCCCGGCTTCGGCAATTCCGCCAACCGGTCCCCGGGGATTGGGAAACGGTGATCGCCCGAATTGCGGCTGAACTGAGGGCCCTGGCGGCGCGGTAATACTGGATCAGGCCGCCTTGCCGGACACCGTTGGATACTCGGAAATTAACAAATCCGCTGGAATGTTCAGCCCGTGGGACAAACGGCGAATCATTGCGATAGTCAAGGGGCGTTTGCGATTTAAAATGTCCGAGACCCGCCCGCGCTCGCCAATCATCGGTTCCAGATCCGCGCGGCTAAGACCGCGCTGATCCATGATAAAAAGAACGACGTCGATCGGCTCGGCCTTGCCGATCCGAGGGCGATGGTGCCGCTGCTCATATACGTGAACGAGAGCGGTCAGGACGTCGATTTTATCCTCATCCCTCTCGTCCGACGGAACGCACAGCAGTGCGTCGAGCTCACGCATGGCCGCATCATAGCCTTCCTCGTCGCGAATCGGAGTGACACTCACCATTTTGAAAACACCTGATCCTATATCGTTGTTGCGTCGATGCAGTCATACTCTTTATGAGTTCCGACAAAGCGAATGTACACGGTACGTGTTTTGTACAAAATCAAGGCAACAAGCCTATACTTGTTCCCGGCGATGTTAAAAACCACCCGGTCATTCCCAACGATGCTGGCATGGCCAAGCGAAGCCTTGACATCCATCGGAGACGACCAATCTGCACTTTCAACAACACCAAGCCACGCTTTTAACTGACCTTTACTGTCTTCGCGCCCGGGCATTTCCCAGTGTGCACGAAGTTTATTGTGAGAGATTACGACCACGAAAAACCTCCGTCCTCGGAAACCAGTGCGAAATATTCGAGCGAATATTTTTTTAATATAAAATATGCCTAGCGTTTACGCTGATACCAAGGCGGTGTCAAGAGAAAAGTTACCATGACGGTAGCAGTCACCAAGGCACCGTGACAGCGCCGCCGATCCGCGCTAATTTCGCGCCCATGGCTCGCCCCCCGTCCCGTTTCGTCTGCCAATCTTGCGGCTCGATCACCAACAAATGGTCGGGCAAGTGCGAGTCCTGCGGCGCCTGGAACTCGATTCTGGAAGAGGCGGGCCGCGACGAGGTGCCCAAGGGCCTGAGCGGCAAGCCCGGCCGCAAAATCGAATTCGAAGGGCTTGAGGGCCACACCCCGCCCCTGCCCCGTCTGGTCACCGGCATCGCCGAGCTGGACCGGGTGACCGGCGGCGGCTTGGTGCCCGGTTCGGCGCTGCTGGTCGGCGGCGATCCCGGCATCGGCAAATCGACTCTGTTGCTGCAAGCGGCGGCGCGGCTGGCCAAGAATTCGCGGGTTGCCTATATCTCGGGCGAGGAAGCGGTCGATCAGGTGCGCATGCGCGCCGCCCGGCTGGGTCTGTCGAAGGCGCCGGTCGCCCTGGCCTCGGCGATTAATCTGCGCGACATCCTGACCAGTTTGGAAGGCCCCGACGCCCCCGCCGTGGTGGTGATCGATTCGATCCAAACCGTCTATGCCGATCAGGTCGAATCGGCGCCGGGCACGGTGGCGCAGGTCCGCACCTCGGCCCACGAATTGATCCGCATGGCCAAGCGGTGCGGCTTCGTGCTGTTCCTGGTCGGCCACGTCACCAAGGAAGGCGCCATCGCCGGTCCGCGCGTGCTGGAACACATGGTCGATACCGTGCTGTATTTCGAAGGCGATCGCGGTCACCAGTTCCGCATCTTGCGCGCCGTCAAGAACCGCTTCGGGGCGACCGACGAAATCGGCGTGTTCGAGATGACCGAGCGCGGCTTGGGCGAGGTTCCCAACCCCTCGGCGCTGTTCCTGGCCGAGCGGCGCGGCAATGTCACCGGCAGTTGCGTTTACGGCGGGATCGAGGGATCGCGGCCGATGCTGGTCGAGATTCAGGCGCTTGTCGCCCCCTGCCAGGGCTCTAGCCCCCGGCGCGCCGTGGTTGGGTGGGATGGTGCCCGGCTCTCGATGGTTTTGGCGGTCCTGGATGCGCGTTGCGGACTTGCGTTGTCGGGCAATGATGTTTATCTGAACGTCGCTGGCGGGCTGCGCATCACCGAACCGGCCGCCGATCTGGCGGTGGCGGCGGCGCTGATGTCGTCGTCATCCGGGGTTCCGGTTCCGGCCGACATGGTGGTGTTCGGCGAAATCGGTTTGTCGGGCGAAATCCGGGCGGTGGCGCAAGCCGACCTTCGTTTGAAGGAAGCCGCCAAATTGGGCTTCACCCGCGCCTTGTGCCCCGCCCCGCCGCGTGGCCGTGCGCGGGCAAAATCGGACGAGGGCGGATTGGCGATCCGGACCGCCGGTCATTTGCAAGATGTCCTGGGGCTGTTCCAGCAGGACGCTTGAGCGTAAGGAGTAAGACGTGTTCACCGTGGTCGATGCCGTTGTCGCCGTGGTTCTGCTGGGATCGGCCGGAATGGCCTTCCTGCGGGGATTCGTTCACGAGGTTCTGGCCATCGCCGCTTGGCTGGGTGCCGGTGCCGTTGCCTTGTACGGTTTTCCCTTCGTGCAGCCTTGGTTCGCCCATCAAATCGCGCTGAGCTGGGCGGCCGATGTGTCGGCCGGGCTGGCGCTGTTCCTGGGCTCGTTGCTGATTTTCTCGCTGGTCACCCGCGCGGTCTCGAACCGGGTCAAGGCCAGCGCCTTGGGCAGCGTCGATTCGTCGCTGGGCTTTTTGTTCGGGCTGCTGCGCGGCGCCGTGCTGCTGTGCCTGGCTTGGCTGGTGGTCGGCTGGGCCGTGGCGCCCGACGAGCCGCCCGCCTGGATGGCCAACGCCAAAACCCGCCCCTGGCTGGAACGCGGCGCGGTGGTCTTGAAAACCCTGCGGCCCGCCCCACTTGGCAAGGTGCTGCGCGAAGCCGACACCGGGGATGCCCCCGCCGCCGATGGCGGCAACAGCCTTACGCTGGCGCCCGCCGCCGCCCCGGTGCGGGCCGCCACCGGCTACGACCAGCAGCAACGCCACGAGATGGACCGGTTGTTCCAAACCAACCAATGACTGGACAAAATAACCCCATGCAGACCACCAGTTCTTACGACGACGACCATCTGGCCGAGGAATGCGGCGTTTTCGGCGTTTTCGGACACCCGGAGGCGGCGAAACTGGTGACGCTGGGGCTGCACGCCCTGCAACACCGGGGGCAAGAAGCGGCGGGCATCGTCGCCTGCGACCAGGGCCAGTTCCACACCACCCGCGGCCAGGGGCTGGTGGAAAAGGTGTTCGGCGGCGAATCGGTGGTCCGCCAATTGGCCGGTGACCGCGCCATCGGCCATGTCCGCTATGCCACCACGGGCGAGACCGCGCTGCGCAACGTGCAGCCCTTGTTCGCCGAACTGGAATTCGGCGGCTTGGGATTGGGCCACAACGGCAACCTGACCAACGCCCAAGCCTTGCGCCGCCAGTTGATCCGGCGCGGCTGCCTGTTTCAATCGACCTCGGATACCGAGGTGATCATCCATTTGATGGCCACCGCTCCCCTGACCGGGGTGGAAGACCGCTTGGTCGCCGCCCTTCGGCAGGTGGAAGGCGCCTATTCCCTGGTCGCGCTGACCGCTGAATCGATGATCGGCGTGCGCGATCCCTTGGGCTTCCGCCCGCTGGTGCTGGGCCGGTTGGATGGTGCCGCGTGTCTGGCCTCGGAAACCTGCGCGCTCGACATCATCGGCGCCGAATTCGTGCGCGACGTCGAGCCTGGCGAAATCGTCGTCGTCAGCGAGACCGGCCTGCGCTCGATCAAACCGTTCGCGCCGCAGCGCCGCCGCTTTTGCATCTTCGAGCATATCTATTTCGCCCGCCCCGATTCGCTGGTCGAGGGGATGAGCGTCTACGAGGTGCGCAAGCGCATCGGCATGGAACTGGCCCGCGAATCCAACGTCGATGCCGACGTCGTGGTTCCGGTTCCCGATTCCGGGGTTCCGGCGGCGCTGGGCTTCGCGGCCGAGGCGAAAATTCCGTTCGAGCTGGGCATCATCCGCAACCACTATGTCGGGCGCACCTTCATTCAGCCGACCGACAAGACCCGGCATGCCGGGGTCAAGATGAAGCACAACGCCAACTGCACCACGCTGAAGGGCAAGCGGGTCATCCTGGTCGATGATTCCATCGTGCGCGGCACCACGTCGCGCAAGATCGTCGAAATGGTCCGCCAAGCCGGAGCGCGCGAGGTCCATATGCGGATTTCCTCGCCGCCGACCACGCATTGCTGCTATTTCGGCATCGACACCCCCGAACGCGACGAATTGCTGGCCGCCTGCTACGACATTCCCGGCATGGCCAACCGGATCGGCGTCGATAGCTTGGCCTTTGTCAGCCTCGACGGTTTGTTCCGCGCGGCGGGCGACACCGGCCGCAACCCGGAAACCAGCCTGTTCTGCGACGCCTGCTTTACCGGCGAGTATCCGATCCATCCGTCCGACTACCGCCCCGAGACGGCGGGAGACTCCAAGTGAGCCAGGATTTTTCCGGCCGGGTCGCGCTGGTCACCGGGGCATCGCGGGGGATCGGCCGGGCCGTCGCCAAGCGGTTCGCGGCGTTGGGCGCCCAAGTGGTCTGCGTCGCCCGCACGCAAGGCGCCTTGGAGGAACTCGACGACGAGATCACCCAGGCCGGTGGCAAGGCGATCTTGGTGCCCCAGAATCTCACCGATTTCGATGGCATCGACCGCATCGGCGCGGCCCTGTTCGAGCGCTTCGGGCGCCTGGATATCCTGGTCGGCAACGCGGGCGAACTGGGCACCACGCTGGCCCCCGTGCCCCATAC
The DNA here is from genome assembly GCA_903899885.1 of uncultured Rhodospirillaceae bacterium. Taxonomy (GTDB): domain Bacteria; phylum Pseudomonadota; class Alphaproteobacteria; order Rhodospirillales; family Magnetospirillaceae; genus CAIULK01. The sequence continues at coordinate 9,368 of CAIULK010000139.1, forward strand.
CGATGTGAAGGCGTTCCGCCGGGTGTTCGATGTCAACGTCACCGCCAATTTCCGGCTGATTCGCGCCATGGACCCCTTGCTGCGGCTCTCAAACGCCGGACGGGCGATCTTCACCACCTCGGGGGCCGCGCGGCAAGCATTCCCCTATTGGGGGGCCTACGGCGCCAGTAAACGGGCGCTGGAAGGACTGGTTTTGTCCTGGGCGGCGGAAATCGCCGCGATCACCCAAGTTCGCGTCAATTTGATCGACCCGGGCGTGGTCGCCACCACCATGCGGGCCTTGGCCTTTCCCGGCGAGAACCCCGCCACCTTGACTCAGCCCGACGCGATTACTCCGCTTTTCGTTGAACTGGCGGCGATATCTTGTGAAAAACACGGAGAAATCGTTCACGCGTGAACGCGCCATCTTGCGTCCTCTACTCCTTTCGGTTATGCCGTTAGGTATTCATAAAAGGGACTTGGTGGACCGATGGATCCGGCATTCGAAACGAAGGTCGCCTTTTTGGTGACGGCCACCCGCACTCTGGATGTTCCCAAGATTCTGGTTCTGCGGCGGCTAACCTTGCGTGACCGCGAAAGTCGGCAGTGGGCCGACGAACGCCAGATCAATGTGGTCTTCAACGCGATCCTGACCCGCGCCATGGAGCGCCTGGGCAATGCCGGGGTCGAGCAAGCCCGCAAGAACAAATTCAAGACCCTGCTGCCGCCGCCCGACGGTTGGGCGGACGAGGATATCGCCATCCTGACCGAGGTCGCCGACCGTCTGCTGGGACCGGCGGTGGCGCACAGCGCCGCGCAAGACGATATCGAGGCCTTGATCGCCCAGGATCTGGGGGAAGCGCCGAAGGGCCGAACCTCGGCCCCGGTCAAGGAAACCGTGCCGCTGTACGCGGCGCAGATCGGCGTGCTGGGGAAAAAGCCCGACATGATCCCGGCCAACGCCGACAACGCCGCGGACAAGCCGTTCTCCACGTTCAACAACCTGTTCGACGATACGATTTGCGGCCATGTCCGCCGTCTTCTGTCTCTGTTCCAGGTCGATAAGCCGAAGAAGGCCGATCCGCAGCTTCCCTTCCTGCTGTCGCCCGCCTTCCCCGTGGCGATGGACCAGATCTTGCGGCAGTACATCCTGCCGCAGATGCGGGCGTCGCGGCGTGTCCAGACCATGGCGAGTTCGGAAAACTGGTCGGATGGCGGCACGGTCAAGCTGTTGGCGATCCTGGATGCGGGCGAGGTCAACAACCCGATCCTGTATAACTGGGACACTCGTTGGAACGCCTGCAAGCCGGTCAAGGTCGGCAACAAGGTCAAGCTGCCGCCTCCCGAGGATGATCCCTGGCAGAACTTCAAGGATTTCGCCTGGCGTGACGGATACCTGCCGCCGACCATCGACGCGCTGCCGGTCTTCATCGACCTGATCCGCTACGAGGTCGATGCCATCGAGAAGTGCTGGAAGGAATTGGACCAGCTCTATTACCAGGAGTTCGAGTCGTCGCGCAGTTCCGGCGCGCGCGAAGGCGCGTTCCGCGACGGCGCGATCAAATGGGCAACCAAGATGCCCGCCCATGTCGGCGAGTTTCTGGTGCTCAAGGCGTTCTATAGCTTCGACAAGCTGGACCTGCATTTCATGCGCCGCTTCGCCAGCAATTTCGGCCGCAACGACGCCGACCGCCAGCGCGCCGTGCCGTTCCTAACCGAAATGATCCGCGCGGCGGGGGGCTAGGTTCTGTTGACAACAATGGTTCCCAAAGTTCCACATTCGTGATTCAAGATTCCGGCTGGGATAGGAGGCCGGCGATGGATGGCACGACGGGAACTTCGGGATGATCAATGGGAACG
>CAIULK010000140.1 GCA_903899885.1 uncultured Rhodospirillaceae bacterium
GATCAACCGGGCGACCGCGTGTTTTTCCATGTATTCCGACATATCGATGCGCGCCATCGCCTGTTCGTCGTCGAACAGAAACTCGGCCAACGCCTTGGTCAATTCGGTCTTGCCGACCCCGGTCGGCCCCAGGAACAGGAACGAGCCGATCGGCCGGTTGGGATCTTGCAACCCGGCGCGCGCCCGCCGCACCGCCTGGGCGACGGCGGCCAGCGCCTCGTCTTGCCCGACCACGCGGCCGCGCAGTTTCGCCTCCATCCCCAGCAGTTTCTCGCGTTCCCCGGCCAGCATGCGATCGACCGGGATGCCGGTCCAGCGCGACACCACGCCCGCGATGTGATCCTCGCCGACCGCCTCGGTCAGCATCCGCTCCGATTTGCCATCGGCGTCCTTCAGGCGGCGTTCGAGATCCGGGATCACCCCGTAATACAGCTCGCCCGCCCGTTCATAGCGGCCTTCGCGCTGCGCCCTTTCGGCTTCCGTCCGGGCCTGTTCCAAGCGTTCCTTGACCTTGGTCGATGAGGCCAGGCTGTCCTTTTCCGCCGTCCAGCGCGCCGCCAATTCCGCCGATTGCCCTTCCAGTTCGGCCAGTTCCGCCTCCAGCTTGATCAACCGGTCGCGCGAACCCGGATCGGTTTCGCGGCGCAACGCCTCCCGCTCGATCTTCAACTGGATCACCTTGCGGTCGATCTCGTCGAGTTCCTCCGGCTTCGAATCAATCTGCATGCGCAGGCGGCTGGCCGCCTCGTCCATCAAATCGATCGCCTTGTCGGGCAGGAAGCGGTCGGTGATATAGCGGTTGCTCAGCGTGGCCGCCGCCACCAGGGCGGCGTCGCCGATCCGCACGCCGTGGTGCAGTTCGTACTTCTCCTTGATGCCGCGCAAGATCGAGATGGTATCCTCGACACTGGGTTCGGCCACGAACACCGGCTGGAACCGCCGGGCCAGGGCCGCGTCCTTTTCCACATGCTTCCTATATTCGTTCAAGGTGGTCGCACCCACGCAGTGCAGTTCGCCGCGCGCCAGCGCCGGTTTCAGCAGGTTCGACGCGTCCATCGATCCCTCGGCCGCCCCGGCGCCGACGATCGTGTGCATTTCGTCGATGAACAGAATCACCTGCCCAGCGGCGGCGGTCACCTCGGCCAACACGGCCTTCAGCCGTTCCTCGAACTCGCCCCGGAACTTGGCCCCCGCCACCAAGGACCCCAGATCCAAGGCCATCAGCCGCTTTTGCTTCAAGGCCTCGGGGACATCGCCGTTGACGATGCGGTTGGCCAAGCCCTCGACCACGGCGGTCTTGCCGACGCCGGGTTCACCGATCAGCACCGGATTGTTCTTGGTGCGCCGCGACAGCACTTGGATGGTGCGGCGGATTTCCTCGTCGCGGCCGATCACCGGATCGATCTTGCCGTCACGCGCCGCCTGGGTCAGATCACGGGCGTATTTCTTCAGGGCGTCGTATTGGTCCTCGGCGGTCGCCGATTGCGCGGTGCGGCCCTTGCGCACCTCCTCGATCGCGTGGTTCAAGGCCTGCGGCGTCGCCCCCGCCCGGTTCAGAATCGCCGCAGACGGCACACCGCTCGACAGCGCCAGCGCCAGCAGCAGCCGCTCGGCGGTGACATAGGAATCCCCCGCCTTCCCCGCCACGGTTTCGGCCTGCTCGAACACCCGGGCCAGTTCCGGCGACAAGCGCACTTCGCCCGCCCCCGGCCCTTCGACCTTGGGGATCTTGTCCAATTCCGCCTCGGTCTCGGCCAGCGCGCGGGCGGGATCACCGCCCGCCGCGCGGATCAGATTGGCGGCCAAGCCTTCCTTGTCATCAAGCAGGATTTTCAGCAGATGTTCCGGCGTCAGCCTCTGATGGCCGCGCCGCAGCGCCAAGCCCTGCGCCGCCTGCACAAAGCCTTTCGACCGTTCGGTGTATTTCTCGAAGTCCATGACCGGCCCTCCCAAAAGTCTTTCACAGATATGAGACGGTTCGGCGGTGGCGCAAGCACGCCGGGATTCGTATTGTGAACCGATGACCGTGCTGCCGATACCCTTCCTTGATCCCGTCCGCGCTTTCGCCCCCTGGGCGGGGCTGGATCGGGCGATGCTGCTCGACAGCGCCGCCGAACCGGGGCGGTATTCCTACCTGGCGCCGGAACCCGTCGCCACGCTGTCGGTGACGGACGAGGACCCCTTCGCCGCCCTGGATCATCTGCTGGCCCGCTTCGCCCGCCCGTCCGTCGCCAATCCCCCCGTGCCGTTCATCGGCGGCGCGATCGGCGTGTTGAGCTACGAGGCCGGCCGCTGGCTGGAACGCGCTCCGGCCCGCCACTGCGGCGGCGCCCGAACCCTGGCTGTGGGGGTCTACGAAACCATCGCCGCCTTCGACCACCAAACCCAGCGCGCCTGGACAATCGGCCCCGACGCCGAAGCCTTGGCCGCGCGATTGGCCGCCGCCCCGCCCCTAGCGCCGGTCCGCCTGCCGCCGCTGTCGTGGCGCGCCGTGCGCGAGCGTGCCGAGTATTGCGAGACCGTCCGCCGGGTGATCGCCTATATCGAGGCGGGCGACGTCTTTCAGGTCAATCTGACCACGGCCTTCGGGACCGAAAGGCCGTCCGGCCTGGACGCCTTCGCGTTGTACCGCCTTTTGCGCCGCCTGAACCCGGCCCCCTTTGGCGCCCACCTGAATCTCGGGGCGGGATCGGCGTTGTTGTCGGCCTCGCCCGAACGTTTCGTGGCGCTGTCGGCGACGGGGCGCATCGAGACCCGCCCGATCAAGGGGACGGCACCGCGCCACCCGGGTCCGGTCCAAGACCAGGCCAACGCCGATGCGTTGAAATCGAGCGCCAAGGACCGCGCGGAAAATCTGATGATCACCGATCTGTTGCGTAACGACATCGGCCGGGTCGCCGAAATCGGCAGCGTCCGCGTGCCGGTGCTGGCCGGGATCGAAAGCTTCGCCAACGTCCACCATCTGGTATCGGTGATCGAAGGCCAATTACGGTCGGGCCTGGGTCCGGTCGATTTGCTGCGCGCCACCTTTCCCGGCGGATCGGTGACCGGCGCGCCCAAGGTCCGGGCGATGGAGATCATCGACGAACTGGAACCGGGGCCGCGCGGCGCCTATTGCGGCTGCGCCTTCTGGATCGGCTTCGACGGGGCGATGGACAGCTCGATTCCGATCCGCACGCTGTCGCTGTCGCCATCGACGATCATCGCCCAAGCGGGGGGCGGCATCGTCGCCGACTCGTCACCGCAAGGCGAATGGGATGAACTGATGACCAAGGCCGCGCCCGCGCTGGCCGCACTGAGCGGGGGATGCGCATGATCGTCTGGCTGAACGACGGCCTGAACCGGACACCGTCGATCGATATTGCCGATCGCGGCTTTACTCTGGGCGACGGCCTGTTCGAAACCCTGACCGTGCGGGCAAACCAGATCGCCCGCTTGCCGCGCCATCTTGAGCGGCTGGCGATGGGGTGCCGGGTGCTGGAAATGGCCTTTCCCTCCGCCGATCTGGAGCAGGTTCTGCACGCGGTGCTGAAGGCCAACGGCCTGACCGATGCCGCGATCCGGGTGACGCTGACCCGCGGCCCCGGTCCGCGCGGGCTGCCGCCACCGCCCGACCCGCGCCCGACCCTGCTGGTCACCGCCGGTCCCCTACCGCCGCCCGCCGGTCCGGCCGCCGTCATCGTCGCCACCAGCACCCGGCGCAACGAACATTCGCCTCTATCGCGGATCAAGTCGCTGAGTTATCTCGACAATGTCTTGGCCCGGATGGAGGCCGCCCGCCACGGCACCGACGATGCCCTGCTGCTGAACAGCCGCGAGCGCGTCGTCGAATCCGCCTCGGCCAATCTGTTCGTACGGTTGCACGGGATGGTCGTCACCCCGCCGGTCGATGAAGGGGCCCTGCCCGGCACGCTGCGTGCCGACATTCTGGCCGCCGGGGCGGCGATCGAACGGCCGCTGACACAAGACGACCTCGCCCAAGCGGACGAGGCCGCCTTGACCAACAGCCTGGGCGTGCGCCCGATCAGCCGGATCGGCGACCGGCCTCTAGCCATGCGGGACCTGGCGCGGCTTCTGGAAGCGTCCCTTCGCCGTTAGGCGGCGGTTGCGGGGCATCATCCGCCTCGACCTCGTCGTCGCCCCCGTCGCCGGGCAGCTCCAGGCTGCCCACCGTGGTCATGGTTTCCACCCAGGTCGGACCACAACTGACCCCACTGGCGAGTCGCGAGCGCGAGGCCGCGTCGTCGGCCGGGGGAGCGGGTTTGAACGCGAACGACAACCCCGCCACGCTGCCCTGGAACACAGCGGCGGGAGCAGGCGGCGGGCGCTCATCACCATCCAGGTCCATCACCGCGGCGATCCCAGGAACCACCGCCGCCGGAACGACTGGGGCCAACGATTCCAGCGCCCCGGTGGCGAGCTTGGCCTCTTCCTCCAGCAACGCCTTGGCCGCCGAAACACTCAACAGCGAGGGGAGCTCGCCGATACTGTCCAGCAACGCCTCGTAATCGGCCTCGGTCAAAACCGGGCCATCGTCTTCGCCGTATCCCTCGCCCGGCTGGAAGGCGAACACATCGTCGGCGTCGGCTTCGCCAATCGACGCGAATTCCACGTCACTTAAGGTTGTAGAGCCGTCCCCGGCGACCGTTATCGCCTCGTCCTCAACCGTCGCCGTGATGTCGGGCGCGGGCAGGGGCATCGACTCCCCGCCGCCCGCCCTTGCGGCGAAATCCGTATCACTCAGCGGCGTCTCGGCCTCGGCAACCGGCGCGGCCTCGATCACCCCGAACATTGCGTTAAGGTCGGAAACCCTCAGCGGCGGCGCCTCGTCCACTTCGGGCGGCGCGTTGATGCCGGATGCCTCCAACGGCGCCGATTCGCCACCGCCCGCCATTGCGGCAAATTCGGAATCACTGAGCGTCGTCTCGGCCTCCGCGACCGGCGCCAGCAAGGGCGCCTCCTCGTCTTCCCCAAACAGCGCGTTGAAATCGGACACATCCAACGGTGTCGAATCGCCGCCGCCCGCCATTGCCGCGAAGTCCGAATCACTGAGCGTCGTCTCGGCCTCGGGTATCGGCGCCAGCAACGGCGTTTCCTCGTCTTCCCCAAACAACGAGTTGAAATCGGAGACATTCAGCGGCGCCGAGTCACCGCCGCCCGCCATTGCCGCGAATTCGGAATCACTCAGAGTCGTCTCGGCCTCGGCGACCGGCGCCAGCAACGGCGCGTCCTCATATTCCCCAAACAACGCGTTGAAATCGGACGCATCCAGCGGCGCCGAGTCGCCGCCGCCCGCCATTGCCGCGAATTCGGAATCACTCAGCGTCGTCTCGGCCTCGGCGACCGGCGCCAGCAAGGGCGCCTCCTCGTCTTCCCCGAACAGCGCGTTGAAATCGGACGCATCCAACGGCGCCGAGTCACCGCCGCCCGCCATTGCCGCGAAGTCGGAATCACTGAGCGTCGTCTCGTCCGGGGTGACCGGCGCCAGCAACGGCGCGTCCTCGTCTTCCCCAAACAACGCGTTGAAATCGGACGCATTCAACGGCGCCGACTCACCACCGCCCGCCATTGCCGCGAAGTCCGAATCACTGAGCGTCGTCTCGGCCTCGGGGATCGGCGCCAGCAACGGCGTTTCCTCGTCTTCCCCAAACAACACGTTGAAATCGGATACATTCAGCGGCGCCGAGTCGCCGCCGCCCGCCATTACCGCGAAGTCCGAATCACTCAGAGTCGTATCTTCCGCCTCGAACAGCGCATTAAAGTCCGCCGAGCCCAAGGAAGCACCGTCGCCCAACGGCTTCGCATCGACTGCGGCGGACGACGCCCGCCGGGCCACAACCGCCCGCAGCACGCCATCGGGAGAACGGCGTAAAAAATGGTCGGTCCCCGGCCGCGCATCCAGCGGAACAGCCGCATAGTCGCCCAGAACCGGGTCGAAAACCAAGATGTCTTGCCGGACGGTAAGCCCGCCTAAATCGGTCATGCGCCCCTCGGGAATTCACGCGGACAAAGCTTATCCGCTTGCGCCTTGGGTTGCACGCACGTTTGCCGGGTCGAGAACGATCTCACGAAAAAGCCGCACAAGTTTTTGGTCGAACCCGGCTTTCATCTCGTCGGCCATCGCCGCCAGCGCGGCCTCGGCCGTAAAGGCGGCACGGAACGGGCGGGTTTCGGTCAGGGCGGCAAAGACATCGACGATCGCCGCCATGCGCGCCAAATCGTTCAGATCCCGCCCCGACAGACCCTTGGGATAGCCGCTGCCATCGATCCGTTCGTGATGCTGGCCGGCAATCATCACCACGCCGCGCGGCACGCTGGAACGGCGCCCAAGATAATCGATGGTCAACTGCACGTGACCGCGCAACATCCGCTCCTCGTCGGCGGTTAGCGCACTGTCCTTGTTGCGGATGTCGAGGGGCACGGACAGCTTTCCGATATCGTGCACCAGCCCGGCGGCGCTGAGCGTGACCAGAGGCTCGTCGGTCAGGCCGATCCCGTGGCCGAACATGGTCAGCAGCGTCGCCACCCGCATCGAGTGGACGTACACCTGGTTGTCGTAGTCGCGCAGCCCTTCCAGAATATAGCGGTGCTGCGACTGACCGACGGCGGCCACCAGCGGCGCGCAGGTCGCGGTGACCGCGTTGTAATCGAGGGCCTCGCCGCCCTCCAGAACGTCGGTGAAGGTACTGAACAGCGACAAGGACTCGCGCAGGGTTTGCCGCGGCTGGTCGGGCAGCGCCTCCCACTTCGCCTCGGCGGTGCGATTGATGATGTGTGAAACCGTGGAGAACAACGCGTTGCGGCGGACCGGCTTGTCAAGCGCGCCATCGGCCGGAATATCGTGGCGGTGGATGACCTCGTGGGTACGGGTCTTCGGCGCGCGGCACACCACGACGGGGGCTCCACGAAAGGCCGGTTCCGATTTCAGGGTGCGAACCAGTTCACGCCGCCCATGGGTCCGCAGCCCCTCATCGACGATTAGCAGCGACGGACGGTGGCGCAACATCCCCAGCGTCATTTCCAGATCGGCGTAATGCAGCACGCGGTAATACGCCCGCAGGGCGTGCGCGATCATCACCCGCTGCGAGGCATCCTCGTCGATGACGACGACGGTCGCGATCTCATGCTCCATCATCGGGAGTACCGCCACTCCCGGCGACCAAATTCACACACCCAACACCCGCCCATGCCCAACCCTTGTCCTCTACGCGGACGACATACTAGCCGCGCCGATGATCGCAGCGCTAGATTGTTGTTGCGGTGGTCCCGTGATACACAGGATCGCTTTACGAAAAGACGCGAGGCGGGATGGCCCAAACACCGCAGGGAATCGGCGGAACAGACGCCAACTCCACGCTATCCCGGCTGACGGGATGGGGCAGCGTCGGCCCGCGCCCGGCGGGATCCCGGTCGGCGCCCGCCGTCAGCGGCACCTCACCCAACGGCCCGCGCGGACGGCGGATGCTGTCGCCGGACACCCCGGTTAGCCAGCTCGACCACTCGGCACCCCGCGGAACCTATCTCGATATTTTGGTTTAGGCGAGAGCGGCGGATCCGGCGCGCGACGCGACCAGCGGCCATTGCGGCCGCGGCCAAGCGCGCGGACGCGCGCCCGGCGAGGGCAAATATTAAAGACGTGATCCCCAAGGATCACATCACGGTCAGGCGTTCTTCAGCTTCTGCAAGAAGGTGTCGATGGCCATGATCAGGCGTTCCGATTCCTCGGACAGCGACTCCGACGACATCGCGACACGGCTGGCGCCATCCAGCGCCGACCGGGCGGTATTCTGGACCAGGGAAATCGCCTCCGAAACCGACAAGGTTCCGGTCGCCGCCTCGCTGACATTGCCGGCGATTTCGCGGGTCACCGCGTTCTGCTCCTCGACCGCCCCCGCGACGATCGACGAGGCCTGCTCGATCTCGGTGACGATGCGCGCGATGTCGGTCATCGCCGCCACCGCCTCGGCCGTCACGCTTTGAATCTGGGCGACCTGGTGGGTGATGTCGTCGGTCGCCTTGGCGGTTTGGTTGGCCAGATTCTTGACCTCGCCCGCCACCACCGCGAAGCCCTTGCCCGCCTCGCCCGCGCGTGCCGCCTCGATCGTCGCGTTCAGGGCCAGCAGATTGGTTTGGCCCGCGATGTCGTTGATGATCTGGATCACTTGGCCGATCCGCTGGGCGGCGTCGCCCAGGGTCCGCACCACTTCGTTGGTCTTGGTCACCCGGCCCACCGCATCGTGGGCGATACTCGCCGCGCGGTTGACCTGCATGGTGATCTCGTGGATCGAGGCCGAGAATTCCTCGACCGCCGCCGCCACGGCATTGACGTTGACCGACGCCTGTTCGGCCGCCGCCGCCACGGTCACCGCCTGTTTCGACGTATCGCTCGACTGTTCGGACAAGGTCTCGGAATTGCTTTCCAGCGACACCGCCGCCGTCGCCACCGCCAGGGCGGCGGGCCGCACCTGTTGTTCGGCGAAGGTAATGAAGGACGTGCCGTCCTCCTCCATCTTGTGCAACGATTTGTTGATGGTCGTGGCGAAGGACGCGAAATCGCCGCGCAGACCGGTGGTGACGATCGTGCGGAAATATTTGCGGGCGTTGGCGTACTGCATCGCGGTGTTCGCCTCCTTGGCGAACGCCTCGGTCAAATCCAGGACCCGGTTGATGCCGGTCAGCAGCGCCGCCGCCGGATGCGAGCGATCGATGTTGAGAACGCGGACATTGAGGTCGCCATAAGCGGCCAGCCCCACCACCCCCATCGCCTGATCGACCGCGCGGACGGTGCCCGCGACGGTGCGGCTGGCGCCCAACGCCAGAATGATCCCAATGATCGCCAGAACCACCAAAACCGCCAGCAGAATCCATCCGGCCAAACCCGGCGAGGACACCAGAATTCCAATCACTCCAGCCGCCGCCAAGGCGGCCATCATGATGACCAACAAGGTCATATTGGCGTGCTTGCCGTTCGACATGACCGCCCCCTAGCCGTTGATGACGCTGAAGATGAAACGGTCGTATGCGTCAAAGCCGGCGGCCTTGACGGCACCCAGCAGCATCGCGTGCGACGCGGCCAGACCGGCGGCGCGGTCCGAATGGCGGCGCTCTTCCTCGAGTAACGTGCGATACAGGCCGCCCATCGTGGTGACCGCCGCCCGCGACGGAACCCGGCGGTTCGAGTGGTAGCCGACGATACCGCTGCCCGAGGCGTCGAAATTAGGGGTCACGTGCGCCAAAACCCAATAATGATCGCCGTTCTTGGCGCGGTTGTTGACGTAGGCGAAAATCTCGTCGCCGCTGGAAATCACGTCCCACAACAGCTTGAAAACACATCGCGGCATGTCGGGATGGCGGATGACCGAGTGCGACTTGCCCATCACGTCGGCTTCGGTATAACCGCTCACATCCTGGAAGACGTCGTTGACATAAACGATCTTTCCCGTCGGATCGGTCTTGCTGACGATGAGTTCGTTTTCGGGAAACGAGGTTTCCCGCCCACTTAAATAAACGTCCTTGGACATCCGTTCCCCCCCGCGTGCCGAGCCCCCTCGGGAGCGGAGTGTAGCCGCATTGCCAAAAACCGACAATGCGATTAATTATCAACAAAATCCTAACGACTTCGGGCTATTTCCCGTCGGCGAAGGGCAGATTGGTCTGCATGCGCAGCGCCACCGGACACGGCAGGGTGTCGATCCCATCGACCGAGCAGGTCTGCGGCCACGCAAAGGGATTGCCGCGCACAAGAACCAGCGATTCCGGGGCCTTGCAGCTATAGGTGCGCAGTGATTCCTCGCCCGGCTTCAAATCGCCGGTCGGCACCAGCCAGCTATTGATGGTGTCGCCCTTGTCGTTGACGGTCTTCAGCAACACCCGCGTCGATAAGCGGGCCGCCCCCTGATTGGCCGAGGTTACCTGCATCCGGCACGAGGCGCGTTCCGACAATCCGGGAAAGGAGGCCATCACCACGGTGACGCGGATGGCGTCGCCGGTCGGCGGCACCGAGGGCTGCAACATCACTTCATGCAAGGTGGAATCGCGGGGCGCGCCCGCGCCCGCCGACGATAGGGCAGCGCCGGTCATAACGAATGCGAGGGCAAGGCGACGGATCATGATGGAAGATTACCCCACCGGCAGCGTGATCGTCACCCGCGTTCCACCGCCTTCGGCGTCGGCCAGGGAAATATCGCCGCCGTGCGCGCGAACGGCGGCGCGCGCCACGGTCAGTCCCAACCCGGCCCCGCCGCTGTTGCGCGAGCGCGCCGGGTCCAGGCGGACGAAGGGCTGGAAGACCCGCTCGCGGTCGGCGGCCTTGATCCCGGGACCGTCGTCCTCGACGTCGATCCTCACGGCGTTTTCATCCGCCTCCAGCCGCACCGTCACCGATCGGCCATAGGTCACCGCGTTGTCCAGAATATTGCCCACCGCGCGCTTCAGGGCGATCGGCCGGACCGGCACGACCAGCGTCTCGGCGCCGTGATAATTGATGGCGCCGCCCAGCATCACCCGGTCATCGATCAAACCTTGCAGCAACGCCGCCAGATCGGTGGGGCAACGCTCCTCGCGCGCGGCGTCGTCGCGGGCGAAGATCAGGGTGGTGGCGATCATTTTTTCCATGTCGTCGAGATCGGACAGCATCCGCGCCCGTTCGCTCTCGTCCTCGACGAATTCGGCTCGCAATTTCAGCCGGGTGATCGGCGTGCGCAAATCGTGTGAAATCGCCGCCAGCATCTGGGTGCGGTCATCGACGAAGCGGCGGATACTGGCTTGCATGCTGTTAAAGGCAAGCGCCGCGTCCCGCACCTCGCGCGGGCCGCTTACGGGAATCGGCGGGGCGGCGACATCCATGCCCAGGCGCCGCGCCGCCTCGGCAAAGGTGGCGAAGGGCCGCACCGCCCGGCGCACCGCCCACAAGGCGGCAAAGGCGACGATCAGCGCCGGACTCAGGAACTGAGCCAGAAAACGCGCGCGAAACAGCGGCTCCGGGTGATGGAACGGCGAGGTCACGTTCAGCCACGCCCCATCCGACATTTGAACCGACAGGCGAATCAGCGGCCCCATCCCGGTTTCGGCCCGCGACCGGGTGCGGACCCGAACCTCGTGCCCGGCCAAACGCTGGCGCACCCGCTGGGCAATACCCTCCGCCGCGGGATTCTCGTCGCCCTGCTGGTCGGCCAGCGGTTCGCTTCCCCAGCCCACCCGGAACCCCGGCGATTCCAGACCGCTCAGAAAATTGCTGCGCAGGGCGGGTGGTAATCCCTCGGCCATGCCGACCACATCGGCCACCCGCTCGGCCGCCCCGTCCAAGCCTTGGGCCAGCAGCGCCTCGCCCCGATGGGCCGAAAACACCATCAAGGCCCCCGCCAACGCCACGGCCAGTGCCGCCACCAGCACCAAGGCGGAGCGCCCCATCACGGTCGCCGGAATCAGGGATTTCATTTAGACTTGACCTCGGGCGTGAACAGATAGCCGCCGCCGCGCACGGTTTTGATCAATTGCGGTTCCTTGGCGTCGTCGTCCAGCTTGCGGCGCAGGCGGCTGACCTGAATGTCGATCGAGCGGTCGAACGGCACCGCCGAACGGCCGCGCGCGAAATCCAGCAACTGGTCGCGGGTCAGAACCCGCCTGGGATGTTCAACGAAGGCTTGCAGCAAACTGAACTCGCCCGCCGACAGGGTGACCAAAACCCCTTGCGGCGAGAACAGATCGCGGGTCGCCATATCCAGCGTCCAGCCGTTGAAGACCAGCGCCGTGCCCTTGCCATGACTGGCGGGCTGCTCAAGGCCCGAGGAGCGTGGCACCCGACGCAACACCGCCTTGATCCGGGCCAGCAATTCGCGGGGATTGAACGGTTTGGCAAGGTAATCGTCACCGCCCATTTCCAGACCGAGGATGCGGTCGGTTTCCTCGCCCATCGCGGTCAGCATGACGATCGGAGTATTCACGCCCTGGCCGCGCAAGCGCCGGGTCAGGGCCAAGCCATCCTCGCCGGGCAGCATCAGATCCAGAACGATCAGGTCGATCTTGCGGTCGGCCAGCGCCTGGAGCATCTCGACCCCGTCCTTGGCCGTGGTCACCCGCATTTCATGACGCGTCAGGAAACGTGCCAGAAGATCGCGGATCTCGCGATCGTCATCGACCACCAAAATATGGGAAGCCCCGTGCATATCGATAAAATACCTTATTTCTCCATCCTTCAGAACCAAAATTGGTAACCAATGGTAACCGTCTTGACCCCGGCGCCGGGGCAGGCTAAACGGACCCCCTTTCCAGATGACATGAGACAGCCGGGCATGGACCGTATCCGTATTCACGGCGGCGTACCGCTTAAGGGGATCATCCCGATCGGCGGCGCCAAGAACGCCGCGCTGGCCCTGATGCCGGCCTGCCTGCTGACCGAAGACACCCTGACCTTGGCCAATCTGCCGCATCTGGCCGATATCGCCACGATGGCCAATTTGTTGACCCAGCACGGAGTGGCCCTGACCCTGAACGGCGAGTCCGGCAACGGCGACGCCTGCGGCCGCACCCTGGATTTGTCGGCGGCCAACATCACCAGCACCACCGCGCCTTATGATCTGGTGCGCAAGATGCGCGCCAGCGTTCTGGTGCTGGGCCCGTTGCTGGCCCGGTTCGGCCAAGCCCGGGTGTCGTTGCCCGGCGGCTGCGCCATCGGCACCCGCCCGGTCGATCTGCACTTGAAGGCGCTGGAGCAGATGGGCGCGCGCATCGTGCTGGACGGCGGCTATATCGTCGCCGAGGCAGGCGGGCGGCTGAAGGGCGCCCATATCATCTTCCCGCAAGTGACCGTCGGCGGCACCGAGAATTTGCTGATGGCCGCCACCCTGGGCGACGGCGAAACCGTGATCGCCAACGCCGCCCGCGAACCCGAAGTGGCCGATCTGGCCTATTGCCTGGTGGCGATGGGCGCCAAGATCGAGGGGATCGGCACTGGAACGTTGCGCATCCAAGGGGTCGAGCGTCTGCACGCCGCCCGCTACAGCGTGGTTCCCGACCGCATCGAGACCGGCACCTATGCGGTGGCGGCGGCGATCACCCGGGGCGACGTCGAACTGGTCGGCGCGCGCTTCGATTTGATGGAATCGGTGACCAAGGTACTGACCGATTGCGGCGCCGAGATTCAGGAAACCCCGCGCGGCCTGCGCGTCAAGGCCGACGCCGCCGAGATCACCGGCACCGACATCATGACCGAGCCTTATCCCGGCTTCCCCACCGACATGCAGGCGCAATTGATGGCGCTGCTGGCGACCGCCAAGGGGGCCTCGATGATCACCGAGACCATCTTCGAGAACCGCTTCATGCATGTTCCCGAACTGATGCGGATGGGGGCCCGGATCAACGTGCACGGCGCCTCGGCGATCGTGCGCGGCGTGCCCCGCCTGTCGGGCGCCCAGGTGATGGCCACCGATCTGCGCGCCTCGGTCTCGCTGATCCTGGCCGGTCTGGCCGCCGAGGGCGAAACCGTCGTCAACCGGGTCTATCACCTGGACCGCGGCTATGAGCGGGTCGAGGAAAAACTCGCCGCCTGCGGCGCGCGCATCGAACGGATCAAGGGCGAAGCGGCGGAATAGACGCTTTTACGCTGATTTCTTGTGCGCCTCGACATAGGCGCGCAGGACCTGATTAATTCGTGTTTGGTAGTTCTTGCCCTTTTTCTGGAAATACTCCAGCACCTCGGCATCAAGGCGAATGCTGATCGGACGTTTGTTCGGCGTTATGAGTTCGGCCTTCGCCAGCCATTCCTCGGTGACCAACGGCGCCGCATCCGGATCGGATGCGGCTTGATCATTGGTTTCATCCTCGCTCTGGCGATCAAGCCGGGTCCAATCCGTCCGCCCCGCCTTGCGTCCGTCCAACGACCGCCGCGTGATATGCGTTCCGCTCATGGCGGTTTGCCTTTCTTGCAGAAATGATCCGGCAGACGCCACGGCGCATGGTGTAGACCACAGCCAGAACGAACCCGCTTGTCTCGCCATAGGCGATAATCCGTTCCTCGCCGTAATCGCGCCGATCATCCGAGGCCTCCAACGTCGGGCCGAGGAAAATGCCTATGGCATCCTCGAAATCAATACCGCGATCACGAATATTCCTGAGGTTTTTGGCCTCGTCCCATTCGAACTCATTCATTGCTGCCACCCGGGGGAACCAAAGCGAACCAGCACCACACAGCCACACGGGCCTATGATTGACCGGCTCCCCCCGGGTAACCGCAAACGTACATACAATTTGTATTGATGTAAAGCATTTCCGCACCCACCCCAACCGTGACACCGCCGCCCCCGCCTGATACAGTCCGCCGATCATGAGCAGCCTTTTCGCCGGTCTGTTGTCGCTGTTGGGATTAGCCTCTCCGGCCCCGAACTTTCAGGGCTATGTCGAGGGCGATTATCTGCGGATCGGCGCCCCGGCCACCGGAACCTTGAGCGAGCTGTATGTCGTCGAAGGCGGGTCCGCCGTTCAGGGCGCGCCGTTGTTCCGGCTCAACACCACCGCCGATCTGGCCCAGCGCGACGGCGCCGTTGCGCGGCTGGCCGAGGCCAAGGCACAGTTGGGCCTGTCGCTGGTCACGCTGAAACGTCAGGAAGCACTGGTGCGCAGCGATTTCGCCTCGCGCCAGCAATACGACCAAGCGATTTCCGCCGTGGCGGCCGATCAGGCGCGGGTGCATCTTGCCGAAAGCGACATCGCGGCGGCCGAACAGCGTTTGCGCGACGATGCGCCGCTTATTCCCGCCGATTCCTTCGTCGAGAAAGTCTATTACCGCCCCGGCGAGGTGGTGACGGGCGGCCAGCCGATCGTTTCCTTGCTGCCGCCCGGCAACGTCAAGGTGGTATTCTTCGTGCCCGAGGCGGCCTTGGGCGCCTTGAGGATGGGGCAAAAGATGGCATTCGCCTGCGACGGCTGCGACGATCACCAAACCGGCACCGTCCGCTATATCGCTTCGCAAGCCGAATATACCCCCCCGGTGATCTACAGCGTCGGCAGCCGCGACAAGCTGGTGTTCCGGGTCGAGGCGTGGCCCGACACCGCGCCCCAGCGCCTGCACCCCGGCCAGCCGGTGGACGTGGCTCCGTGATTCCCCCGGTCATCGATGTCGAGGGGCTGGAAAAGCGCTTCGGCGGGCGGACCGTGGTTCATGATTTTTCGATGCGGATTCCCAAGGGCCGCATCTGCGGCTTTCTCGGCCCCAACGGCAGCGGCAAGACC
>CAIULK010000141.1 GCA_903899885.1 uncultured Rhodospirillaceae bacterium
AATCCCGCCGCCGCCGCCAAGTCATTCCAGGTTTCGGCCGCCGTGATCCCTGGCGACATGCCGGAAAAGAAAAAGTCCGAACCCGTGACCGTGCCCGCCGACGCCACGGTCACCTATAATTTCAAACTGGATCAAGGGTATTTACACAAGGAAAGCCCATTTGATTTCATGCTCACGGTAACCTCGGCGGACAACGGCAACCTTATTTTCAGCCGGTATTTCACGGTCCAGCCGCGGCGGGAAAAAATCTGGGAACTCCCCGACCAGACCGACGACTCCACGGCCTTCTTCATTGCTTATCACCCCAGCACCCGGCGGCTGGCGGTGAAACTGGACCTGACCGGTTTCAAGGACGGCGACAAGGCCACAGGCGCCACCATGACTGTGCTCGATCCTGCCGGCAAAACCGTGGCCAAAGAGGAGATCGTCCTGGACCAGCGCCTCGGGGAAAAAAACGTCATCCTGCCGACTCAGCCCGACGGCACGTATCTGGTCCGGGCCGTGCTCAAAGGAATCGGCGCTCCGGACAAGCCGTTCGAAAAAAGTTTTATCATCCGCCATTTCCCCTGGGCCGTCAGCACGCTCGGTATCTCCGACAAGGTGTTTCCGCCGTTCACCCCGGTCACGGTCAAGGAGCGGCAAGTGTCCGTGGTGCTGCGGACCTACCGCATGAACGCGTTCGGGCTGTGGGACAGCGCAGTCGCCAAAGGCAAGGAAATCCTGGCTGCCCCCATGGCTCTGGAATTCACCACCGCCGCCGGCCCAGGCCGCTGGCAGGAGCTGAAATGCCAAATGACGGCGAACAAGGAAAACGTTGCGGAGTTCGCAAGCGCTGCCACGGCGCCGGAACTGGTCCTCGCCGCCCGCTCCCGGATCGAAGAGGACGGTTGCATGAAAGTCACGCTGGAACTCACTCCCGGCAAGGTTCTTACGCCCATCGACTCCCTGACCCTGAGCATTCCGCTCAAGGACGAGTTGATGCCGCTCTGGCATAACGCGGTCAGCGGCGCCATCCGTTCCAATCCGACCGGATACGCCCCGGCGGGTCAGGGCCTGGTCTGGGACAGCACCCAGACCGGTAACGGCGCCATGATCGGCAACATTATTCCGTACCTTTGGCTCGGTGGCGAAGAGCGCGGTCTGGCCTGGTTCTGCGACAATGACAAAGGCTGGGCGGTGGACGATGCCAAGCCGCAGATGACGCTGACCCGCGAGAAAGACCGGCTCACCCTGCGCCTGCACCTCTTCACCAAACCGGTGACACTCGCCCAGCCGCGGACCATCGTCTTCGGACTCCAGGCGTCCCCGGTCAAGCCCATGCCGGCCGATTTCCGCACCCGTACCGATGTCCCGATGCACGGCGGCTCCAACGGCTACTGGGGCATCACCCCCACCTTTTCCGGCAAATATCCGGCGCAGAACGATTACAGCTTTGTCGATGAGATGGCGGCGGCCCGGATTTCCGGCCAGCCGAACCCGGAATTCATGAAACAGTGGGTGGCGGGAAAAATCGCAGGCGTCAGCCAGGACCAAACCTGGATCAAGGACCGCACCAATCACGTCAACGCCGGTTTCCACGGCATGATGCTGGGCCGCGGGATGAAGCCGGTGATGCTCTATTTCGAGGAGCACGTCCAGGACCAGACCACACCGGAATGGGTCGCCTACCAGGATGAATGGGGGATCAAGCCGTTTACCTCCCGGGTCTGGGAAACCAAGCCGGAACGGAGTTGGGGCGCCTTCTGCGGCTTCAGCACCACGTACCAGAATTTCGCCCTCTGGCACGCCCTGCAGTGGTATACCCGCGGCATCGGCATCTATTGTGACAACACCTTTCCCCGCAACAACTACAATCAAGCTTTCTCCGCCGCCTATCGCCGCGAGGACGGCCAGCTCCAGGCCTCGTCGGAGATGTGGAACCTGCGGGAATACCACAAGAGGATGTGGATCCTGGAAAAACAGTGCCAGCCGCTGACTCCTTTCCCGTTGCTGATCAGCTTGCACATGACCAACGGCAATCTCCTGCCGATCATCGGCTGGGCCGATGTCAGCCTGGACAACGAGTGGGGCTGGAACAGCGGCAGCGAACCGTTCCCGCCAGAAGTGCTGCGCACGGAAATGACCGGACTCCAGGCCGGCAATTATCCGCATGCGCTGTACCCGGTGTTCGGCAATCTCAACACCAATCACAGCCTGAGCAAGGACGGCGTCGCCCGCATCGAATGGGGCATGCGCTTCACCCATGAAATCCTGCGGCAGAGCGAAGGCCCGCTGGACACCGTGGTCCGCATGTTCGGTTACGGCCGGGATGATTGTCAGGTGATCCACTACTGGGATCCGGCCAAGGAAATTCCCCGGCACTTGCACTGGCTGATCAATAATCCGCAGGTGAAATGGCTGGCGCTCTACAAGCCGGCGGAAAAGACCTACCTGGCCGTGCTGGTCAACTGGTCCAAGGATCCGCAGGTGGCCGGACTCAATTCCACCAACATCGGTCAGCCGAAATTCAGCACCTGCGTCGATGCTGAATCTGGAGTCGCGGTGAATCCCGCCGTCGTGGAACTACCCGGCTGGACGGTGAAACTGTTGAAGTTCACGCCGTAAAAGTAGCGGGACCGGCTCGGTCCCGTGCCGGAGCGAGCCGCTCCGACTACTTTGAGATAGACAATACCAAAAAGGAGCTCGTGATGCGTTTTCTGCGTTCTACCATCTGCGCCGTTGTGATTGCCGGCGTCCCGTTGATTGCCGCTGCCGCCGATATCTATGTCGACAACCTCAAGGGTAACGACACCTGGAACGGGACGGCGGCCCAGTCCGGCCAGGCCGACGCCGGTCCCTTCAAGAGCATTGCCCGCAGCCTCAAAGCCGCCGGCGCCGGCGACACCGTCCACCTGGCGGTCACCGGTCAGCCGTATCGCGAAACCGCAAGTTTCTATGGCAATCCGGGCGGTACGCCGGGCAAACCGCTGGTGTTCGATGGCCAAGGGGCCTTCCTCACTGGCGCCGATCTTTGCCCCGCCACCGGCTGGACCGTTTACCAGGCTGACGTTTATACCCGCAACGACATTCCGGCCCGAATGCTGATCGTCAATGGCGACCTGCGGCTGACGGAAGTGGCGTGCCAGTTGCTCAAGCCGGGCGAAGTCTGCTATGTCCCGCAACTGAGCAATCGCCTGTTTTTCGCCTTGCCGACCGGGACCAAACCAGACGCCTGCCGCATGGAAGTCGGACAGCCGGACGGCAGCACGGTCCAGCTCGAGACCGCCAAGTGGCAACCCGCCGGCATCAACGGGGTGCTGCGCTACAACGACCTGAAACCGCCGACCTGGGTCAAGCTGAACGGCCAGGCCATCCCACTGGTCAAGGCCCGGGACCGCCTGCAACCGGGCCAATGGTGCAGTGAAGACAACGCCGTTTATTATCGCCCGCCGACCGGGAAGACGCCGGATCAACTCGCCATCGAGTGTTCGGTCCGCGAGCACGGCATGATGTTCGGCGGCACCACGGCGCAGGTCATCGTCCGCAACGTGAACATCACCCATGTTTTCGACGATGGTTACAACCTGCACGGCCGGGTCAGCGGCATCGAGCTCCATAACTGCAATGCCTATGACTGCGGTGACCAGGGCTTCAGCGCCCATGACGATTGTTCCTCACTGATTGACGGCGCCGAGTACCGGAACTGCAAAGACGGGGTCTACAATGTCACCCGCTCCCGGACCACGGCCCGCAACCTGATCATCTGTCGCGCTCGGGCCATGGGTTATGCCGGGGCGGCTGAAACCACTGATACGCTGGAGAATGTGATCCTGATCGACAACGCCAACCAGTTGCAATTGGGCAACGGTTCGGCAAAAAATGTGCTCATCGTCCGCACCTCGGCTTCCGCCCATGCCCAAACCCCGGCCATTTCCTGCAGCGGCAAAGTGACACTGAGCCAGATAAGCGCCGTGGGCAACACCAGTCTGTTCCGCACCGATGCCGGGGCCAGTGTCCGCGTGGAGGACTGCTTCTTTGCTCCGGCGCAGGGCGTCTTCCACATCCGGGCCGACAATCCGGAGCAGATCCTGAGCTTGAAAAATGTCCGGGCCGGGGCTGATGCCAAGCTGGAATGGGGCAGCAAGTATCCCTTCAAAAGCCTGCCCCCGCAACCAAATTAGCCCGCAATCTCAACAGGTTGCGGGCTTTTTGATTCTTGGACCGTCACGCCGTCAAAGTCATGTCAACGCCGTGTCAACAAATCCACCGGCGGGCGTTGGCGCATCGTGTCAACGGGTCGCAGGATGCCGGGGGCAACGTCCCTGCGATTTTACAGTGGAAAGAAGCCTGAATTTTGGTCCGCCATGGTATCAACCAGCAGGGCGCGATCAAGGAACAGGTTCCGGTTCTCACAGCTTGTCTCCGCGATCAGCAGGCAGCCATGGCAGGCGGCGCCGTGAAGTGCGCGGTCATCTGTGCTGGAGGCCGGTTCGTGGTCGGCGCAGATGGGGTCGTTCGAGCAGACTTCGAGGCGAGCAAGGGCCGACGTCAGGATGGCGGAGAAGCGCGCCGACGTGCCGACCAAGCCGCCAAGCGTGCCCTGGTTGCCTGACGTGGCGGTATAGATCAGCACGCCGCAGCGGTCGAAGTGGGTTCGGCGCAATGGATTGGCGAGGGCATAGATTCGCTCCTTCATTGCGCTTGCCGGGTAGCCGCACTCCAATGCGATTTCGGCCATCAGCGCATGGGAGAGGCTGTGGAGCATGGTGTAAGCGAGCCCGGGATTGGATGCGCGCCGGTCACCGCGCAGGGCGGCCCAGCTTTCGTATCCGGTCAGGAGCTTCCCCGCCCGGTTTTTGACGGTATCCCGGCCCAACCACTCTTCGATGATATTTTCGTCGAAATGGATGAACAGGCCCTCCCCGAACTGCTCCACCGCCGGCAGCCAATCGGCCCCCAGGCTCAAGGGCGCGCCATCGACGGCCAACTGAACATCCTCCAACTCACCGTCGGTTGCCGTCGAAGCCGCCTCGAAGCGGGTAAAGCCGTAAAGGCAAGCGACCTCCCTCAGCCGGTGGACGGCGACCAGACTTTTGATGCCCCGGCAGACCGGTACATGGTTGGCGTCCCACACGTCCCGCGTCAAGGTCTCGGCAAACAGTCTGGAATCCGGCCTATTCTCGCCGATTACCCGGTGCCCGCTGGCGAAGACGGCAAACTCTGGCACTCGGGGCGCGGTCGATGCGTCCTGCTGAACCTGGGCGCCGAAAAGCTGCAAGCGCGCGAACACATCGGCGTCCGAGTATCCTTCAAGGGAGGCTGCCAGCGCTCTGTTGAAACGGCGCGCCAGACCTACATCCTCGGCGCTTTTGGTGGCGGCAAGGTCGTCGAAATGGGTCTGTACCAGGCGCGAGAGGGTGTCCTCGCCGCTGGGAAGGGAGATGATGGTAGCCACCTGCGGGAAATAGGTGTTGGTCGCGGTTCGGGTGAGGAAGCGGAGCGGGTTGGTGCAGCCTGCGGGGTCTCGGTCGCCAAGCCAGGGGCGATCCCCCCAGCAGGTACCCAAACGATGGGGGGCGAACGCCTGTTCGAGCGACAGCGACTTGCCGCAGTCGCATTCCACCAGGGTATCGCGCGGATCGGCGCTGGTGCCGCGCTCGACCAGCCACATGGATTCCCGGCATTCGGTCGGCCCATGGACCACCCGCCGCCAATCGATGTCCTGGAGATGGCCCTTCTCGCAACCGGCCACGAAGCGGATGGGGGTGATGTCGATCTTCTTGCCGCTCTCCAACTCGAATTGGCGGCGGCCATTGGACGGGTTCAATTCCTGCCAGCGAACCAATCGACGACGGCGCATGTCGGTGCCGCCGCCTTCTTTCTGCTGCACCTCGGCTTCGCAAACGAACCATGTCGGGAACACCGTCACCGCCACGCCGGGTGGTTCCCTGCCGGCGATATCGACCGCCACCGGCGGCGTGCGTAGCGAGAGCTTGCGCGCTTCGTCGAGCCGTCCGGTGTCCTTCAGCTTGCGTTCCAGCATCTCGGCCAGACGCGGCTCGTCGATTGCGGTGGAGGCGCGTTCCCGCATGTCCCAGCGTTCCAGCCCGCCGATCAGCACCGAGCGGGTGGGCAGGTCGAGCATGGCGCCTGGCCCGAAGGTGGTGATCAACTGGCTGAGGCGCTGAAGGTTGCGGGCCATGATTGCTCCTCAGACGGCGTCGTCGGCGTTGGCGATTGGATTGCCCCAGGGATCGCGGAGTTTCAACTGGACGTTGGCCTCCACGTCCCGCATAGAGCGGCCAGCGACGAAGTGCTGGTGGGCCGAGGACAGGTTGGGCAACGCCGGGTCGAGGGGAGCATGCAGCAGCGTTTGGCGCGCCCCTTGCCGAGTATAGGCGAAAGGAAGGCCGTTGGCAGTCTGCTCGTCGGCGACGGCGACCCAATCGGCAAGAAGGTCGTCGATCAGGCGCGCCAGATCGGCCCGGCCACCCGCCACCGCCGCCTCGGGGGCGCGCTCAATGATCGCATCGCGCACGCGTACAGCGATTTCGGGCTGGTCCTTGAGCGCGCGCACAGCCAACTCGGGGGTCAACGTCGGATCGATATGACGGGCGATCGCCACCACCACCGCCGCCAATGCCCTGTCAAGGGCACGGGCGGCCCAAGGCGTCACGCTGGTTGCCTCGACCATCCGATAGAAGGCACGGTGGAAATGGCCAAATTGCTCATAATGCATGCGGTCGCGAGGCTTATGGACGTTGAGTACCGTCACCACCAGCCCCGGCTTGGTCCGCTCGCGGCCGACCCGGCTGGTCGCCTGGATGTACTCGGCCGCTGTCTTCGGCTGGCCCTGGACCAGCATTAGGCCCAACCGGGTGATGTCGAGGCCGACCGAGATCATGTTGGTGGCCAGCGCCACGTCGACCGTGTCGGCCGTCGTTCCGAATTCTGTCTCCAATCGCCGTTTCGCCTCGGCTACCTGATCGGTGGAGACGCGCGAGGTCAGTTCAAGGGGCTCGCCCAGGCGCCGGTCGGCGAAGGGGGCGTCCGCTGGCACGATCCGCCGCCGTTCGCTGCCGTAGCGGCGGGCACGGTCCCGCACCTCGTCCTCGACGATGCGCCGGGCACCGCCAAGCTCCCGCAGCGCATTGAAGTAGCACAGCGCGGTCAGATAGGGATCGGCCGGGTTTCCGGCGCCACCACCGGCAGCATCAAAGGCGGCCTGGGCAGCCGCCACCAAGGTGGTCAGGGCACGCAGGAACACCAGCTTCGGCCCGCGTCCCTGGGCGGCGAGGCCAAGATACCAGCGGGGCGGATTGTTCTCGTCCAGGACGGTGCGGGCGAAGAAGCTGTCGGTGCGCTCGATGCCGGGCGGCGGAAAGACCTCGGTGCGGTCGCGGTCGAACAGGGCGCGGAATTGGCCGGCGGCGCGGCGGACGGTGGCGGTCGAGGCCACGATCTTTGGCCGTACGCGGTGTTGTCCATGCATGCGGGCCGACAGGCGGTCGATGGCGATCTCATACAGCCCGGCCACCGTTCCCAGCGGTCCGGAGATCAGGTGAAGTTCGTCCTGGATGATCAGGTCGGGCGGATCGAGGCTCCAACCATTGTGCAAGCGTTGGCCTTGGCCGGGCTCGGCGGCGCCAAAAAAGCCTTGGGCGGGATCGAAGCGATCAGCATGGCCGAAGAATGCGCCGCTGGCGCCCACCCATGGCAGCGCCGCAAATTTATCGACGGTGGCGATGAGGAAGGCGGGCAGGCGACGATAAATCGGCTCGTCCACCGTCAAGACCGGCAGCGCACGGTCGCCGGTGAACTCGCAGGCGGGATTGGTGCAGCGGATTTCCAGATTGCGGGGCGCATGATCGTTGGGGACGCAGCGGAAGGATTCACGACCGAACGGGGTGCCGCACCAGGGACAAGCCTTGATCGGTGCCGGTGCCCGTCCGCCTTTTTGGCGGAATCGGCGCACACGGGTGACGGCGGTGTCTTCGCCGGTATCCCCCCGGCCACCGAGCCGGTTGGGGGAGGCGTCTGAGCCCACCCACAGCCCAATCTCGATCGGCCAGGTGCCAAGCAACGGCTGGCCGCCGGGACCGGCATTGGCGGGATCGGTGCGCATCAGTTCCAGGGCGCACACGACACCGGCGGCGCGGACCAACTGGTCAAGGGTCAGCAGGCGGAGCGTATAGCGCATCATCACCGTCACGCCCGCCCCCAGCACGCCCCCCGCCGACAGCCGGCGGTGGACGATGGCGAAGGCGGCGAGGCCGAGATAGGCCTCGGTCTTGCCGCCACCGGTGGGAAAAAACAGCAGATCGACGATTTCCCGCTCCGGGTGGGTCTTATCGACCAGGGAGGCGAGATTGAGCAGAATGAACGCGAGTTGGAAGGGCCGCCAGGTCGGCGCCCGTTGCGCGGCGGGGTCACCACTGGCGCCGGCATTGCGTCGCCGCGCGGCCCGCGCCACCGCCTCGTTCATCATGCGGAAGGCCAAGCGAATGCGTTCATCCTGCAGCAGCGCGATGCCGGCGCCGATGCGCGTCCGCGCCGTCTCCATGCGGGCATTCAGCACTTCGGCGGTCTGGCGCCGCCGCTCGGCTCGCACCTCACCGGCCAGCCGACGCTGGTCGGCGATCCATGCGCCATAGAGGTGGGGCAGGCTTTCCAGCCGAGCGGTGAGCGGCGCGGCGCCCTGTTCGGCCAGGCGGGCGAGCGCTTCCATGCCGAATTCCACGCCCTCCATGGTCTCGTTGGGCGCCACCCGCTCGACTTCGGCCAGCGGCAGGAAGTCGGTATGGACACGGCAAACCCGCCCCTCGGCGTCCGGGGGCGACCATCCCGCCGCGGCGTTGCGGCCGACGCCGTACTCGGCCAGATCACGGTAATGCAGGTCGCCAAGGCGCAGGTCGTCATCGGAAGATTCATAGCCCGAGAGGTCGTAGCGCGGGCTGAATCCCGTGGGGCAGAGCAACTCGATGCAAATCTGGAAGGCGTATGCGGCATCGGAATAGCGGCGCGACGCCGCCCGGCGCCGATTGACCACGAAAACGGTGACGGCGCGCACACGTTCCTGGCGGCCCTCCGGCGTCTCGAAGCTGAAGGACCGGGCGTGGACGGTCAGTTCCATCGCCCCGCCCGGCACCAGCGGGGCCGCGCTTTCGGGCACCAGCATGCGTGAGCGGCCATCGGCGATGGGCAGGCGGACATGACGCTCCTGCGGCACGCGCACCCAATCGACCTTGGTCTTCTTCGGTTCCGTCTCACCACTACCGTCATCGGGCAGCAGCACGGATGGCGGCAGGGGCGGTTCGGTGACGTAGTCGCCCCAGCTGATCACCGCCTCGATTTCATGAACATCGAGCGGCAGCAACACGGTGAGGCCCACCGAGGACGGCAGGAATCGGCGCCGTGTGCTTGGCGCTTCCGGCTCGGCGTCATCACCGGCGGCACCACCCGCGCCATCGCCGGCAGGGGTCTGGGCCTCCAGGTCCATCTCTTCCTGGACCGCGGGGTCATCAACGTCAGGTTCATCCTCGGCCGGAGCAAGGAAGCCGGTCAGGTACCAGCGGGATGGATTTTCGCTGAGACGTTCACGGGCGAGATCGATGTCGATGGTGCCCGGACCGACCAGATCGCGCCGCAACGTCTCGACAAGGCTCGCGCGAATTTCGGCACTGGTCGTCATCGGGATACGCCTGTCTCAAGGATAGCCAAGGCGTTCAACTTATCCTCATGCCACCTTTTTGTGTATTGGCCCTTCAACGGCGGGTTCGGCCGGTGCCCGATGTCGCCCAGCAACCCCTCCAACGAAACCAGCCGATCGCGAAGGCCGAGGCTGATGCCGATCCGTAGGCTGGCTCCGTCCGGGCCGCAGAGAACCCAGGCATCGGCGCGGGTGAGCGCATGCGCCCACAGATGCTTCTCGCCCGGATCAAGACCGGCGATCCTTGGTTGGCGCGCCACCGCCTGGGCAAGAGCGCTCTCCGAGAACGAGTGGATGGCGGCAAGGGATTGGCGGAGCGCGCCCTGGTCGATCCGCTGCTCGGGGCGCCGATTCTGGAATCCGGTCAAGGTCTCCTCCACGCATTTCTCGACCGTCTCGGTTCGGTAGCGATGGACCAGGGCGCGCCAGCTTGCCGTCCGGTGGCATTCGAGGATCGCGTTGGTATCGACAAGGAGCGGACCGGAATGGGGAGGCATCGCCGATCACAGGTCCATGGTCGCGTCGATACCGTGGGCCTGGTACAGTTCCGGCAGATCGTCGAGGGTGATTCCGAGCAGGCTCGCGGCCCTGCGGGTGGAGAGGTGTCCTTCCTCCTGGGCGCGGGCCATCACCTCCAGGAACGTCCGGGAGAAGGGTGGCGGCGCTTCACGCGCGGCTCCGGTCCGGCCGTTGTTGCGGATAGCGGCCTCGGGCACCTGCCGCGCGACGCCTTGGGGAATGATCTTGATGTCCGC
Organism: uncultured Rhodospirillaceae bacterium; assembly: GCA_903899885.1. Classification (GTDB taxonomy): domain Bacteria; phylum Pseudomonadota; class Alphaproteobacteria; order Rhodospirillales; family Magnetospirillaceae; genus CAIULK01. Next base: position 10,444 of record CAIULK010000141.1, read on the forward strand.
CAGCCGCCAACGCAGCGCCGAGGCGGTGACCGCCAGCGCGTCGGCCATCCGGTTGAGCTTGGTGGCGATGGCCCCGACATCCATGCCGGCCCAGTCGCCGAAGCTCTCTACTATCGCCCTCGGCATCAGCACGGCCGAGGCGAAGCTGTTGGCTAACCGCTCGACATGCGACTTCGAGGTTTCGCCGGCCTCCTCCGAATGGTGGGGCGGCATCGCCTGCCAGGTCAGGACATGGAACAACTCATGCGCCAGATCGAAGTTGCGGCGGCCTTCCGGCTCGCGACGATTGATCAGGACGGCATCCAACTCGGGCAACCGGCAAGCGGCGCCGGATACTCCGTCGATGGCATCGACCATCAGCACCAGGATGCCGAAGTCCCGCTCCATCACCTCGGCCAGACGCCGGGCCGGCACGTCGCCAAGAGCGAAGTCGGCGGCGAAGCGTTCGCCGGCAGCGCTGGCGTCCTCGAACGTGCTCTTGCTCGACAGGGGGAGCGTGCGGCGCAAAAGGGGCGCGGGATGGCCAACCTGCGGCGCGATCGTCCGAAAGGTGGCGATCCACCGTCCGGCCCCGCGCTCGAAGGCCATCAGTCTTTCGGAAACGACATTCGTCTGCCGCCAGGAGAATCGCCCCTCGTCCCCGACGAGCACGAAGGGGTCGGTAAAGTCGTCGAGCGTCGTTCCGAAGACCTGTGCCGCCTGCAACAGCTCCTCGGCGGACAGACGCCGCTCGCCGGTCTCGATCGCCGAGATCGTTTGGCGATCCTTGAAGCCGAAGTGCCGCGCCAACTCCTCCTGGGTGAGCTTGCGCGATTCCCGCATGGCCTTGATCCGGGGTCCGAACAGGGGCTGTGTCATGGCATCCTCCGCTGAGAGATATGCTCTTGCGGAGTGCCAATTGCAAGAATTTATTGCGCCAATGTCAGGCGATCTGGGGTAGAGGCGTCCGTGTCTTGAAGGCAAGAAGCCGTCGATAGGCGATCCTTGCCTTGTCCAGGCGGTCACCGTCGGCCTTTTCGGGCTTGCGTCGCGCCGTCTCGGCCCATGGATCGGGGCAGTGCTCGGCCACGGCGAGGTAGGCGGCGGTCGCGGCAAGCTCGATCTCGATGGAATCGATTTCGGCCGCCGCCGCAGCGAATTGGGCGCGGTCGGCATCGACAGGCTGCCCAAGCTCTGCGTTTGCGGTGAACACGGAGTACCGCCCCCCCCAGTTCGCCTGCTTTTCCTCTTCGGTTACGAGGCCGAAGGCGTCGGCCATGCGGATACCTTCGGTCAGCTCCTCGCTATAGGGACCGTAGTGGTAGTATTCGAACCGGAAGCCGTCGCCGAAGCCGGCCAACTCCAGCAGATATCCCACCTTCTGCAGCCGAGTGCGGCCAACGATCTGGCCGCCGGCGTCGCGCACGATCTCTGCGGCCTTTTGGCGATCCGTCTTGTCAGTCATGTGCCTCCCTCCCCAGCTCCTCGGTAACGACGACGTTGACGGCGGCCCTCGCGTCAGAGTCGGTTTCATCGACGTATGCGCGGAACAGCTCGAACGTCTCGATCCCCGACACCACGGGTGAACACTCTGCCATGTCCCGGATACTACCATCTCCGGTACGAATGAGAATCTGATTTAACAGTCCCGTCGTCTGCCGGAACGGTTTGTACGGGGGACGGGACGCCACGTCCAGAAGGATGCGTGGACACGCGGTCGAATGTTTTTCGGACCACGCTTGCAGCCGCGTCTTGACCGCCTCGGTGAGGCGATCGAGACGCTTCTTCGCATCGTCCTTCTCCGCTGTCATCGTTGGCCGGCTTGCGGGCATCAGCTTTTCCCGAATGTCGATGTATTTCGGCAGCCTGCGGTCACGCATGCGGAGAGCGCAATCGCGGATCAATGGGTCATCGGCTTCGGCGAGCATGCCCAATGCACCCCAGAATACGGCGTCGTCCAATGCCAGCGCATTCTCCAGCGTGTCGGCATCCCCCGCGAAGCGGATGATCGGGTGAGTCTGGGGGAGGCCCGTGGCACTGGACTGATCCGCCCGCACCAGGCCGATCAAATGCAGCATCAGCGCGGAGAAGACCTTTTCAGCCGCCCGCGTTGCCTTATGGTAGTAAACCGTCGGGTAGAGCTGGAACAGGGCCAGCACGTAGGTTTCGGCGGCATGGATCGCCTTGGGACCAAGAACGAAGGTCTCGATGGGAGGTAACTGCTGATCGTCGACGCCGATCTGTACGGTCCCGATCTCCAGGTTCGCTATCAGCCAATCGAAGTCGATGCCGCTGTTGCGGACGCCGGTCATCAGGCGGTCTCGCCGCATATAGTCGAGCCGATCCGCATCGAACTGGCTGGAGACCACCGCGTCGTAAAGACTCCCCGGGCGTCCGCCCTTGATCACATCGGCCACATCATTGGCAAATCCACTGCCCAGCTCGCGGCAGAGGATCGCGCTCACCTCGCTGTCGCGGATCAGCAGTTCGCTGACATGCTCATGATGAGCCATGGTGAGATTTAGCGTCTTGCCGATGTCCTCGAAGGCATGGCTCAACATGCCGTGGCCGATGTCGTGAACCAGCGACGCGGCCAAAGCCACCTGCAACTGGTGATCCCGAACCTGACCACCATGATGCCTGATATGCCGCTTGATGATGGTCATCAACTGCCGCGCGGTATGGAATACGCCAACGCTGTGGGCGAACCGGCTGTGGGTGGCGCCGGGATAGACGAGGTCGGAAAATCCAAGCTGGCGGATGCGGCGCAGGCGTTGGAACGGACGGGTCTGGATGACGCGCCAGAGGGTGTGCTCGAACTGGTCGATGCCGAACTCAATGAGGTTGTGGAGCGGATCGCGGATGCGCTGGGATCTGGGCGGGGCGGTCATTCCTGCTGGTCCATCCATTGGGGCCACTGCACACCGCATGCGTCGAACATCTCGACGAAGAACGGTCGGAGGGATTGTCTCGCGGTCTGGTCGGGGCCGCACGTTCCTTCCACGACAATGGAATCCTTTACGCAGGTGCCGGCTGGCCAGCCGATGACAGTCATTTGTCCCGGAGGCGGAGGAACGAACAGCTTTCGCTCGTTCATATCCGCCATTCCCGCAATCCATTGGTAGGGAGGCGCGATCCCAAGCCTGCCCATAAAGGTGACGGCGTTCTCAAGCGCGTCGGCGAATATCCTTTGAATGCCCATCGACGGAATGCTGCGGTTGGGAATGGCGTCGAGAAGATGGGAGTCTACCGACCACACTTCGCCGGTTCGAAAAGCGTAGGCGAGGCAGTTCGCGTTTCCGGGGGTGCCGTCGATCGCGGCGAAAATGCCGAAGCCGTCCTCGCCGCGCACATGGTGAAAACTCAGGTAGGTCCGGCACAGGGCCAGGAACAGCGGGTTTGTCCCGGCCAGCCTTTCAAGGTCTGTGACCGGCCAAGTCCGGTCGATGTCTGCGGTGGGCATGACCCGCAACCACATCGCCGCGCCGTCGGCCAGATGAACATCCTGCCCGCTTGCCGTGGTGATGAACGGCAGACCATGAACGATGCCGATGGGCTCGCCTTTTTCCCGGAAGCGCCCTGGTCCGTCTTTGGATTCAGCGGCGGGGAAGGGTAACGGTTGGGGCGGCCTCGGCAGGCTGTCCCGGAACTCGTCGCTGTCGAACACCGTCCTGATCGCCTTCTCCAGATCCTTGGCGAGTTGCTCGCGCACGGTCCTGCGGGTGTTGTCGTCGGCATCGTCCGGGCACGAATAGGTGAGCGGCCTGCGCAGATGCCCCATGTCAAAGGGCATGGACTGGGCAGTCGCCTCGCCGTGCCAGGTGTTCATGACGGGCACGATCCGGTGCCAGCCCAGCGCCTTGAGCGCCCAGCCGTATTCGATAAGCACGTTTGGGTTCGGCGTCGGCCTTTCCCCGTCGGCACGGATGCCCGCGAACGTCAGATCCGGCACGAAGATCGCCGCGCCGTCGATCTTCCGGAAAATGGTGTCGACGATGGGGGGCTGACCGGGCACGCCCTTGGTGTCCTTGTCCACAACCAGTTCCTCGCGGATCGCTTCCTCCAGGTCGGCCCCGATCCTTCCGACCGCCTTCTGCAAAGCGCTTTCGATCAGATTGCGTCCCGTCGTGGATGGGCGGTCGAGTTGCCAGGAAAAGAAGACGGTCAGAGGCATGGAGTCAGTCCTCCCCCTCGTCGCCGTCTTCTTCTTCATCCCCGCCACCGCGCCGCCGGCC
>CAIULK010000142.1 GCA_903899885.1 uncultured Rhodospirillaceae bacterium
GGATTTCCTTGGCGGTACGGACGATGACGGCCCGATGGACGTCGCCCTTCTTGACGCGGCCGCGCGGAATCGCCTCCTTGATCGAGACGACAATCACGTCCCCAATCGAGGCGATGGTACGGTGCGACCCGCCCAGAACCTTGATGCACTGCACCCGGCGGGCACCGGAATTGTCGGCGACGTCCAGGTTGGTTTGCATCTGGATCATGGCTTTTTATCCTTATCCGGCCGAGCCCTGGGGCTCGACGATCACTTCCCAGCACTTCGTCTTCGAGAGCGGGCGGCATTCGCAAATGCGCACCACGTCCCCGGGCTTGAAGGCATTGTTCTCATCATGGGCGTGGTATTTTTTCGAGCGCCGGATGAACTTCTTGTAGATCGGGTGCATGACGCGCCGTTCGACGCGGACCACCACGGTCTTGTCCATCTTGTCGCTCACCACCACGCCCTGAAGAATGCGTTTGGGCATCGGTACCGTCCTCTCCTCAAGCCGCTTTGACGGCGGATTGCTGACCCAAAATCGTCTTGATGGCCGCGATTTCGCGACGCACCACACGCACCCGGGCGGTGTTTTCCAGTTGGCCCGAGGCCGCTTGGAACCGCAGGTTGAACTGTTCTTTCTTGAGCTCCAACAGGCGCTCTTTCATCTGGTCGGCGGACTTGGCCCGCAGCTCATGAGTCTTGGCCATGGGGCTCATCCTTCTCCGATGCGGCAAACGAACCGGGTCTTGATCGGCAGCTTGGCGGCGGCCAGCTCGAAGCCACGGCGGGCCAGATCTTCCGGCACGCCATCAACCTCGAACATGATCCGGCCCGGCTTAACCTTGGCGACCCAGAACTCCGGCGATCCCTTGCCCGAACCCATCCGGACTTCCGCCGGCTTGCTCGACACCGGAACATCCGGGAAAATACGAATCCACACGCGGCCCTGGCGCTTCAGATGGCGAGTCAGCGCGCGACGCGCCGCTTCGATCTGACGAGCGGTGATCCGCTCGGGCTCCAGCGCCTTGAGGCCGAAGGCGCCGAAATTGAGCGCCGTTCCACCCTTGGCTTCCCCGTGAATTCGGCCCTTGTGGGCCTTACGGAATTTCGTGCGCTTTGGCGAAAGCATCGTTCAATCCTTCCCGTCAGCGGCCGCTGGGCAGGACTTCGCCCGCCGCGCGCTTGTCTTGCGCCATCGGATCATGGGCAAGGATTTCACCCTTGAACACCCAGACCTTAATGCCGCAGGTCCCATAGGTCGTCTTGGCCGTGCCGACCCCGTAATCGATATCGGCGCGCAGCGTGTGCAGCGGCACCCGGCCTTCGCGGTACCATTCCATGCGGGCGATTTCCGCGCCCCCAAGACGGCCCGAGCAATTGATCCGAATGCCCAAGGCACCCAAACGCATCGCCGACTGCACCGCGCGCTTCATGGCGCGGCGGAACGACACCCGGCGCTCCAGCTGCTGCGCGATCGATTCGGCGACCAGCTGCGCTTCCAGTTCCGGCTTGCGGATTTCAACGATGTTCAGATGAACCTCGCTGCCCGCCATCTTGCCGAGTTCCTTGCGCAACACCTCGATGTCGGCGCCCTTCTTGCCGATCACCACGCCGGGACGCGCCGTGTGGATCGTGATCCGCGCCTTCTTGGCGGGACGCTCGATCACCACGCGGGACACGCCGGCCTGGGCCAGCCGCTTGCGCAAGTATTCGCGCAGCTTCAGATCCTCGTGCAACAGCTTGGCATAGCCGGCATCCGAGAACCAACGCGAGTCCCAGGTCCGGTTGATACCGACGCGAAGACCGATCGGATTGACTTTCTGGCCCATTGCTTACTCCCCGGCCGCTTCTTCGCGCTCACGCACGATAACGGTGAGATTCGAGAACGTCTTTTCGATACGGCCGACCCGACCGCGAGCGCGGGCCGAGAACCGCTTCATCACCATCGCGCGGCCGACATAGGCCTCGGCGACGTAGAGCTTGTCCACGTCGAGCTGATGATTGTTCTCGGCGTTGGCGATCGCCGACTGAAGGACCTTGCGGGCCTCACCGGCGACCCGGCGCTTCGAAAAGGCCAACTGATGCACGGCCTGTCCGGCGCCCAGGCCCCGGATGGTGGCCGCAACCAGATTCAGCTTTTGCATGCTGGTGCGGATCGAGGAGGCGAATGCCTTGGCCTCGTTATCGGCGAGATCGCGGGGGGCGGCTTTTTTGCCCATGGTTACTTCCTCTTCGCCTTCTTATCCACACCATGACCGTAGTAGGTCCGGGTGGGCGAGAACTCGCCGAACTTGTGGCCGACCATGTTCTCGGTGACCAGCACGGGGATAAACTTGGCGCCATTGTAGACGCCGAAGGTCAACCCAACGAAATGCGGCAGGATCGTCGACCGACGCGACCAAATCTTGATCACTTCGTTACGACCGCTGGCGCGCGACTTCTCCGCCTTCTTCAGCAGGTAGCCGTCGACGAACGGGCCTTTCCAAACGGAACGAGCCATTCCCGCCCCTCCTTACTGAGACAATTGACGGCGGCGCATAATGAGCCCATCCGTCTTTTTGTTGCACCGAGTCTTCTTACCCTTGGTCGGCTTACCCCACGGGGTCACCGGATGACGGCCGCCCGAGGTACGGCCTTCGCCGCCGCCGTGCGGATGGTCGATCGGGTTCATGGCAACGCCGCGAACATGCGGACGGAAACCGAACCACCGCATCCGGCCGGCTTTACCCAGCGAGATGTTCTGCTGATCGGGGTTGGACACCGCGCCGATGGTGGCCATGCATTCGGCCCGCACCATGCGCAATTCCCCCGACGACAGGCGGATCTGAGCGTACCCCTGATCCTTGCCCACCAACTGAACGTAGGTTCCAGCGGAACGGGCGATCTGGCCGCCCTTGCCCACCTTCATCTCGACGTTGTGGATGATGGTACCCACCGGAATATTCTTCATCGGCAACGCGTTGCCGGGTTTGATATCGACCTTTTCGCCCGACACCACGGTATCGCCGACCGCCAAACGCTGCGGGGCCAGGATATACCGCTTCTCGCCGTCCTGATAGGTAATCAGGGCGATGAAGGCGGTGCGGTTCGGATCGTATTCCAAACGCTCGACCGTGGCGGGCATGTCCGCCTTGTTGCGCTTGAAGTCGACCAAACGGTAACGCCGCTTGTGCCCGCCGCCACGGAACCGGACCGTGATGCGGCCCTGGTTGTTGCGGCCGCCATGCGAGCGCAGACCTTCGGTCAGCGACTTCTCGGGCTTGCCCTTCCACAGTTCCGAACGGTCAACCAGAACCAACTGGCGACGGCCCGGCGAAGTCGGCTTGAATGTCCTCAGTGCCATTTTCGTCAGACTCCCGTCGTCACGTCGATCGAGTGCCCGGCCTTCAGCGTCACGATCGCCTTTTTGACGTCGCTACGCGTGCCCAGCCGGCCCTTGAACCGCTTCACCTTGCCCTTGAGGATCGAGGTGTTCACGGCCTTGACCTCGACACCGAAGATCCCTTCGATGGCGGCCTTGATCTCTGGCTTGCTGGCATCGAGCGGCACCTTGAAGGTGACCTGATTATGCTCGGATCCCATCGTCGCCTTTTCGGTGATCACGGGGGCGCGGATGATGTCGTACATCCGCTCCTTCGAAACGATGATCTTGGTCATTTCAGGCGAGCCTCCAGCATCTCGACCGCGTCCTTGGTCAGAACCAGGGTATCGGCCCGCAGAATGTCGTAGACGTTGGCGCCGACGCTCGGCAGCACATTCACATGCGGGATGTTGCGCGACGCCAAGGCGAAGTTGTCATCGACCTCGCCATCGATCACCAGCACCGAATTCCAGCCCAGCTTGCCCAAACGGCCCGCCAGATCCTTGGTCTTCGGCGTGGCGGCCTTGGCCGCGTCCAAAACGATGAGCTTACCGTCGGCCGCCTTCGAGGACAAAGCCACCCGCAGGGCCAGCTTACGAACCTTTTTCGGCAGATCGAAGGCGTGGGAGCGGACCACCGGTCCGTGGATCACCGCGCCGCCCCGGAACTGCGGGCTCCGCAACGAACCCTGACGGGCGTTGCCGGTTCCCTTTTGCTTGTAGGGCTTCTTGGTGGTGCCGCGGATGTCGGAGATACCCTTGGTCTTATGGTTGCCGGAGCGCCGCTTGGCGAGCTGCCAGTTCACCATCCGATGAAGGATGTCGCCGCGAACCTGAACACCGAACACCGAGTCCGCGAGTTCGATCTCGCCGGCGGGCTGATTGTCCAGGGGTGACGATTGTGGTTTTCATTGTCCCGTCTCCCTTTAGGCCGCGGCCGGCTTCAGGGCGGCCGGCATCGGCAGACCCTCGGGGGCCTTCCGCTTCGCCGCGTCGCTTACCAAAAGCCATCCGCCATCGGCACCGGGCACCGACCCCTTGACCAGGATCAGGCCGCGTTCGGCATCGGTGGAGACCACCTTGATGTTCTGCACGGTCACGCGGACATCGCCCATGTGACCGGCCATCTTCTTGCCTTTGAACACCTTGCCGGGATCCTGGCGCTGACCGGTCGAACCGTGCGAACGGTGACTGACCGAGACGCCGTGGGTGGCTTCCAAGCCGCGGAAGTTGTGGCGCTTCATGCCGCCGGCGAAACCCTTGCCGATGGTGGTGCCGACAACATCCACGAACTGGCCGGGGATGAAATGCTCGACCGAGATTTCGGCGCCGACATCCAGCACGTTGTCCGGAGACACGCGGAATTCGACAACCTTCATCTTCGGCTCGACCTTGGCCTTGGCGAAGTGAGCACGCTGCGGCTTGGCAACGTTCTTCACCTTCGCGGTGCCGACGCCGAGCTGAACGGCGACATAGCCATCCTTCTCGACCGAGCGGGCCGCGACGACCTGACACGTATCAACCTTCAGCACGGTGACCGGCACGTGAGTGCCGTCCTCGGCGAAGACTCGCGTCATGCCGACCTTTTGGGCGATGAGACCGGTTCTCATGGTCGTAGCGTCCTTAGAGCTTGATCTCGACATCGACGCCGGCGGCCAGGTCGAGCTTCATGAGCGCATCAACGGTCTGCGGCGTGGGATCCACGATATCCAGCAGACGCTTATGCGTCCGAATTTCGAACTGCTCGCGCGACTTCTTGTCGATGTGCGGGCTGCGGTTGACGGTGAACTTTTCGATCCGGCTGGGAAGCGGGATCGGTCCGCGCACCTGGGCACCCGTCCGTTTGGCGGTATTGACGATTTCCCGGGTGCTTTGATCCAGCACGCGGTGATCGAACGCCTTCAGGCGAATGCGGATGTTTTGGCTATCCATTGCACGTCATCCGATAAATTCACGTCATCCGATAAAAGGGACCGGCGCCCCGTGACTCGGGGCGCCGATCGCGAAAAACTGTTCGGTCAAAGAACCTCCCGCAGTTAACCGCCGCCCCTTTCGGGAAAGCCGTTCTTACGGAAACGAGGCCGGAGCCGAGGACGGGGTTATAGCGCCGGCGGCCCGCCTTGACAAGCCCTGAATCGAATTCTTTTCGTCATAATTGGTGTCCCTCGCCGGGCGCGCCCGTCCGGGCGCTTGGCCGCGGCCGCAACGGCCGCTGAGAGGTCACGTCAGAGCGGGACATCCCGCCGGGCGTAGCGATCAAAGTGCATCGACATCCGCGCCCGTCCACGCGACAGCGACCGCAACGCCCCGACATAGCCGAACAACCCGGCCAGGGGCGCTTTCGCCGACACCACCCGGTCCTCGCCCCGCGCATCGACGCCGTCCACCGTGCCCCGGCGCGCCGCGAGATCGCCCAGCACCGCGCCCAAATGCTCGTCGGGCACCAGGATCTCGATCCGCATCACCGGTTCCAGCAGAACCGGCCCGGCTTCGGCCAAGGCCGCCGAAAAAGCCGAACGGGCCGCCAGTTCCATCACATGCGCCGAAGCGCCCTCGTCGGCCGCCATCACCTCGACCGCCAGATCGCTGACCGGAGAACCGCCCAGCGGGCCCGACGACGCGGCGGCTCGCACCCCCGCCTCGGCCCCCGCGGGGGCCTTGCCGATCACCAGTCCCGACCCCGAGGCCCCCGGCGTCACCCGCAAACGAATCCACGCCGACTGGTCACCCAATTGAAAACCGCGTTCCGCCTCGCCCGGATGGGCCGCCGATTCCCGCCACGCCACCCGGGGAGCACCGGCGGTCAACGTCAATCCGTATTCCTGGCGCAGGCGTTCGATCGTCACATCCAGATGCAGCTCGCCCATTCCGGCCAGCACGGTTTGTCCGGTTTCGGGATCGCGGCCCAACCGCAACGAGGGATCGGCGCCGCACAAGGTGGTCAGCGCGGCCAGAAGGCGCGGCCGGTCCTCCTCGATCCGGGGCTCGACGGCGATCTCGATCACCGCCTCGGGGCAGGACAGGGCTTCCAGAATCATCGGGTGAGCGGGATCGGTCAGGGTGTCGCCACCGTGGGTGGCCGACAATCCCTTAAAGGCGAGGATATCGCCGGTTCGCGCCTCGCCCACCGCGTCGGTTTCATCGGCATGGACGGCCAGCAAGCCCGACGGCCATTCCTCGACGCCCCGGCTGGCGTTCCACACCGGCGCCCCGGCCGCCAGACATCCGCTGTAGACCCGCGCGAAGGTCAGGTCCCCGCTCTGCTTGAAGGCCAGCGCCAGAAAGGGTTGATCGTCGGCGGCGGGCCGGGGCCCGGCGACATCGGCGGGCGAGGGCAGCAGATCGACCACCGCGTCCAGCAACGGTTCAATCCCTTTATTGCGGCGCGCGGCGCCGCACAGCACCGGCACGAAGGCGCCGCCGATCACCGCCTTGCGCAGGCAGGCCCGCAACTGGGCCGCATCCGGCGCATCGCCGTTGATCCACGCCTCCAGCACCCGTTCATCCGTTTCCGCCGCCACTTCGATCAGGCGCTCGCGCGCCTCCTCGGCGGCCGACCACAGCGAGGGCGGGATCGGACGCACGGCATGGGGGCGGCCGGGTTCCTCCGACGCCCAGATCAAGGCGCGTTCGTTGATAAGATCGACGACGCCCTCGAAACCGTCCTCGGCGCCGATCGGTAATTGCAGCGGCACCGCGCGGGCACCCAAGCGATCTTGGATCATTCGCACCGTGCGAGCGAAATCGGCGCCGGGGCGATCCATTTTATTGACGAAGCACAGGCGCGGCACATGAAAGGCGTCGGCTTGGCGCCACACCGCCTCGGTCTGCGGCTCGACCCCGGCCACCGCGTCGAACACGGCGACGGCGCCATCAAGCACGCGCAACGACCGCTCGACCTCGATGCCGAAATCGACATGGCCGGGCGTATCGATCAGGGTGATCCGGTGATCCCGCCAAAAGCAGGTGGTGGCGGCGGCGGCAATGGTGATGCCGCGTTCCCGCTCCTGCTCCATCCAATCGAGCGTGGCGGTGCCATCATCGACCTCGCCCATGCGGAACGAGCGGCCGGTATAAAATAGAATTCGTTCGGAAGTGGTCGTCTTCCCCGCGTCGATATGTGCCACGATGCCGATATTTCGGCAAAGCGACAGCGGAACGACGCGGGGCATCGACGGAGCCGAGGCGGAAGCCGCCTCTTACCAGCGGTAGTGCGAGAAAGCCTTGTTGGCGTCCGCCATCCGGTGGGTGTCTTCGCGCTTCTTGACCGAGGCGCCACGGCTGTTGGCGGCATCCAGCAATTCGCCCGACAGACGATCGATCATCGTCGTCTCGGAGCGCTTGCGGGCATAATCGATCAACCAGCGGATGGCCAGAGCCTGACGGCGTTCGGTGCGAACTTCCACCGGCACCTGATAGGTGGCGCCGCCGACCCGGCGCGACCGCACCTCGACCGAGGGCTTCACGTTGTCGAGGGCTTCGTGGAACACCTTCAGCGGGTCCTGGCCGGTCTTGTTCTGGATCTTATCCATCGCGCCATAGACGATGGCCTCGGCCACCGACTTCTTGCCATCCAGCATCAGGCAATTCATGAACTTGGCGACAACGAAGTCACCAAACTTGGCATCGGGATTGATTTCGCGCTTTTCAGCGGCGTGACGACGAGACATGGTTCAGATCCTTACTTCGGACGCTTCGCGCCATACTTCGAACGGCGCTGACGCCGATCCTTGACGCCCTGGGTATCGAGCGTGCCGCGGATGATGTGGTAGCGAACGCCCGGCAAATCCTTGACGCGACCGCCACGGATCATCACCACCGAGTGTTCCTGAAGGTTGTGGCCTTCACCGGGGATGTACGAGGTCACCTCGAACCCGTTGGTCAACCGCACGCGAGCCACCTTACGAAGCGCCGAGTTGGGCTTCTTCGGGGTGGTGGTGTAAACGCGGGTGCAAACACCGCGCTTCTGGGGGCAAGCCTCCAGCGCGGGCACCTTGTTGCGCGCGCCCTGGGGCTGACGCGGACTGCGGATCAACTGGTTAATCGTCGGCATACACTCGCATCCTTGGCCGGACAAAGGGTCCGGCAGCAAAACGTTGACACCCCCCTTTCGAGGAGGCCCGCATCCTATTGATGAGGCCATGCCCCGTCAAGCGAAAGAATCGGCACCGCCGCGAGAGAATGGGAGCGCGAGAAACATCCGCCGCCGCGGCCCATTCAAACATTCGAACCCGAAAGCCGCGTAAAAAGCCTCCGCCCGCTCGTCGATCGGATCGACCACCATGACCGCCATCGCCACGGTTTCGGCGGCCACCGCCGCCTTCTTGACGGCGTCGGCCAGCAACAGCCCGCCCAGACCCCGCCGGGCCACGCTTGCCTCCACGGCCAGCCGCCCGACCAAGGCCGCCGGAATTGCGTGCCGAGGCAACCGCTTTTCGTCGGCCGGAACCACCGTCGCGGCGCTCAAGGTGAAGTACCCTAAAATGCGCTGGGGGCCGTCGATTGAAACGGCCACGAACACCCGCGCCGTGCCACGCCGCGGGTCTTGGCTCGCTTGTTCGCGAAGATACCGGTCCAGCCGCTCGTCGCCACACCGAAAGACAAGCCGGTCATGGCCGGGGCCAAGAGGCTCGATCCGAAGCGAATCGGGCTCGAAGTTCAACGGCGAACGACCCGTTCGTGGTCGTCCAGCGCCTTGCGCAGTTTTTCGGTCGGTGCCACGGGGTTCAGCAACAGATCTTGGAACCGCCGCCATTCCTCGGCGTCAAGCGCGATGACCTCGTGCTCACGCACCACCGAATCGGCTTTTTGCAGCGCCACATCGACGACGAAATCGGTCAGCGTCTTATCGGCATAGGCGGCCGCCCGCTCCAGCGTCCGCTTCGATTGCGGGCTGAGACGAAGGCTGAGGCGTTCCTGGCGTTGCGCGGTCTTGGGCATGCCGGATAATGTACGCCTCGGAGACGCACATTTCAAGAACAGCATCGCTAGCCTCTGGTGTCCCGTTCCGCCTTCGGGCATCATCCCGGCGACGAAACCAACCGCGCATGACAAAACGTGATCCTGATTCTTCTGCACGGCGCGGCCATCGGGGCCGCCATCGCCGCCCCGATCGGCCCCGTGGGGCTGATGTGTATCCGCAAGGCTTTCGCCGACGGGCGCCGCGCCGCCTTTGCCGCCGGAATGGGGGCCGCCCTGGCCGATGCGCTGTTCGGCGCGGTGGTTGGGCTGGGGCTGGGCGCGGTGTCCGATTTCGTCGGACTGCACCGGGTCGGCTTCACCCTGGGCGGGGCCGGATTTTTGCTGGTGTTGGGGGTCAAGACCTGGCGTTCGGCCGCCACCGAGGTCGCCCCGGTGGCCGAGCGGGGGCCGGGCATGGCGCGCGATTTCGCCGCCGCCTTTTTGATCACCGTCACCAACCCGGCGACCATTCTGGGCGTTCTGGGGGTGTTCGCCGCCCTGGGAGCAGCGGCTCGGCCGGACGGCGCGCTTGAATCCGCGCTGTTGGTGCTTGGCGTCTTCCTGGGCTCGACCGCGTGGTGGCTGGTGCTGTCCAACCTCGCCTCGGCGGCGCGGGGACGGATCGCCGCCGAACGGGTGCGGCTGTTCAACCACGTTTCGGGCGCGCTGCTGCTGCTGTTCGCGGCGGGCGCCCTGGTCAATCTAGGAATGCAGCGGTTTTCGTAGCAAAAGTTCGTCGAAGCCCGGGGCGACCAAGCCAGGCAGCCGCGCCGCCTCGGTGAAGCCTTGCGCTTGATAGAAGGCGCGGGCCGGCGCGTTGAAGGCCGACACGCAGGTCCACAGATTGGCCCAGCCCCGCGCCGCCTCGTCCGCCGCCCAGCCAACTGCCGCCTTGCCCAGCCCTTGGCCTTGCGCCTCGGGCAGCACCGCCAGCAACTCGACATACGGCCCCCGCAGCCAGGGCGAGCGCAACGTCAGCAGCCCCACCGCGTGACCGGTCTCGATCACCAGGCGCCGCAGCGCCGGGTCCTCGCGCCCCAGATAGTGGGCCAGCTTCTCCGCCCCGAAGCCCAGGGTCCGCCAAGGATCAAGCGCCGCCACGGCGGCGGCCAGCCCGGTTTTCTCGCCCTCCGCCAGCGGACGCAAACGGCAGCATCCCAGGTCGATCGCCGTGGTCACGGGAGGGCCTCGTCCAACCGGACAAAGCGATACCCCTTGGCGGTCAGCCGGTCCAAGATGGCGGGCAGCGCCGTGCCGGTAGCGGGCGCGCGGCCGTTGATGTGAAAAATCAGCACCGACCCCGGCCGGGTTTTGTCCAACACCCAGCGGGTCAGATGATCGGGATCCAGCCCGCGCACCGGATCACCGGAAGCGAAGGTCCAATGCACCACCCTATGCCCGGTCGCCTCTACGGCGGCCAGACTGGCGCCGTCGTAATTGCCGGCGGGAAAGCGGAAGAATCGCGGGCGCCGCCCGGTCGCCGCCTCGATCGCCCGATCGGCCCGCTCGACCTCGCGCGTCACCGCCTCGGGGCTCAACCGGTTCATGTGCTGGGGATGGTCGAAGGAATGATTTTCCACCTCGACCAGCGGCGATTTGACCAACTCAGCCAACTCCGCCTTGTTGTCTTGGGCGAACAGCCCGGTCGCGAAGATGGTGAAGGGCAGATGGCGGCCTTGCAGCGCGTCCAGGATACTTTGGTCCAGATGGGTGGGGTGGTTCGGCGCCTCGCAGGCGTCGAAGGTCAGGGCGACCACCTTGCCGCTTCCGGGCAGATTGGTCACCACCTCGGCCGCCACCGGACCGCCGATCGCCAGCGCCGCCAGCAGCGGCAAGGCTCTAAAAATCACGGTCGGCATAATGACGCGACGGCGGAATCGAGGGCAGACGATCGGCCAGCAAGGGAGCCAGCGAGGGGCGCGACTTGATCCGCGAATACCACGCCCGCGCTTCCGGGTGACGATCCCAGGGCACGTCGCCCAGATAATCCAGGCACGACAGATGCGCCGCCGCCGTGATATCGGCCAGGGTCAACTCCGGCCCAGCCAGCCACGAGCGTTGATCGGCCAATCCCGCCAATTGATCCAAATGCCCGTGAATCGCCGCATAGGCCGACCGGATCGCCCCCGAATCGGGCGGCGCCGCCCCGCCGGACATCCGCTTGATCGCCTTTTCCGCCAAGATCGGCGCGGTCACCTCGCGGTAAAAGCGGCCATCGAATAGACCGGCCAAACGCCGGACCTCGGCGCGGGCCTCGGGCGTGGCGGGCAGCAAGCGAATCTCGGGATGGGTCTCTTCCAGATATTCGGCGATGGCGGTGGCATCGGCCAGCACCAGACGCTCGTCCTCGACCAGCACCGGCACATCGCCCGAGGGCTCTAGCGCCAGAAAGTCCGGGCGGCGTTCCCACGGCCATTCCACCCGCAAATCGGCCTCGATCCGCTTTTCCGCCAGCACGATCCGCACCTTGCGCGAAAACGGACACAGCGGCTGATGGAACAGCACCCTCATGCGGCGCGGGACGCCTGCGATTCGGTGAGCAGCGCGTACAGCGCGTCGGCATTGTCCGTCCCGCGCAGTTTTTCACACACCGACTTGTCGCGCAGCAGGCGCGACACCCGGGCCAGCGCCTTCAAATGATCCGCCCCCGCCGATTCCGGCGCCAGCAGCAAAAAGATCAGATCGACCGGCTGCTCGTCGATCGAATCGAAATTGATCGGCCGTTCCAGGCGGGCGAACAGGCCATACAGCCGGTCCAAGCTGTTCAGCTTGCCGTGCGGAATGGCGATGCCGTTGCCTACGCCGGTGGTGCCCAGCCGTTCGCGCTCCAGCAAGACGTCGAGGATCGCGCGTTCGTGCAGCGCGGTGATTTCACCCGCCCGCTTGGCCAAATCCGAAAGCGCCTGCTTCTTCGACGTGGCCCGCAGATTGGCGATAACGGCGCCGGGAGTAATAAGATCAACGATGTCCATTGAGTTTCCTGCCCTCCATCACGGAACCGGGCCCATGGGGCATGTCGCCCACCCCTGTTCAACGACCCGCAAAGGGTAACCCCCTGATTTCCCTTCCCGCGCCTTGCGGTCCCGCCCATCGCCGTTCACCGGCACCAAGGACGCGCGGACCATAAGACCGCCGCCGGGTTTGAGTCAAGTTCCCCGGCGAGACCCTTGCGGCGAGGACCCGATTTGACAGCCCGCCCGGACTTGCCCATGATGGCGTCCATCAGCCCGAACATCCGAGTGCGCCATGCCCAAGACGGTTCTCATCGTCGAAGATAACGAGTTGAATCTCAAGCTGTTCACCGATCTTCTGCGCGCCAACGGCTATCTCACGGTATCGACCCGCGACGGCCGGCAAGCGGTCGAGATGACGCGGCGCCATCGCCCGGATCTGATTTTGATGGATATTCAGCTGCCCGAGATTTCCGGGCTGGAAATCACCCGCATCTTGAAGGACGACCCCGAGCTGAAGGCGATTCCGGTGATCGCGGTGACCGCCTTCGCCATGAAGGGCGACGAGGAAAAAATCCGCGAGGGCGGCTGCGAGGGATATATCGCCAAGCCGATTTCCGTGACCGGCTTCTTGAAGACCGTCGCCGAATTCGCCAACGCGTAAAGGCGGGTCCCATCGGGCCCGCCTTTCATCGCAACCACCAAACAGGCGCAATACCTATTTGATCTTGGCTTCCTTGAACGGAACGTGCTTGCGCACGACCGGATCGTATTTGCGGAATTCCAGCTTCTCGGTGGTCTTACGCGGATTTTTCTTCGCCACGTAAAAGAAGCCCGTGCCGGCGGTGCTCAGCAGCTTGATCAGAATGGTTGCAGGCTTGGCCATATCAAAACGTCCTTAGAAAACCCAGGCGGCGGAAGATAGCGATCGGCGGCCACGAGTCAAGCCGATTCGAACAAATCCACCGATCCCACCTCGCTGGGCCGGATCAGCAGCCCCTGGGCGACCAGTTCGTCGAACGAGCGCACGCCATTGCGGCCGTGGCTTTTAACGTAATACAGCGCGGTATCGGCGCGGCCCAAAACCTCCGACGAGACGTCGTCGGCCAAGATCGGCACATAGCCGACGCAGACGGTCACCCGCCCGACTTGGGGAAAGGCAAACGCCTCGATCGCCGCCCGGAAGCGCTCGAAAGCCTGGGCCGCCCGTTCGGCCGAGGTCGGGGCCAGCACCGCCAGGAACTCCTCGCCGCCATAGCGGAACAGCAGATCCTCGGCCCGGAAGGTCTTGCGCATGATCGCGGCGAACAGCAGCAGCACCTCGTCGCCAAAAATATGGCCATAGGTGTCGTTGATCCGCTTGAAATGGTCGATGTCGCAAATCGCCAGCCAATGCAGTTCGGCGTCCGCATGATGGCGGCGCTCGGTGGTGTCGCCGCGGCGCGCCCCGGCGGCGGCGCCAACGATCCGGCCGATATTCTCGTCGAAGGTGCGGCGGTTCTTCAGCCCGGTCAGGGTGTCGCGCTCGGCGTCGCGCAGCACGCCGGTAAAATTGCGATAGATCGCGGCAAACCCATGGACCAGTTTGCGGTGATGCGCGGAATCGCCCGTCCCCTCGACCACCAGAAAGCTTTGCGGATCGTCGGGACCACCGCCATAGGCGGGCACCGCGGCGGCGAACCCGCCGTTTTGCCCCACCTCGACCTCCTCCAAGCCCGAAGCAACCGCGCGTTCGACCAGCGGGAATTCGGGCAGCGGGCGTGGCTCGCAGCGGGCGCATCGATTCCCATCGGCGCCGATGCAGGCCAAACACTCGGCGACCGGCGCCCCGCCGGCCGGTTTCACCGAAACGATCGAGACCCGGGACAAGTCGGTCAGGTCGATCAGGGTTTCGACCAGACAGCGTTCCAGGTCCTCGCGATTGCGCTGTTCGGTGATTCGGACCACCGAATCGAGGATAAGTGTTCCTTGGACGGCCGGCATGGCACGTTTCCTTCCGGTTCCGGCCCACCCCTGGACCCCACCTTTTTATTATTCACAATTTTATGCAATTTCACGAGACGCGTCAATCGCGGCGCGCGGCCCAGTCGGCGCCCCCCATCGGCGCCGCCGCCGCCAGCGCCTCGCCAAAGGCCGCCGGATCGGCCAGCAGCCGCATCGCCACCGCCATATCCTCGGGATCGCCCGCGCGCTTGGCGGGGGGACAAATGCCGCGCAACGAACGGCGCAGGCTGTCGTCTTCCGGTTGGGCGGACCGCCACCGGGCAAAGGTGGCCGACGCCATGGTCTTGACCGGCGCCTCCTTGGCGCCGGTCAAGCACAGATTGGGTAGCACCCCAAGACCATTCAGGGCATAGCCGGACGGCGTGTAGAAGCGCGACCAGGTCAGGGTCATCTCGCCGTCGTTGGGCAGACGGACGACGGTCTGGACGGTTCCCTTGCCATAGGAACTGGTCCCCACCACCACGGCGCGGCCGGCATCCTCCAAGGCCCCTGCCAAAATCTCGGCCGCCGACGCCGAACGGCCATCGATCAGCACGACCACGGGCAGGTTTTCACCCATGTCCCCCTCGCGCGCCTCGTAGGACTGGCTGGCCAGGGGATGACGCCCGCGGGTCGAGACGATCGGCCCGTCGGCGATGAACAGATCGGCCATCCGCACCGCCTGATCAAGCAGGCCGCCGGGATTGCCGCGCAGATCCAGAATCACGCCGTGCAGGTTGCCCCGCGCCTGCTCGCGCGCACTGGCCAGCCCCGCCTCCAAATCGGCGGCCGTCCGCTGATTGAAGCCGGTGACGCGGAAACGGGCGACGCCGCCCTCGACCGAGGTTTCCACCGATTTCGGCACGATCAGGGCGCGGCGCAGATCAAGCGCGGCGACGTGGCGGTCCTTGCGGCGCAGCGTCAGGGTCACCGGTTCGCCCACCGGCCCCCGCAGACGGGCGTTGACCAGTTCGGCATCCGGGGGCACCGGCTTGCCGTCGATCGCCAGCAGAACCTCGCCCGCCGTCAAGCCCGCCGCCGCGGCGGGAGTGCCCGGGGCGATATCGGTCAGCCGGACCTCGCCACCGGCGACGGCGAACGACAGGCCGACGCCGCCATAGCCGTTGCGGCTGGCGCGATGTTCGCGGGCCTCGGCCGCCCCGGCGTAGCGCGAATAGATATCCATCTTGGCCAAGGTGGCGTCGAACACCGCCATGTACAGAATTTCGGCATCGGCATCCCGCAGCTTGGGCGACAACGCCCGTCCGTCCAAGGCCACGGTCACCGTCAGACGCGTCCAGCCGCCAAGATCGTCGTCGCCCGGCGCCGGATAGCGGGCGACCACCCGGTCCGACGCGGCCAGGACGACGAAATCCCCCTGACGGGCGACGCTGATTTCCGGATCGATGCCGCTCAGGCCCCGCAACCCCTCCAGCGCGACCACCGCCGCCGTGCCGCGTTCCAGATGGCGTTCGAGGATGGTGGAATAGCCGAAGGCCAAGGTCCGCTCGACCTCGGCGACATCATAGGGGGCACCGGCATTTTCCAGCGGATGCTGACTGACCGGGGCGCAGGACCCGGCCACCGACAGCAGGGCGACAAGCCCGGAACGCGCCCTTACCGACCAGCCCACGACCGCCCTCGGACAAACCCCGCCAAACGGTGATTATGCGGGCGGTTTTCCCCGCCGTACAGATTTTTCGCGCCCCTCGTCCAACCGGAAGACCATGCTGCCGGTCAGGCGGTTGGCCTCTTGCAGAACGACGGTGACCGCTTGCCCCATTTGGAAGGTCCGCCGGGTGCGGCGCCCGATCAGCGAATGGGTCGCCTCGTCGTGGAAATATTTGTCGTCGGGCAGGGTGCTGGCCGGAATCAAGCCGTCCGCCCCGGTTTCCGACAAGGCGACGAACAGCCCGAAGCGGGTGACGCCGGAAATCTTGGCTTGGAACGTCGCCCCCACCCGGTCGGACAGGAAGGCCGTGACGTAACGGTCCACCGCCTCGCGTTCCGCCGCCGCCGCGCGGCGCTCGGTGGCCGAGATATGCTCGCCCGCCTCGGCGAAGCGTTCCGCCGCGTCGGGCGGCAGGGCGCCCTCGCCCAGTTTCAGCCCGGCGATCAAGCCCCGGTGCACCAACAAATCCGCGTAGCGCCGGATCGGCGAGGTGAAATGCGCGTATTTGCCCAACGCCAGCCCGAAATGGCCGATATTCTCAGGGCTGTAGACCGCTTGGGCCTGCGAGCGCAGAACCATTTCGTTGACCAGCGGTTCCTCGGCGGTGCCCTTCACCTTGGCCAGGATGCCGTTGAACATCGCGGGCGCCGGGGTTTGCCCCTTGGTGAAGGACAGATCCAGGGATTTCAGGAAGTCGTGCAAACCCTCCAGCTTTTCCGGGGTCGGCGTGTCATGAATGCGGTACATGCAGGGCTGATGCAGGCGTTCCAGTTCCTCGGCCGCGCAGACATTGGCCTGGATCATGAAATCCTCGATCAAGCGGTGGCTATCCAGCCGCTCGCGGGGCGAGATGCCCAACACCGTGCCGTCGGGCGCCAGATCGACCTTGCGTTCCGGCAAATCCAGGTCCAGCACGCCGCGTGCCTCGCGCGCCTTGAACAAGGCGGCCCAGGCGGCGTAAAGCGGCCCCACCACCGTCCCCATCAAGGGGGCGAGTTGCTCGTCCGGGCGGCCGTCCTTGGCCGCTTGCACGCGGGTATAGGTCAGCCGGGCGATCGAGCGCATCATCGCCCGCTCGAAGCGGTGACGTTTCTTGCGCCCGTCCTTGTCGATCCAAAAATGCACCGCCATGCAGCCCCGATCCTCGTCGGGTTTGAGCGAGCACCAGCCGTTCGACAGTTCCTCGGGCAGCATCGGCACCACGCGGTCGGGAAAATAGACCGAATTGCCGCGCCGCCATGCCTCGACGTCGAGCGCGTCGCCGGGGCGCACGTACCACGCGACGTCGGCGATCGCCACCACGCAGTGCCAGCCGTCGCCATCGGGTTCGGCCCACACGGCGTCGTCGAAATCGCGCGCATCCTCGCCGTCGATGGTTACCAGCGGCACGGCGCGCAGATCGGTGCGGTGGCCCATCGGGGCCGCTCCGGCCGCCGCCGCCTGCGCCAAGGCCTCGTCGGGGAAATCCAGCGGAATGTCGTGGGTGGCGATGCTGATCAAGCTGGCCGCCTTGGGCGCGCCCATTTTGCCCAGACATTCGCGCACCGCCGCTTGCCGCAAACCATAATGGCGGCCGGGCAACAGATCGGCCTGAACGAAATCGCCCTTTTCGGCGCCGCCGGTTTCGCCCTTGGGCACCGCGTATTCGGCCTTTTCGCGCCGGCTGGTCGGACGGATGCGCCCGCTCCCGTCGGGCAAGGGTTCGAACACCCCCAGCACGCGGGCACGCGCCTCGCCGACGATGCGGATCGCGCGGGCTTCGTAATCGTCGCCCGCCATGCGGCGCAGCTTGGCCAAAATCCGGTCGCCGAGACCGACGACGATGCCGCCCTGACGCACCGGGGCGACGAAGATGCGCGGCGGGCGGCCCTCGCTCCAGGCCAGGGGGCGGGCCAGCAATTCGCCGTCGCTGTCGGTGCCGATGATTTCGATCACCGCCGTGTCGGGCAGCGAGCCGGGGTGCGCGAAACGGCGGCGTCCGCCGCGTTCAACCTCGCCGCCGCCCTCCAACCCCTTCAACAGCGCCTTCAACTCGATTTTATCGGTGCCGCGCAGTCCGAAGGCGCGGGCCAATTCACGTTTCCCCACCGGTCCCGGTTGTGCCTTGATGAACTCCAGCACCTGTTCACGGGTCGGTTGGGGAACGTGTTTCGGCTTTTTCATGATCCGTTTGGTCCTGGGCTGTATTCCGGCACCAACCGGCGAAGAATGGCCAAGGCCCGGTCGGGCCGATGGGCGCGGCAAGAATCCTCGAGTTCGGCCAAGGCCACCCCCAGCTCGGCGCCATCCACCAAACGGGGAGCTGCGACCAGAATGCCGCCGCATTCGGTGGCGACCGGCGGTTCGGCGCCGTGGAAGATTTCCTCGAACAGCTTCTCGCCGGGGCGCAGGCCGGTGAAGGTGATCGGAATGTCGATCTCGGGCCGCAGCCCGGCCAGCCGGATCATCTGGCGCGCCAGATGGACGATGCGCACCGGCTCGCCCATGTCCAGCACGAAGATCTTGCCGCGCAGTTCTTGATTGCCCACCCCGAAGGCCGAGGCCTGCAACACCAGCTCGACCGCTTCGCGCACGGTCATGAAATAGCGGGTCATGTCGGGATGGGTCACGGTCAGAGGGCCGCCCGCCGCCAGCTGCCTTTGGAACAAGGGCACCACCGAGCCGGTCGATCCCAGGACGTTGCCGAAGCGCACGGTAACGAAGCGGGTGCCGTCGCCCTCCAAATCGCGGGCCTGGGCGTACATCTCGGCGACGCGCTTCGACGCCCCCATCACATTGGTCGGGTTGACTGCCTTGTCGGTGGAAATCTGCACCATCAGGCGCACCCCCGCCTCGATGCAGGCATCGACCAGGATGCGGGTGCCGACCGCGTTGGTCAGCATGCCCTCGTCCGGGTTGACCTCGACCATCGGCACATGTTTCAGCGCGGCGGCGTGGAAGACCAGATCGGGTTTCAGCTCGGCCATCACGGCGCGCACCCGGTCATGATCGCGGACATCGCCGATCAACGGACGGCGGTCCAGCGCGGGGTAGGCGTTGGCGATCTCCAGGTCGATTGTATACAAATTGAACTCGCCCGCATCGAACAGCGCCAGCACCGACGGCCCCAATTCGGCGATCTGGCGCACCAGTTCCGAGCCGATCGAGCCCCCCGCCCCGGTGACCAGCACCCGGCGCCCGCCGATCAGCGAGGCCAGGGCCGAACGATCCATCACCGTCTGCGGGCGGCCCAGCAAATCCTCGACCGCGATCGAACGGATCGGCGGCGGGGCGGCGACCCCTTCCTCCAGATTGGTCAGGCGCGGAATCCGGGCCAGCGTCATGCCCAGGCGGTCGGCCTCGTCCAGCAGGCGGCGGACCTCGGCGCCCTCGATCCGGTGATCGGTGATGATCAGGCGCTGCGGCGGCGTGCCCTTGCGGCGCAACTCCTCGACCACCGGCTCCAACTCATCGACCGAGCCCAGAACATCGACCCCGTGCATCAGACGGCCAACCCGCCCGCCTTTTTCCGAAATCAGCCCGACCACCCGGTATTCCGCCGCGTGCGAACGCACGGCGCGCAGGAACAAATCGGCCTCGTCGCCGGTGCCGACCAGCAGAACGGGAACACCGTCACCCAAGGCGGCGTGACGGGCCACCATCCGGCGGTCCTTGAAACGGCGGTACAAAAAGCGCGGCCCGCCCAGCAGGGCGACCAGCACGAACCAGTTGATGATCAGCACCGAACGCGGCAGATCGGCCAGGCGCGTCACCAGGAACAGCGCCAGATAGAACACCAGCACGGTCACCGTGGCGGCCCGCGTCAGGGTCATCAGATCATCGACCGAGGCGTAGCGCCAAACGCCCCTGTACATGCCGCCCGACAAAAAAGCGGCGGCGGCGACCAGGGTGAAGGTGGCGATGGCCAGCAGCAAGACCGATGCGTCCCAGCCCGCGATCATGTCCCCGCCCATCCGCAGATAGAGTGCGGCGACAAAGGACAGCGCCGCCATCGTGAGATCATGGACGAACGCGATATGGCCGCGATGGAGTTTGAGAGAGGCGCGCATGAGGTCCTAGTGTTAACCGAGGCGGGAGCACCGGCACAAGATCAAAGATCGACGATCAGGGGGCGAAAATCTTCGTTTTCCGGCTCGCCGCGTTGATTGGTGACGATTCGGGTCCGCCCGAGATGGCCATCGACGTTCCAATGGGTGTGCCCATGTACCCACAGATCGGGCTGGCGCGCCTCGATCAACGGGGCCAGACAGGTCATCGAGGCGATGGTCGGCACATGGTCCGGGCGGCGGCGGCGCAGGCTGGTCTGGACTGGCGCATGGTGGGTCAGCACCACGGTGACCCCGTCCTCGGGCCGCGCCAATTCGCGTTCAAGAAAGGCCACGCTGGCGCGGTTCCAGGCCTGCACCTGGGCGGCGGTCAGGATTTCGCCGGAACGGCCGTGCCCATGGCGGTAATCAGGCATCTGCGCCTGCGCCTTGCTCATCGCGTCCGGAACGTCGCCTTCCAGCGCATAGTCGGTCCACAACGTGGCGCCCAGAATCCGCACGGTCCGCCCCTTCAGGGTAAAATGGGCGGTTTGATCTTGCAGGAAATGCAGATTGGGCACCCGCGCCGCCGCACTGGCCAGATTGGCCAAGGGGTCCGTGCCCGGCGTGTGGTGCCAGTATTCCCGGTTGCCCGCGACATAAACCGCCAAACGTCCGCCCAGATGATCGGCCGCCCAGCGCACCCCTTCCGGCCCCCAGCCGATATCGCCGGCCAGTAGCACCAGATCGGCCTCGAACGCGGGCGGATGCCACGGCCCCTTTTCGACATGAAGGTCGCTGAGAACGGCAATGCGAATCACTTCGACAACGCCGCCCGCAGATCGTTCAGCCGCTGACGGGCGATCAGCAGGTAATAGCCCTGAACCGCCAAATGATTGGGCAGGAATGCCGAATCGGGGGCGGCATCGATCACCATCGGCGGGGCCAGCAAGGCGCCCGCCTGCAACGCGTCCATCATCTTGGCCCAGGCGCGGCCTTGACCGCTTTCGGAAATCACCTGATCGAAATCCATGCCGGTTTCGCGCAGCAGCAGGAAATAGGCGTAGAGCCGCCCCTTGGTGGTTTGGAACAGACGGCCGGCGTCGTCGCGGCGCCCCTCGGTCAAATGGGCTTCGATGCCGGCGTTCGCCTCGTCCAGATCGGCGGCGACGTCGCCGAGCAGCCCGACCAGGATTTCGCCGTGCCGGTCGAAGGTCAGCTGCGATACGTCGAGATGGCCGCTATAGCCCTCCAACGCCACGGCGGCGCGGCGATACTGCTTCTCGGCCGTGGTGGTCGGCAGCAGCGAGACGTTGAAGTTGAAACGCCAGACCGTGCCCGGATATTTCAGCAGCCCGGCGGCCAGCGGCAAATCCGGCGGATTGATCCCCGGCTCGACCTCGCGCGCCGCCAAACTCGACGTGAAGCGATCGACCGCCGCGATGATCCCTTGCTGATAATGCGGCATGTCGCGCAGCAGGCTGCCCGGCTCGAAGAACGGATCGTTGGTGGTCCAGCCGTGGATATCGACCTCGCGGCGGATCAGCTTGGCGGCCAGGGCCACCGCGCGCGACTGGCGGGGCGAGGTGGGAGGGGCCGCGAAATCGGGATTGTCGTCGATGACGTTAAGCATCCACGCGCCCACCAGATAATACAGCACCACCGCCAAACCCAACCCGGCGGCCACCCACGACCAGTGGAACCGCACCGTGAAGGACGGCCGCCGCAGCCGGGGCTCCCACTTTTGGACGAGGGCGAAAAAACGAATCATGATGCCGACCTGATTACGCTTCCCCTGGAAACAAGGCAAGCCCCGGTCTTCAGCCACCGCGCCGCGTCAAGGCGCGCAACTCTCCCAGCCGGGCCGCGCCCAGGACATGCGCCGCCGCCACGAACGCCGCCAAACCCAGCCCGACCAAGCCCGCCGTCATCGCCAAGGCCGCCAGCGGCCCGGCGGCCATCGGGTGCAAGAACCGCTCGGCCGCCCACAGCACCACCCACAGCACGGCACTGGCCGCCAACAGGCGCGGCAGACGGAGCTTCAGACGGGAATCGAGGGCGAAGGTGCCGCGCCCTCTCAAGATCCAGGCCAAGGCCCCGACATTGAACCACGCAGCCACCGCCGTGGCCAAGGCCATGCCGACATGGGCCAAGGGATGCGCCAAAGCCAAATTAAGTACCACGTTCAGCGCCATCGTCGCCCCCGCCACCTTGACCGGCGTCTTGGTGTCGTGGCGGGCGAAAAAGGCCGGGGTCAACACCTTGACCAGCACATAGGCGGGCAGGCCGATGGCAAAGGCGACCAGCGCCGCCGCCGTCGCCTGAGTCGCGGTTGGACCGAACGAGCCCCGTTCGAACAACACGCGAATCACCGGCTGGGCCAGCACCATCAGCGCCACGGCGGCGGGCAGGGTCAGGAACAGGCCGAATTCCATCGCGCGGTTCTGGCTGTCCAGGGCGCCCGCATGATCACCGGCCCGGATCTGGCGCGACAGCAGCGGCAACAAGGCGGTGCCCACCGCCACGCCGACCACGCCCAGCGGCAACTGGTTAACCCGGTCGGCATAGTTCAGATAGCTCACCGCCCCGTCGGCCACCGTCGAGGCGATCATCGTGTTGATCACCAGATTAAGCTGATACACCCCGGCCCCCACCGCGCCGGGAACGATGCGGACCAGCAGCAGCCGCACCTCGGGCGTCAAACGCGGGCGCACCGCGTTCAGGCGCACGCCCGCGCGGCGCACCGAATAGGCCAGCCAGGAAAACTGCACGATGCCCGAGGCGAAGGTGCCCCAGGCCAAGGCGTGGGCGGGGGTTTCGGTAAAGGGCGCCAAGGCCCACAGACCAGCCATCGCGGTCAGGTTCAGCAGGATCGGCGTGCCGGCGGCGGCGGCGAACCGGCCCAGCGAATTCAGCACGCCCGCCTGCAACGAGGTCAGCGAAATGAACAAAAGATAGGGAAAACAGATGCGCGACAAATCGGTCGCCAGTTCCATCTTGCCCGGCACATCGCCGAAGCCCGGCGCCAAGCCCATCATCGCCCACGGCATCACCAATTCGACGATCGCGACGAACAGCCCCAGCGCCACCGCCAGCACCGCGAAGGCGCGCCGCGCGAACTCCTCGGCCTCGCCTTGGCCCTCGGCCGCCAAGTGCCCGGCGAACAGCGGCACGAAGGCGGCGTTGAACGCCCCCTCGGCGAACAGCGAGCGGAACAGATTGGGAAAACGGAAGGCCACGAAAAAGGCGTCGGCCATCGTTCCGGCACCCAGGAAATGGGCGATCATCATCTCGCGCATCAGCCCGGTGACGCGCGACAGCATGGTGAAGCCGCCGACCGTGGCGATGGAGCGGCCCAGGCTCATTTGGCGCGGAAGCGCGCCGCCAGGATCATCGTGATCACGCCCAGCGCGTGATAGGCCTTGATCTTCTTGCCCTCGTCGTAGGTGCGTCCGTGATAGCTGACCGGCACCTCGTAATAGACCCGGCTGCGCCCGACCGCCAAGGACAGGATTTCGGCCTGCTGATCCCAGCCGTCCGACCGCAATTCGCCCGGAACGACCAACCGGCGGCGGAACATCAGGTAGCAGCTATAGATGTCGGTGAAGGTGGTGTTGTTCAGGATATTGAAAATAAAGGTCAGCAGGCGGTTGCCGATTTGATGCCAGAAATAATAGACCCGCGTGTATTCGGGCGCCACGAAGCGGCTGCCCATCACCACGTCGGCGCCGAATTTCAGAATCGGTATCATCAGTTTGTGCCATCCGGCCGGGTCGTATTCCAAATCGGCGTCTTGGAACAAGACATAGTCGCCGGTGGCCGCCGCCAAACCGGCGCGGACCGCCGCCCCCTTGCCGCCGTTCTTGGGCTGGCGCACGAAGCGCGAATACAGCTCGGGCCGCGACTCCACCAGCTCCGCCGTGCGATCCTTCGAGCCGTCATCGACCACGATGACCTCGAAGGCGATGCCGTCGATCTTTTGCTCGGCCACCCGTTCGAGCACCGTGAGGATGGTTTTTTCCTCGTTATAGGCGGGAATGATGACGCTGACGGTGATCATGACGGTCTCGACGCTTTGAGAAGACGGTGGATCGCCTTGTATCCGACCCCACCCGCCTTGGCAATCAAAGGCTGGACGAACGGTGATCGGCGCCCACCGCCTGGGCGGCGTGGACGAACCCATCCTTGGCCAGCAACCGCGCCAGATCCTGGTTGATCCGCCGGACCAGCCCCGGTCCCTGATAGACCAGCGCGGAATACAGCTGCACCAGCGATGCCCCCGCCCGGATCTTGGCATACGCATCCTGGGCCGAGGCGATGCCCCCCACCCCGACCAAAGGCACGGCCCCCCGGGTCAACCGGTACATCTGACGCAACACCGCCGTGGACGGCTCGAACAAGGGCGCCCCCGACAATCCCCCGGTTTCCCCGCCGTGGCGCGAGACCAACCCGGCGGGCCGAGCGATCGTGGTATTGCTGACGATCAAGCCATCGACCACCCGGGTCATCGCGACCTCGGCGATATCGTGCAGATCCTCGCTCGTCAAATCGGGAGCGATTTTCAGCAGCAGGGGCGGATGGAAGCCGGTGGCGTTCAGCGCCCCGCGCACCCGCCCCAGCAGGGCTTCCAACGCGCCCCGCCCCTGAAGCGCGCGCAAACCCGGCGTATTGGGCGACGAAACATTGACCACCAGATAATCGGCCAGCCCGGCCAGGGCCGCCACCCCCAGTTCATAATCGGCGGCGGCGTCCTCGGTGGTTTTGTTCTTGCCCAGATTGGCGCCGACGATCCCACGGCGCGCCCGCTTGCCCAAGCGGGCGGCCACCGCGTCCAGCCCGTCGTTGTTGAACCCCATCCGGTTGATCACCGCTTGGTCTTCAAGCAGCCGGAACAGCCGGGGCCGGGGATTGCCCGGCTGCGGCTTGGGCGTCACCGACCCGATCTCGACGAAGCCGAACCCTTGCGCCAGCATCGCGTCGGGCACCTCGGCGTTCTTGTCGAACCCGGCGGCCAACCCGACCGGATTAGGGAACCGCAGGCCCCAAACCATGGTTTCCAGCGCGGCGTGCGCCATCGGGCGCGGCGCCGGAACCAGCCCGGCCGCAAGCGCGCGCACGGCAAGCCCGTGCGCCGTCTCGGGCCGGAAACGGCGGATCAGAGGGAAGATCAGCGGGTAAAGGTCCACGCTTACGCGACCGCCCGCACCCCCGTCACCTCGGGGATGTAATGGCGCAGCAGGTTTTCGATGCCGTGCTTCAAGGTCGCCCCGGCGCTGGGGCAGCCCGAACAGGCGCCGCGCAGATGCAGCAGCACCACCCCGTTCTCGAAGCCGCGGAACACCACGTCGCCGCCATCCTGGGCCAGGGCCGGGCGGATGCGAGTTTCCAGCAGTTCCTTGATCTGGGCGACGATGGCGCTGTCCTGGGCGCCGCTGTCCCCGCCTTCGAGTTCCAGCACCACCGGATCGCCCGAGGAATAATGATCCATGATCGCCGCCAGGATTTGCGGCTTCATCGCCGGCCATTCGGTGCCGTCGGCCTTGACCACGCTGATGAAGTCGCCCCCCAGGAACACCCCGGCCACGCCGGTCACGCCGAACAGCCGGGTCGCCAGCGGCGAGCGCGCGGCGCTTACGGCGTCGGGAAAATCGGCGGTCCCATCCCCCATGACATCGCGGCCCGGCAGGAACTTGACGGTCGCCGGATTGGGAGTGGGTTCGGTCTGAATGAACATGGCGGCTCCTGCTGGCATACTATATTAGGGTTTCGCTTAGATTGCCCCGCCCCGCGTTCGAGTCAAGGTTTTAGGGGGCTGAACCGGCAAACTCTTTTTCGATCGCCTCGCACAGCGTGTGGCCGATCAGGATATGCATTTCCTGGATGCGCGCGGTAATCGGCGACGGCACGATGATCACGGGATCGGCCAGACCGCGCATTTTGCCGCCGTCGCGGCCGGTGAATCCGGCGGCCACCCCACCCAGCTTTTTCGCCGCCTCCAACGCCTTGATCACATTGGGGCTGTTGCCCGAGGTGCTGATGCCGATCGCCACGTCGCCCGCCCGCAGCAAGGCCTCGATCTGACGGGAAAACACGTCGTCATAGGAAAAATCGTTGGAGCAGGCGGTCAGGATCGAACTGTCGGTGGTCAGGGCGATGCCCGCCAGGGCCGGGCGGTTGACCTTGTAGCGAACCACCAGTTCGGCCGCCAGATGCTGCGCGTCGGCCGCGCTGCCGCCGTTGCCGAAAAAGAAGATCCGCCCGCCCGCCCGCAGGCAGCCGACCGACGCCCGAACCAGCCGTTCGAACGGTTCGGCCACCGCCTGGGCGGTTACCGCCGCGATCTCGCGGTGCGAGGCGAACTCCTGATCCAGCAACTCCCGCGCGCCCATGCGGTTTCTCCAAACCTGATGCCAATGGGCGCGAATAATGACCGGGCCGGATGAAATTGGCAACCGCGCCGGATGACCCTTTTATGAGTGGTCTTGCATAAAACCAGGGGGATGGTCATGATGCCTGCCTAGGGAGAAAATGCCGGAAAGGCCTTGCCATGTACGACAAGAAACCGCTGTTCGACGAGCTGGCGCGGGCCGCTCACGGCGCGAAAGGCGCCTTGGCCGGGTTGCGCGACGAGGCCGAAACGATCCTGCATCATCAGATCGAACGGGTGATCGGCGCCCTGGATCTGGTTCACCGCGAGGAACTCGACGTGGTGCGCGCGATGGCCGTCAAGGCCCGCGAGGAACAGGAATCGCTGGCCGCCCGTCTGGCCGCGCTGGAAGCCAAGGTCGGCACGGGCGAGTAGACGGAACCCACACGGCGTGTCATCCTCTGCCCCTGCCGTTTAAGGGATGGAGGATATGGCGAAACGCAGTTTGGGGGAAAATGTCGTCCATTTCGAATCGGTGGGTCTGCGCTACGGCCTGGGCCCCGAGATTTTGCAGGACGTCAATTTCACCCTGCCCGCCGGATCGTTCCACTTCCTGACCGGCGCTTCGGGCGCCGGCAAATCCTCGCTGCTGCGCCTGATGTTCCTGGGGCTGCGCCCGTCGCGCGGCCGGGTCGTGCTGTTCGACCACGACATCGCCCAAACCAAACGTTACGAACTGCCCGCGTTGCGCCGCCGGGTCGGGGTGGTTTTCCAGGATTTCCGCCTGCTCGATCACCTCTCGACCTTCGATAACGTCGCCCTGCCGCTGCGGGTGCGCGGCGTGCGGGAAAGCGAAATCCAAAAGCATGTGCCCGAACTGTTGTCGTGGGTCGGGCTGTCGGGACAGATCAACGCCAAACCCT
Organism: uncultured Rhodospirillaceae bacterium; assembly: GCA_903899885.1. Taxonomy (GTDB): domain Bacteria; phylum Pseudomonadota; class Alphaproteobacteria; order Rhodospirillales; family Magnetospirillaceae; genus CAIULK01. Next base: position 27,225 of record CAIULK010000142.1, read on the forward strand.
CGACCCTGTCGGGCGGGCAGAAACAGCGCGTCGCCATCGCGCGCGCCGTGATGGGGCGCCCCGAATTGCTGCTGGCCGACGAACCCACCGGCAACGTCGACGACCATATCGCCATGCGCTTGCTGTATCTGTTCGAGGAGTTGAACAAGCTGGGCACCACCATCCTGGTCGCCACCCACAGCGATCAATTGGTCGCCCGCTTCGCGCATCAACCGCGCCTGCACATCGAAAACGGCGAAGTTCAGAAGGTGTCGTGATGTTTTCCCGCCGCTCGGATCTGCCGCTGAAGGGGGATGCGACCAGCCGCTACATGCCGTGGCTGGTGGCGCTGATGGTGTTCCTGGCCGCCGTCGCGGTGGCCGGCACCTTCATCATCAA
>CAIULK010000143.1 GCA_903899885.1 uncultured Rhodospirillaceae bacterium
CTGCTGGCGGCCGGGCTGGTTTACGCCACCACCGTGTTCGCCGCCGAACCGTTGGGAATCCGCATCCTGATTTTGCTGGGGGCGATGGTGACCGGCAACGGCCTGCCGACCCTGCTGATGACCAACGCCATTCAAAAACGGCAATTCGCCATCGCGCGGGCCTTTCCCGACGCGCTGGATCTGATGGTGATCTGCGTCGATTCCGGCCTGTCGATCGAATCGGCACTGGGCCGGGTGGTCGATGAGATGGGCGCCACCGCCCCCGATCTGGCCGAGGAATTCGGGCTGGCCGCCGCCGAACTGGCCTTTCTCGGCGACCGCCGCTTCGCGTGGGAGAATTTGGCGGCGCGCACCGGCTTGCCCCAAGTCAAATCGCTGACCACCACCTTGCTGCAATCGGAAAAATACGGCACCCCGGTTAGCCAAGCCCTTAAAGTTTTGGCGCAGGAAAACCGCGAGGCCCGCATGGCCAACGCCGAACGCAAGGCCGCCTCGCTACCCGCCAAATTGACGGTGCCGATGATCGTTTTCTTCCTGCCGGTGCTGTTCATGGTGATCGCCGGACCGGCGGCGATCCAGGTGTCGGGGATCATGAAATAAGAGGCGCGTTATTGCCCCTTCGCCGCCGCCGACAGGGCGCGCAGGATTTTGGTGTTGGCGGCCGCCGCGTCGGGCGCAAGATCGTTGCGGACCAGTTTTTCGGCATCGGCGGCGTCGCCCTTCAGGGCCAGCAGCAACGCCAGATTTTGCCTGGTCTGGGCGGTGGCGGCGGGCAAGTCGGCGGCGCGGGTCAGGGTCGCCACGGCCTCGTTCAAATGGCCGGCCAAGGCTTGCGACAGGGCCAGATTGTTGAGCACCGCCGGATTGTCGGGCGACAGCGCCAGCGCGCGGCCGTAGGCGGCCTGGGCTTCGCCGTTGCGGCCCAAGGTGTCGAGCGCCACGCCGGTCAGCGACGGAATATCCCACCGGCCGGGCGCGGCGGCGGCGGCTTGATCCAAGGTTCTCAGCGCCAGGGCAACGCGGTCGGCGGCAAGGTAATCCTTTGCCAATTCGGTCAGGCGATCGGGATCGCCGGGAAAGCGGGCCAGTTGCGCCTGCAACAGATCGGCGGCCGGTTGCGCTTGGCCGTTGAAGCGCATGTTGCGGGCCAAGGCCACCCCAATCTCGCGGTCGTCGGGATGGCGGGAATACAAGGTGGTCAGATGCTGAATGGCGCCCTTGTAATCATGGTTCGCCTCGGCGCTGGCGGCGGCGGCGCGCAGCGACGGCTCGACCGCCTCGATGACCCCGTGATCCCCGCCGCCGGGCGTGCCCGCGCAACCGGCGGCCGCAAGACAAACAACGAAGGCGAGACCCGGACGGAACGACATTTGGAAATCCCTTAAAATTACACGCAAATCAACATTGCTATCGCACAACAATGAAACAGCAATAATCGTTGCCGGTCAACAACAATCGGCGTATCCTTATGGCGTTATTATTTAGGCGCGAAAGGACTGGGGCCATGCTGCGCAAGACGGAAGCCGCGATGGCGGCCTTTTTGGCATTCACCGTTCCCGCCTTCGGGGCCTCGACCATCGAGGTGCCGCTGGGCGGCGCCACCCAGGTGCCCTTGGGTCCGGGTGTCCGCCAAGTGGTGGTCGGCAATCCGGCGATCGCCGACGTTTCGGTGCGGCGCTCGGGCGGGCTGACGGTGTTCGGCAAATATCCGGGCGGCACCACGGTCTCGGCGCTCGACGGCGGCGGCCACCCGCTGTTCGACGCGGTGGTGGTGGTCACCTCGGGCAGCCCGCAGGGGGTGGCGGTTCATTACGGCAACGGCAAGAACTGGGTGCCCGGCGGCGCGACCGTCGTCGCCGAATGCTCGACCGGGCACTGCTCTCAGGCGATGCCGCTGCCCGCCGACACGGCGTTCAAGCCGGATACGGGGAAATAGCGATGCGTGCGTGGACCCACGATCAACGTGGGGTCAGCGCGGTCGAATTCGCGCTGGCGACCCCGATTCTGTTGCTGGTTTTGATCGGATTGGCCGATTTCGGTTTGGCCGTGAACGAAAAGATGCGCCTGATTAGCGGCGCCCGCGCCGGGGTTCAGGCGGGCTTCAACAATTCGGCCGACACCGCCGCGATGACCCGGGCGGTGGACAATGCCAGCGGCCTGAATGCCGCGGCCGTCACCGTGACACCCACCAACAGTTGCGGATGCGCCGATGGCAGCACACCGGCATGCGGCGGCACCTGCGCCGACGGCAGCACCTTGCGCACCTATGTTTCGGTGACGGTCAGCGAACCCTATTCGCTGCTGCTCAGTTACCCCGGCTTCGCCAGTCCGGTGACACTCAGCGCCACCGCGACCTTGCGGGTGAACTAAAATGAACAGCCGGGGAACCACCGCGATCGAGTTCGCCATCCTGGCGCCGGTCCTGCTGGCCTTCCTGCTGGGCATCACCGAATTCGGCCGCGCCTTTTGGATACGCCAGACCCTGCAATTCGCGGTCGAGGAAGCGGCGCGCGCGGCCCTGGTCAACAGCGCGCTATCGGCGTCCGATATCTCCAATCTGGTCACCGCCGATTTGACCGGCCTGCAAAACGTGACCCCGGCCATCACGGTGACCAACAGCGCCACCCAGATCGGGGTGTCGGCCAGCGCGCCCTTCACCTTCATTGTCCCAAACCTGCTGCCCTTCGGCCCCTTCACGCTGACGGCGAGTTGTACCTTTCCGCGATGAATGTGACACGGTTCATAGTGACGCGGCGAAAACGGTCTTATCCTTGAATTTAAAGGATAAACGCCATGCGTCTTCGCCGTTTTCTCAACGAGTACAGGCACGATCGTGATGGTTCCGTCGCCGTTCTAGTGGCGGTGGGAATGACCGCGATGTTGGGCTTTCTGTCGCTGGGGACCGAGTTGGGTCTGTGGTACGCCGCCAAACGGTCGTTGCAAACCGCGGCCGATGCCGGGGCGATCGGCGGCGCCTTCGAGGTGGCGGCGGGCGCCAGCGGGGCGGTGATCGCAGCCGCCAGCACCAACGATGCCGGGCTCAACGGCGCCACGGCGGCGAATGGCGCCACCGTCACGGTCAACTCTCCACCACTGTCGGGGGCTTACACGGGCGATGCGAAATCGGTCGAGGTGATCATCTCGCAGCCGCAGACCCTGCTGTTCTCGGCCTTGTTTCTGAACAACGCGGTCACGGTCACGGCGCGCGCGGTGGCGCGTTACAGCGGGACTTCGGCGGGGAAATACTGCGTGCTGGGCCTCGATACCACCGCCAGCGATACGGTTTACCTTAGCAACAACGCCACGCTGCCCAACGCCAGTTGCGGGGTGGCCTCGAACTCCAGCTCGGCGCGCGGTATCGATCTGTCCAACAACGCCTCGATCAGCGGGCCGGTGGCCACGAACGGCGGCTACACGCTGTCGAACAACGCCTCGATCAAGGGGACAATCAGCACCGGCGTGGTCACCGCCGACCCCTATGCCGGGGTTACCGCCCCCACGCCCGCCGCCTGCACCAGCCAAACCGCGTCGGGCAGCAACAACGTCACGGTCAATCTGACGCCAGGAACCTTTTGCAACGGGCTGAACTTCCAAAACAACGGCACGGTCAACATGGCGCCCGGCACCTATATCGTCGAAAGCCAATTCGTCATGCAAAACAACGCCGTGTTGAACGCCACCGGCGGGGTGACGATCGTCGTGGCCGGCAATTACGCGCTGAATATCGGCAACAACGCCGAACTCAACATCACCGCGCCGACCAGCGGCCCCTATTCCGGAATGGCGATCATGGGCGATCGCAACGGCAGCTCGGCGGTGACGCAGGTGTTTTCGAACAACACCGTCCTTAACATCAACGGCGCCATCTATTTTCCGAATCAGACGGTGCAGATGGACAACAACACCAACAGCAGCGCGAACGGCTGCTCGCAGCTGATCGCCTTGAAGCTGTCGTTTCAGAACAACGCCGACCTGCCCAGCAACTGCACCAATTCCGGCATCACACCGATCGGCGGCAGCCCATCGGTGGTGTTAGTCGAATAGGTATCATCGATTTCCGCCGTTTGTGGATTTTTCATCCGTGCTTTGCTATTTGTGATTGCCCATATGTGCGGCAACCACTATCGTGTTTCAGCGACATAAAATATTACCGGAGGTTGCTGTGGAGCTTGACTTTCACTACTACGCCACCTATCTCGCCGGGTGTCTGGCGGGTTTTCCCGCCGATGCGGCCACCCGCATCGCCCATGCGGCTCAATATATCGACGAGTCCGATCCCGATATGCTGACCGATTCGTCCGGCGGTTTCCTGATTCGGGATTTCAAGCCGGTGCCGACGGTTCATACCAACGCGCAGCTTGCCAAGATGGTGACCGACAACCCGACGTCGTGGACGGCCTCGTCCCTGCGCGAACTGCGGCAAGTCTGGTCGGTCTTCCATTTCTTGCCCGGCAATTACGGCACGACCCCTGGGGCTACTCCGTATATGGGGCCGCTGGCCCAAAACTCTTGGACGTTCGGCGCCGACGAGGCTTCCGCCTTTCAGATGATGTGCCTGCCCAACAGCCGCCTCGCCTTCGGCATGATCAACGACACCATCCTGAATCACCGCGGCAAGGATTATGTCTTTGAACTGATAGGGGCTCGGCTTCACACGTTGGCCGACACCCGCGCCCATATGTATTACTCCGGGACACCGGTGTGGTGCGTCAACGACGTCGCCGAAAACGTCTGGGACCTCAGCACCGGCGGCCGCGACCTCGTCAAATGGAGGCTCGGCTGGCCGCCGGGAATTTCCGACGACTCCGAATGGGCGACGCCGAACTCGCCCTTTTTCGCCTCGACCTTTTATCTCGGTCACGGCCGGATGGGCCATGTCCCCGACTATCCATGGATGAAATACGAATACACGCCACGGTGGTCGGCCGGGCCGATCGTCAAGGACAATCCGCAACAATACATCGAAGGTTTCAAGCAGATGGTCGCCGCCCTGCGCTGCCTGAACGAGGATCGTCTGTTCGACGAAAACAGCCCCAGCGGGATTTCCGCCGATACCGAAGCCAATGTGCGATTAATCCTGACCGACTGCGTCACGGACCACGCCCACCGCAACCAATTGCCGTTCCGCATAGCCGCGTGGAAAGAGGCGCTGATGAAAATGTCTTTCGACGGCAAGGTCTTCGGCGCCCCCCCCGATTTCGACCCCATGAAGTGGAAGAACGAAGCGCAGACCAGTGGGGACATCCGCGGCACCTGTTATTGGCGGTTCAATTACGGCGCCCGCATCCAGCGCGATTACGTCGCCGCCCAGTTGAAGGAGGATATCGGTGTCGAGATCGACCCCGACATCGGTCATGCGCGGTTATCGGTTCTACTTCTCAACTATGATCAGGCGTATTACGGCCCCGTGGAACGAAGCAATTCCACAAACTACCCCACGGTGAACAACGGGCAGAACGCCCCCCTGTTGAAACTGATCTTGCCGCAAGGACACACCGGCCTTCGCCACGGCGACATCGTCAAAATCATCACCCCCGAACCGGAAGCCGGTACCAACGATACATTGGCCGCCTGGAGAACCAAGGCGCTGTACTACAGCGTCAACGATTACGACGACATTACAAATCAGCGGTGGCGCGTGGAAAAAACCACCCCCGACGATAAGCCGGTACGCCCCGGCGAATTCATTTACCTTCGCAACAATCACTACAACCAGTTCATGGTCTGGTACAATGACGGCAATAAACGCTACCTTACGACACGCGCCGATCGTGCCCCGGAGGGAGCGTGGATAGTCAACACCATCGGTGGCTCCGAAGCCGCACCTGTTTTGCTTGACTTCAGCTGGGTAACGCTGACCGCGGCGAAAAAATTGTCCGTCCACAGGGCCGTTTCCATCGACGGAAAACTCTATCCGCAATTGACGGACGTCCCGGCCCCACTGTCGCTCCATCCTCCGTACAGGCCGCCGCCGGTCGCCCCCCATCCGCCGGACGACTCCGAGCCGGACCAGATGGCAGACGGCGTGCCGCTCAAAAACGGCGACATCGTTCAAATTCGAGCAACCGAATCGACGGCCAAACCGAACGACACGCTGACCGCCAGCGCGAGCGATCACCGCCTGTACTATTACAGCACGAACGATCACCCAGCCACCCAGGAATGGCGGGTGACGAAAATGGGCGGATCGGACGGCGACGTGATCCGGGCGGGCGACCGCATCAGTCTCGCCAACAAGGCCTTTCCCGACGCCCCCTATGCGACCTGCGGACGCGAAAACGGCCGGACCTTCATGGGCCGGTCCACCGTCGCGTTCGAGTGGGTGATCGGCGTCACTTGGTGATCGCCGTCACTTGACGGCAAAGACCCACCCCCCAGGACTAACCCGGGGGGTGGGTCATTTTTTAACCGAAGCCCGCGTCAGCGGGGGCCGCAGCGGCGCGCCTTGACCGAACGTTCCTCTTCCTCGGCCGCGCAGTCGCAGCAATGGCTGGCCGACGGGTTGGCGGCCATGCGCTCGGCCTCGATCGGCATGTCGCACGACCGGCAAATCCCGCTAGAGCGGCCCGTTCCCACCCGCTGCAAAACCGCTTGAAGCGCCAGGGCATTGAACCGTTCCGCACGCTCGGTCGCGAAATCAATCTCATCCATTGCGAACACCTCCCCACTGCAAAAAAGGCCGTCGTTGGACAACTACATATAGCGGTCGGAATTGTGCCGAAACCACAATGCGCGGGCAAATGAAAAGTTCGTTACCTCTTTTGCGAGTCGGGCATCCGGCCGCCGACACTACCCGCCTCACCTTCCCACGAGTGGTTTATACCCTACCCATGTCCGAGCGGGCAACCCCCCGCGAGGGTATTTCGCGGCACGCGCTTTTCAGGCACTGTGGCGCCCACTCGAAACCCTGCAACCACTCTTGTCCGCGACCAAGGGAAGGGCTGTTAAGATGGACCAGTCGAAGCGCTACTGTAACTTCGCCTTGAACGAAGCCCAACTGATCGCCGAAGGGCGGCACGTGCTGTGCGCTTACATCTTCAAGCCCAAGGCGGGGTTCGCCCCCATCGCCACCGCCGCCCATTTCGCCGCCGAATCCTCGACCGGCACCAATGTCGAGGTCTGCACCACCGACGATTTCACGCGCGGCGTCGATGCCCTGGTCTATGAGGTGAGCGAAACCGGCAACGGCGATTGGCGGATGAAGATCGCCTATCCGATCGACCTGTTCGACCGCAATGTGATCGACGGACGGGCGATGATCGTCTCGTTCCTGACCCTGACCATCGGCAACAATCAGGGCATGTCGGACCTTGAATACGCCAAGATGATCGATTTTCACATGCCGCGCGCCCTGCTGGCGCTGTTCGACGGACCGGCGATGAATATCGGCGCGCTATGGCGGATCCTTGGCCGCCCGCAGGTGAACGGCGGGATGGTGGTCGGCACCATCATCAAGCCGAAGCTGGGCCTGCGTCCGCAACCCTTCGCCGATGCCTGCCACCAGTTCTGGCTGGGCGGCGACTTCATCAAGAACGACGAGCCCCAGGGCAATCAGGTTTTCGCGCCCTTGAAGGAAACCATCACCCGGGTCGCCGACGCCATGCGCCGCGCCCAGGACGCGACCGGCGAGGCCAAATTGTTCTCGGCCAACATCACCGCCGACGATCCCTTCGAAATGATCCGCCGGGGCGAGATCATCTTGGAAACCTTCGCCGAAAACGCCAGCCACGTCGCCTTTCTGGTCGATGGCTATGTTGGTGGTCCCAGCGCGGTCACCTTGTGCCGCCGCTATTTCCCCGGCCAGTTCCTGCATTATCACCGGGCGGGCCACGGCGCCGTCACCTCGCGCCAATCCAAGCGCGGCTACAACGTGCTGACCCACATGAAGATGGCCCGCCTGCAAGGGGCCTCGGGCATCCACACCGGCACAATGGGGTTCGGCAAGATGGAGGGCGACAAGGACGAGCGGATGGTCGCCTACATGCTGGAACGCGATTCCGCCGACGGGCTGGTCTACCACCAGGATTGGCACGGCATGCTGGCCACCACGCCGATCATCTCGGGCGGAATGAATGCGTTGCGCTTGCCCGGATTTTTCGACAACCTAGGCCACGCCAACGTCATTCAGACATCGGGCGGCGGCGCCTTCGGCCACAAGGCCGGTCCGGTCGCGGGGGCCAAATCCTTGCGCCAAGCCTTCGAGGCATGGCGCGCCAAGGTGAATTTGGCCGACTTCGCCAAGGACCACCCGGAATTGAAGGGGGCGTTCCACTCGTTTCCCGAAGACGCGGATGCGCTGTATCCGGGCTGGCGCGAAAAGCTCGGCGGTTAAGCTTTAAAAAAAGGCGGTTCCCCTGTCACGCAGACACCCGATCATCGCGGTAACCGGTTCCTCCGGGGCGGGCACCAGCACCGTCAAGGACGCCTTCGAACACATGTTCCGGCGGGAAGGAATCACGCCCGCCATCGTTGAGGGCGACAGTTTCCACCGCTATAACCGCATCGACATGAAAAAGGCGATGGCCGAGGCCGAACGCTCGGGCAATCGTCATTTCAGCCATTTCGGGGCCGAGGCCAACCTGTTCGAGGAACTGGAAAACCTGTTTTCCTCGTATGGCGAAACCGGGCGCGGCAAGCGCCGCCTGTACATCCACAACGAGGACGAGGCCGCCCCCTACGCCGCGCTGGGCATCACCCCCGGCGAATTCACCCCGTGGGAAGATTTGCCCGAGGGGACCGACTGCCTGTTCTATGAGGGCCTGCACGGCTGCGTCGTGACGCCCGAGGTCGATGTCGCCCGTCACGCCGATTTGAAGATCGGGGTGGTGCCGGTGATCAACCTGGAATGGATTCAAAAGATCCACCGCGACACCCAGCACCGCGGCTATCAGGAAGAGGCGGTGATGGACACCATCCTGCGCCGCATGCACGATTACGTGCACTACATCGTGCCGCAGTTCAAACACACCGACATCAATTTCCAGCGGGTGCCGGTGGTCGATACCTCGGACCCGATCATCGCCCGCGACATTCCGACCGCCGACGAAAGCTTGGTGGTGATCCGTTTTGGCACACCCGATCGTTTCGACGTCGATTTTCCCTATTTATTGCGGATGTTGAAGGATTCGTGGATGAGCCGGCGCAACACCATTGTCGTGCCGGGCGGCAAGATGGGCCTTGCGATGGAATTGATTCTCACCCCGGTGCTGCGCCACATAATGAAAAAACGCGGCGAGTAACCGGCGATGGCGGCGCGCATCCTGAAACTGCGGATCAAACTGTGCGCCTTCGCGGCGCTGGGGCCGGGCAAGGTGGAC
>CAIULK010000144.1 GCA_903899885.1 uncultured Rhodospirillaceae bacterium
GAACCAGGGCGACCAAAAGAAAATGAATTGTCCGCATCAAACCCACAACACGTTTTCAGTCACGACCGCGCTTTATGCTCGCCGCATCGGTGTGCCATTAAACACTTATCCCTCATAACGGGTCAACGCGAATGACATCGCGGCCATAGCCCTGGCCCGACGGAATGCGCTATAACCCATCCCCACACCCTTCAGCCTTTGGGAAAATCATGTCCGCGTTGCAGCCTGTCCGAGGCACCCACGATCTGTTGCCCGACGAGGCGCGCCGTCACCGCGCCATCGAGGCCGCCGCCTTCGCTTGCGCCGGGCGCGCCGGGTTCGGCGAAATCGCCACCCCGATCTTCGAGTTCACCGAGGTGTTCGCCCGCACATTGGGCGAAACCTCGGACGTCGTGACCAAGGAGATGTACAGCTTCACCGACCGGTCGGGCGATTCGATCACGCTGCGGCCCGAAGGCACCGCCGGGGTGGCGCGGGCCTTTCTGTCGGGCGGCTTGGCGCAGCATCTGCCGCTGAAACTGTTCTATCGCGGCCCGATGTTCCGGCACGAACGGCCGCAGAAGGGCCGCCTGCGCCAGTTCCATCAGATCGGGGTCGAGCTGCTCGGCGTCGATAATCCCTTGGGCGATGTCGAGGTGCTGGCCCTGGCCTGGCGGATTTTGTCGGATCTGGGTTTGGGCGCCAAGGTGCGCCTGGAAATCAACACCCTGGGCGACGCCCCCAGCCGGGCCGCCTACCGCGAAACCTTGCTGGCCTTTTTGTCGGGACATATCGATCAATTGTCGCAAGAAAGCCGCCAGCGGATGGAACGCAATCCGCTGCGCGTGCTGGATTCCAAGGACGAGGGCGACAAACGCGTTGTCGCCAACGCCCCCCTGATCCACGATTCACTGACCCCCGAGGCGCGCGATTTCTTCGCCGCCGTCACCAACGGGCTGGAAGCCCTGGGCATTCCGTTCGAGGTCAATCCGCGTCTGGTGCGCGGCCTGGATTACTACAGCCACACGGCGTTCGAGTTCACCACCACCGCGCTGGGCGCCCAAGGCACCGTGCTGGCGGGCGGGCGCTATGACGGCTTGATCGGCATGATGGGCGGACCGCCGACCCCGGGCATCGGCTGGGCCGCCGGGGTGGAACGCTTGGCGATGCTGATCGACGAGCCGCCCATGCCACCCCGGCCAGTCGCCGTGGTGCCGATGGGCGACGGGCTGCTGGGCTTGAAGATCGCCGAATCCCTGCGCGCCGCCGGGGTCTCGGTGGACATGGCCTTTTCCGGCAACCTTAAGAAGCGCATGGCGCGCGCCGCCAAGCTGAATGCCCGCTTCGCCGTGCTGCTGGGCGAGGAGGAATTGGCCCGCGGCCATGTTTCGCTGCGCGACCTCGACGCCGCCACTCAGACCGAAGTGCCGCTGGACGGGCTGGTGGAGCGTTTGGCCCAGGCGGAGTAGCGGCCGTGCCTCGTCTGGCCGTGGTCGGCGCCAATCACCGTTCCGCCTCGCTGTCGCTGCGCGACGCCTTGTTCGTCGATGACGAGACCGTCCCCGCCGTTCTGGCGGCGCTGAAACAAGCCGGGTTGGACGACGTGCTGGTGCTGTCAACCTGCGACCGGGTCGAGGTGTGGACGGGCATCGGCGACGCCCCGCACGCCGCCCGCTTGGTCGCCCAGGCCTTGGCCGACAAGGCCGGGCTAACCGCCGAGGGATTGGCCCCGCATCTTTATACCCTGGCGGGGCCGGAAGCGGCGCGCCACATCTTCGCGGTGACCTCGGCGCTCGATAGCCTGATCATCGGCGAGCCGCATGTGCCGGGCCAAGTCAAGGCCGCCCACCGCATCGCCCGCGAACAGGCTTGCCTGGGGGCCGGCCTCGACACTGTTTGCCAAGCCGCCTTCGCCTGTGCCAAGCGGGTGCGCAGCGAAACCCCGGTCGGCGAGGGACCGGTCAGCATCGCCGCCGCCGCCGTGCAATTGGCGCGCGACCTGCACGGGGCGCTGACTCAGACCCGTGCCCTTTTGGTTGGCGCGGGCGACATGGGCGAATTGATCGCGGAAAGCCTGCTGGAAGCCGGTTTGGCCGGGGTCTCGGTGACCGCGCCGCGCGCCAGCCGCGCCGAGGCGCTGGCCACGTCGCTGCGCGGTCACGTCGTCGCCTTTGAAAACCTGCGCGACGCGCTGGCCGAGCACGACATCGTGATCGCCGCCGTTGGCGGGCGCAGCCACGTTCTGACCAGCGAGATGATGGGCTTGGCCCTGAAACGCCGCCGCCGCCGCCCGATGTTCCTGGTCGATGCCGCCGTGCCGGGCGATGTCGAGCCCGCCGTGCTGCGCCTGGACGGCGCTTTTCTGTATGATCTCACCGATCTGGAGCGCATCGCGCTAAAGGGCCGGGCCGGACGCGAGCAGGCGGCGCGCGCCGCCTGGACCATTTTGAACGAGGAACTCGACGCCTTCGTGCGCGGCCGCGCCGAACGCGCCGCCGTTCCGGCGATCGTCAGCTTGCGCGCCCGCTTCGAGGACGAGCGCGAGCGCGCGCTGGCCGAAAGCCCCACCGATGCCGCCGAAGCCACCCGGCTGCTGATCAACCGCTTGCTGCACGACCCGGCAACCGCGATGAAGGAGGTTGCCGCCGAAAGCCCGGAATGGCAAAGGATGGCGGCAACGCTAAAAACCCTGTTTCGTTTGGAGTAGATTTGTCCCATGTCCCTTGATGCGCAACTCGACCGGGTTCTGTACCGGCATGACGAGCTATCCGAACTGCTCGCCACCGCCGATGGGGCTTCGTTCGCCAAGCTGTCTAAGGAACTGTCGGACCTGGGCCCGGTGGTCGAGGCGATTCGCGCGCTGAACAAGGCCCGCGCCGAACAGGCCGAGGCCGAGGTGATGATGGCCGACCCGGATATGAAGGATCTGGCGAGCGAGGAATACTACCGCCTGAAGGAGGAAGTCCCCGCCTTCGAACGCCATGTCCGCCTGATGCTGCTGCCCAAGGACGAAGCCGACGAGAAGAACGCCATCTTGGAAGTCCGCGCCGGAACCGGCGGCGAGGAGGCGGGCCTGTTCGCCGCCGAACTGTTCGCCATGTACGAGCGCTACGCCGCCGTGCGCGGCTGGAAGTTCGAGACGCTGGAGGTCAACGCCACCGAAATCGGCGGGGTCAAGGAAGCGGTGGCGACCATCACCGGGCGCGGCGTGTTCGCGCGCCTGAAGTTCGAATCCGGCGTCCACCGGGTACAGCGGGTTCCTGCGACCGAGGCGGGCGGGCGCATCCACACCTCGGCCGCCACCGTGGCGGTGCTGCCCGAGCCCGAGAACATCGAGATCCAGATCAACTGGGACAAGGACGTTCTGGAACACACCAGCCGCGCCGGCGGCCCCGGCGGACAGAGCGTCAACAAGGTCGAGTCGGCCATCAAGCTCGAGCACATTCCCACGGGCATCACCGTCTCGATGCGCGACGAGAAGAGCCAGCACAAGAACCGCGCC
>CAIULK010000145.1 GCA_903899885.1 uncultured Rhodospirillaceae bacterium
ATATAAAGTTTAGGGTGTGATGCACATTTTGGGCATCACACCCTAGGTTCCCCGTGGTTTCGCCCGCGCCGTCGCTTGCGCGGCCAAGGGATCATCCGGCCAGGGATGTTTCGGATAACGGCCCTTCATCTCGGCCTTCACCGCCTTGTACGACCCCGCCCAGAACCCGGCCAGATCGCGGGTGACCTGCAACGGCCGCCCGGCCGGGGACAACAGATGCAGCAGCACCGGCACCCGGCCGTTCGCGATGCGGGGGGTGTCGGCGCAGCCGAACATTTCTTGCAGTTTGACCGCCAGCACCGGCTCGTCGCCGCTGTAATCGACCAGGGCGGTGCGTCCGCTGGGAACCGGCAGATGGGTCGGGGCCAGGGTGTCGAGGCGCTTCCTCATCGCGTAATCCAGGCGGGCGGACAGGATCTCGGCCATGTCCAGCCGGTCAAGATGCGGCCGCCGGGTCATCCCGCCGAGATAGGGGGCGAGCCAGTCGTCGAGGGTGTCCAGAAGTGTCGCGTCCGACAGATCGGGCCAGCCGGGTTCGAACCCGGCCAACAGCGCGACCCGGTGGCGAAGCGCGGTGGCGGCGTCGCTCCACGGCAAACAGTCCAGCCCAAGCTGGCGCACCCCCTGGGCCATCGCGGCGCGCAGTTGGGCGGGATCGGCATTGTCCCACGGCTTGCCGTCGAGGGTCAGTTTCCATAATCGCCGGGTGCGGCGCGCCTTCACCGCCTGCTCGCGCGGGTCCCACGCCACCTCGTCTTGCTCGGAGATGGCGTGCTCGAACGTGCTTTCGATCTCGGCCAGGGTCAGCGGGGCGGCCAGGAAAATCCGCGCGTCGCGTGCCTCGCCGCTCAGATCGGCGGCGACCAGCCAGTCGGCGCCGGCCAGCGGATCGGTTTCGGGCAGCACGGCGCCGCCGCCTTGCGACAGGGTAAAACGCCCCGGCCCCCGCCGCCGCCCGATGCGGTCGGGATAGGCCAGCGCCAGCAGCGGCCCCGCGTGATCGGGCGGGCCGTCCTCGGCCCCCGCCGCCACGCCCAAACGGCGGCGCCAATCGCGGGCGGCTTGCCGGGCGGCGGGCGAGGGGTGTTCCAAGCGGGCGCGCAGATCAATGCCGCCGGCCGATCCGCGTTCGGTCAATTGCGCGGCGATGTCGCAGGCCAAGCCGCCCAAACCCATCGCCCGCGCCTCCAGGCACATATGGGCCAAGCGCGGATGCATGCCCAGGCGCGTCATCATCCGGCCGCGTGGGGTGATCCGTCCGTCCTCGTCCAACGCATCCAGTTCCCGCAGCAACTCGCGGGCGCTGTTCAGCGCGCTGGCGGGCGGCGGGTCCTGCCAGGTCAAGCGGTCGTCGCCCCACAAGGCCAGTTCCAGCGCCAGCGGGGCGAGATCGGCTTCGAGGATTTCGGGCGGCGTGTAGGGCGCCAGCCCGCGCTCGTCGGCCTCGCTCCACAGGCGGTAACAGACGCCCGGCCCCAATCGCCCGGCGCGGCCCCGGCGCTGATCGGCCGAGGCGCGGCTAACCGCCGTGGTGATCAGCCGGGTCATGCCGCTGCCGGGGTCGAAACGCGGACGCCGCATCAAGCCGCCGTCCACCACCACCCGCACCCCCTCGATGGTCAGGCTGGTTTCGGCGATCGAGGTCGCCAACACCACCTTGCGCCGCCCCCGGTCATCGGGGCGCAAGGCGCGGTCCTGCTCGGCCGACGGAAGATCGCCGTACAAGGGTGTTACCACCGCCCGGCATTCCGCCAGCGCCGCCTGGGCGCGGCGGATTTCCGCGCCACCTGGCAGGAACACCAAGATATCGCCTTGCGCCACCTCGGCCAGCGCGCGGCGGATCGCGCTTGCCACGCCCTCGGCGAATTTCCTTGGATCCGGACGTTCCAGAAACACCGTGTCGATGGGAAACATCCGCCCCTCGGCCCGCACGACGACGCCGTTGCCCAGCAGCGTGGCCAGCCGGCCGCCATCCAGGGTGGCCGACATCGCCACCAGCCGCAGATCGTCGCGCAGCGCCGCGCGGGTTTCCAGGCACAAGGCCAGTCCCAGATCGCCGTCCAAATTGCGTTCGTGCACCTCGTCGAAGATCACCGCGCCGATGCCGGTCAGCGCCGGATCGTCTTGGATCATCCGGGTTAGGATGCCCTCGGTGACCACCTCGATCCGGGTGGCGGCTGAGACCCTGCTGTCCATCCGCACGCGGTAGCCGACCGTGCCGCCCGCCGCCTCGCCCAATTGCGCCGCCATCCGCGCCGCCGCCGCCCGCGCCGCCAGCCTGCGCGGCTCCAGCATCACGATTTTTTTGCCTTCCAGCCACGGCGCGTTCAGCAGGGCCGGGGGGATGCCGGTGGTCTTGCCCGCGCCCGGTGGCGCCTCCACGATAAGAGGTAGATTGTCGGCCAGAATCAGGGCGATGCTTGGCAAGACGGCGTGGATGGGTAAATCACTCATCGGGCCGTTTTATACGAAGCGTTTCAGGGCGTCATCCCCGCCGCGACGAAAAAAACAGCGGATGGTTGGGTGTTTTTCATTGGGACAACTATTATAATGCCAGTTTCGTGCGGCTTCGTGTTGCAAGCCGCGCCGACCTTAGCAATAATGCGCCGACTCAACCCACCTGAATTAGAGTGTAAGGGAGAAAACGATGAAGTTCAGCACCCTGTTCGCCGTTGCCGTGGCCGCCCTGGTCGCCGCCCCGTTCGCCGCTGGCGCCGCCGATGCCCCGGCCGCCTTCAATCAGTGCAAGATGTGCCACAAGACGGAAGCCGGTGGTAAGAGCATGGGCCCCAGCCTGTTCGGCGTTGTCGGCCGCAAGTCGGGTTCGCTGGAAGGCTACTCCTACTCGCCGGCGATGGTCGCCTCGGGCAAGACCTGGGATGCCGCCAACCTCTCGACCTATCTGGCCGATCCGAAGGCGTTCGTTCCGGGCAACAAGATGGCCTTCGCGGGTCTGAAGGATCCGGCGTTGGTCAAGGCCGTCGTGGATTACCTCGTGACCCTGAAGTAAGGGGTCCGGCGCGTCGCGGCGCCGTCGTCCGGAAGATCCGGGCGGCGGCGCCGGTTTGTTTAGAATGCTATCGTTTCCAAACGCGAAGCGGTATACTCGCCCCCCTAATATACCGGGAGGCGGATGATGCGGCGTTATACGGGCTTGGCGATGTTCGCCTCCGTGCTGCTGCTGACGGCGGCGGGCGGAACGGCCGAAACGGCGCTGGCGCCGCACCGCGCGGTTTACGAGATGACCTTGGCCAGCACCCAGCCCGGCAGCGGCATCGTCGGGGCGGGCGGCAGCATGACCTACGAATTCGCCGATGTCTGCGACGGTTGGACGGTCGAAAACCGCATCGCCATCAACTACACCTATACCGAGGGCGGCCAAGCGGCCACCACCACCGACTTCCTGACCTGGGAATCGAAGGACGGACTGAAATACCGCTTCCGTCTGCGCAACATGCGCGATGGCGCGGTCACCGACGAAATCGAAGGGGTGGCCAGCCTGAAGGGCAAGGGCCAAGGCGGCATCGCCAAATTCACCCGCCCGGAGGCGATGACCATCCGCCTGCCCAAGGGCACGATGTTCCCCACCGAACATACCGAAAAATTGATGGAGGCGGCCCGCGCGGGCGATCGTCTGCTGGCCCGCGTGGTGTTCGACGGTTCCGACGCCGGCGGGGCCTATGACGTCAATGCCTTGATCGGGCGGCCGCATTCGGCGCCGCCGGTATCCTCGGCCTTGGTGCAGTCGCCGTCTTGGCCGATGCGTCTGGCCTTTTTTCCCTCCGACCGGGGCGAGGTGACCCCCGATTTCGAGATGGCGCTTGATTATCACGGCAACGGGGTTGCCCAGGATATCGTGCAGACCTTCAAGGATTTCAGCCTGAAGGGGCGTTTGCAAAGCGTCGAACCCTTGCCCAAACCGGGATGCTGAACGATGTCCATGCCCAATGCCGAGCCGGTCTCCACCGAGGATGAGATCGGCCGTCTGGCCGCCGTCATCGACGAACACCGCCGTCTGATCGCCGAAAGTCCGGACACGCTGTATCCCGCTTATGCCGACGCGCTGATGGCGCTGGCGATGTGCTTGGCCGAGCGCAAGCAGGCCGAGGAGGCGCTGGCCGCCGCCGTCGAGGGGGTCGCCCACTGGCAAGCGCTGGCCGAGGCCGAGCCCGCCGATTTCGGCGTGCATCTGGCGTCGGGGTTGAACAATCTGTCGAACCGGCTGTCGGAAAGCGGCCGCGACGAGGAGGCCCGGCAAGCGGGCGTTCAAGCCGTGGAACTGGCGCGCGCCGCGATTGCCGACCGGCCCGAGCAGGGGCGTTTCGTGCTGATCTCGACCTTGCTGAACCAAGCCGGCCGGTCGTGGGCCAGCGGGCGGGGGCTGGACGCGCTGGGCGAGATGGGCGAGGCGACCGAGGTGTTCCGCGAAGGCGGCGATGCGATGGCCCCCCATCTGGGCGGCATGATCGAGGCCTTGCACCGCAACGCGATGGCTTACGGCGAAGCCGGTCTGTGGAGCGAGGCGATTGCCGTGCGCCGTTTGGTGGCGCGCTGCTTCAACGAACCGCCGCCCGCCGTGTTTCATTTGCTGGCCCTGACCCTGGAGCGCGCCGCGCAAGCGCTGGAGGCCGCCGAAAAACCCGGCGAGGCCCTGGCGATGCAGGCCGAGGCCGCCCAGCACGCCGAGGCCTTGGCCAAGGCCGATCCCGACCGCTACCGCACCTTCCTGGCGCAAACCCTAAGCACGCTGGCCATCCGTCATTTCGCCGCCGGTTCGTTGCAAGAGGCGATGAACGCCGCCGTCGCCGCGATCGAGGAATTCCAGAAGGCGGCGGAAACCAACGCCGCCTCGGTGATCCTGCCGTTGGCGCTGACGCTGGAAACCTTTGCCGAAATCCTGCGGGCGATGGGCCACGACGAACACGCCGCCACGGTGCTGGCCCAGCGCGACGAGTTGACCGACGCGATGGAAAAAGCCCGCGCCTATGCCGAAGGGCTGGAGGACGAGGACGACGCGGCGGAAGCGCGCACGCTGCACTGAGGGGAAAGGGGCTGGCCGATGGGATTTGTCCAGTTCTTGGCTGTCCTTCGGGCTCTGCCGCCGGAAAGGCGGGCGGAGATTTTCGATTTCGTGGAATTCCTGGCCGCCCGCTGTGGTATCGAACGCCCCTCGCCCGTGGGTGATTGGACGGACGCTGATTTCGCCGATCTTGCCATGCGCCAAGCGCTGCGCGGGATGGAGG
>CAIULK010000146.1 GCA_903899885.1 uncultured Rhodospirillaceae bacterium
CAATACCGCCTCAACGGCATCTTGCTGCCCGAAGGGGTGACCAGTTTCGGCGAGGTGGTCGATCCCCGCATCGTCGACCGGATGCAATTGTTGACCGGCGCGCTTCCCGCCCAATACGGCTATCACACGGCGGGCGTCGTCGATATTCAGACCCAAAACGGCGCATTTAACCAAGGCAGCACGGTGGATATGACCGGCGGCAGCCACGCCACCATGCAGCCCTCGGTAACCACCAGCGGCAGCGACGGCAAGGTCAATTACTTCCTGTCCGGCAATTTTCTGTCGTCGGAATACGGGATCGAATCGCCCATCGCCAAACTTCACCCGATCCACGACGACACCACCCAGGGCAAGGGATTCGGCTATGTCGATTATCTGCTCAACTCGACCAACCGCCTGGACGTGATCTTCGGGAGCTCGGTCAGCCAATACCAGATCCCCAACAACCCCGGTCAGACCACGGGCTATGCGGTCGGCGGCGCCGGCACCGTCGATTCCGCCAACCTTGCCGAAACCCAGATGGAGCAAAGCCACTACGGCACCATCGCGTTGCAGGGCACCAGCGGCGACTGGGGCTATCAAATCGCCCCCTATATCCGCTATTCCGAGGTTCATTTTCATCCCGACCCGATCGGCGACCTCGAATACAACGGCATCGCCTCGGACGTTCTGCGCGCCGATACCGCCATCGGTCTGCAAGCCGACGGCAGCTACCGGCTGAACGACCGCCATACCATGCGGTCGGGTTTGGTGGTCCAGCACGACCGCGCCACCAACAACAACAGTTCGAGCGTGCTGCAAACCGACGGCAACGGCAATCAGACCCCCGACACCACCCCGTTCACCATCGTCGACAACCACCACAAGGAGGGGATGCTCGCCGGTGTCTATCTCCAGGACGAGTGGCAACTGACCCCCGAACTGACGATGAATTACGGCGCCCGCTTCGACCAGTTGAACGCCTATATCGATGAGAACCAGCTCAGCCCCCGGCTCGGCTTCGTCTATAAACCCAGCGAGGCGACCACATGGCATGCCGGTTATGCCCGCACCTTTACCCCGCCGCCGCTGGAATTGATCTCCTCCGGTTCGGTCGCCTTGTTCAACGACACCACCGCCCAATCGGAAGTCCAGCAATCCGACCCGGTCAAGGCCGAGCGGGCGCATTCCATTGATGCCGGTGTCACCCAAAAGCTGGACGATCACTGGCAGATCGGGCTCGACAGCTACGCCAAGTTCGTCAAGAACCTGCTGGACGAGGGGCAGTTCGGTCAGGCGATGGTGCTGACCCCGTTCAATTATCGCATCGGAAAAATCTATGGTGTCGAGGCGACCGCCTCCTATACGGCCGACAAGCTGACCGGATACGCCAATTTCGCCGCCTCCCGCGCGCTCGGCAAGGATATCGTCTCCGGCCAGACCGCCTTCGGCCAAGATGAACTCAACTATATCTCCGGCCATTGGGTCCATCTCGACCATGACCAGACCGTCACCGCCTCGGCCGGGCTGTCGTACCAAGTGTTCGAGGACACCAAGGCCAATATCGATACGGTCCTCGGCAGCGGCCTGCGCGACGGTTTCGCCAACACCGGACATCTGCCTTTTTACAAGACCTTCAATTTGGGGCTGACCCAGCATGTCGGCGCGGGCGATGTCGGCGGATTCGATCTCCGCCTCACCGTCATCAACGTTCTCGACCGCCAATTTGAGCTGCGCGACGGCAGCGGCATCGGTGTCGGCGCCCCGCAATGGGGGGCGCGGCGGGCCTTCTTCATGGGGGTCAGCCGCGCGTTTTGATATTGACGAACCCGGCCTCTCCTGCCTGTATCGGGGGCATGAACGACCCCTTCGCGATCGAGGACGACAGTCGGCCGTCCGCCCCGTGGCTGAACGGCTTGAACCCCGAACAGCAAGACGCGGTGACCGCCACCGAGGGGCCGGTGCTGGTGCTGTCGGGTGCCGGAACCGGCAAAACCCGCGTGCTGACCGCCCGGCTGGCCGAAATTCTGAACGGCGGGCGGGTGCGCCCGTGGCAATGCCTGGTGGTCACCTTCACCAACAAGGCGGCGCGCGAGATGAAGGAGCGGGTCGGCCGCTTGGTCGGCCCCGGCGCCGAGGGGCTGTGGCTGGGCACCTTCCATTCCATTGGTGTGCGCATCTTGCGCCGCCATGCCGAAGCGGTGGGCCTGTCGTCGAACTTCACCATTCTGGATGCCGACGACCAGTTGCGCCTGCTCAAACAGGTGATGGAGGCCGAGCATCTGGACCTCAAGAAAACCCCGCCGCAAGGGGTGATGGCCCAGATTCAACGCTGGAAGGATCGCGGCATCGCCCCCGATAAACCCGAGGTGGGTGGCCTCGACGGCAAACTTTATCAGGCCTATCAGGCGCGCTTGCTGGCGCTGAACGCCTGCGATTTCGGCGATCTGCTACTGCACACCCTGACCCTGTTCCTGAACGATGCGGCCTTGTTGGAGCAGTATCAGGAGCAATTCCGCTATATCCTGGTCGATGAGTATCAAGACACCAACGTGTCGCAGTATCTGTGGCTGCGCCTATTGGCCCAAAAGCACCGCAACCTGTGCTGTGTCGGCGATGACGATCAATCGATCTATTCCTGGCGCGGTGCCGAGGTCGGCAACATCTTGCGCTTCGAGAAGGATTTCCCCGGCGCCCGGGTGATCCGGCTGGAACGCAATTACCGCTCGACCCCGCATATCCTGGCCTGCGCCAGTCACCTGATCGCCCACAATGCCGGGCGGCTGGGCAAGACCCTGCGGTCCGGCCTGCCCCCCGCGGGAACGGCGGAAAAAGTCGGCGTGCGCGGCGTATGGGACGGCGAAAGCGAGGCCCGCGCCATCGTCGAGGAGGTCGAGGCCCTGCAAAGGGCGGGGGAAAAGCTGGCCTCGGTGGCCATTCTGGTCCGCGCTGGGTTCCAGACCCGCGAATTCGAGGACCGCTTGATTTCGCAAGGGGTGCCCTACCGAATCCTGGGTGGTCCGCGATTCTATGAGCGCGCCGAAATCCGCGACGCGATGGCCTATTTCCGCCTGGTGGTGTCGCCCGCCGACGGGCTGGCCTTCGAGCGGATCGTCAATCTGCCCAAACGGGGACTGGGCGAGGCGGCGCTGGCCACCTTGAACGCGCTGGCCGGGCGCACGGGCCTGCCCTTGTTCGAGGCCGCCAAGCGGCTGGTCACCAGCGACGATTTGAAACCCAAACCGCGCGCCGCCTTGGCCCAATTCGCCGCCGATATCGATCGCTGGCGGGCGACGTTGGACGGAATGGACCATGCCGATCTGGCCGCCACCATCTTGGACGAGTCCGGCTATATCGAGATGTGGAAGGCCGACAAATCGCCCGAGGCGCCGGGCCGGGTGGAGAACCTGAAGGAATTGATTTCCGCGCTGGGCGATTTCGAATCGCTGCCGGTGTTCCTGGAGCATGTCGCCCTGGTGATGGACAACGACGAAAAGGCCGAGGGCGACCGCCTGACCGTGATGACCCTGCACGGCGCCAAGGGGCTGGAATTCGATACCGTTTTCCTGCCCGGTTGGGAGGAAGGGGTGTTCCCCCATTCGCGCGCCCTGTCGGAAGACGGCGGCAAGGGGCTGGAGGAGGAGCGCCGCCTCGCCTATGTCGGCATCACGCGGGCCCGCAAACGCGCCCGGATTTTCTATGCCGCCAACCGCCGCATCTACAACAAATGGCAAGATTGCCTGCCGTCCCGCTTCATCGCGGAATTGCCCGAGGCGCATATCGATCACGTCTCGGCCACCGGTTACGCGCAGCCGCGCTGGTCCGCGCCCCGCGCCGTCACCTGGACGGCACCGGCGCAGCCCGTCGCCGAAAGCGATTTCCGCCCCGGCGAGCGGGTGTTCCATACCAAATTCGGCCCCGGTACCGTGAAGGCGGTCGAGGGGGATCGCCTCGACATTCATTTCGACCATGCCGGTCCTAAAAAGGTGTTGGCCAGCTTCGTGGAGAAACCCTGATGTCCGTCCGCTTTCCCGATGTCTGGCGCCTGGGCGTCGCGGTGTCCGCCGAGGGGGTCGATTGGGCCGAGGCGGTTTTGGAGCGCTTCGCCGAAGCGGTGACGATGTTCATGGACGACCGTTCGGGCCGTTCCGATGGCGAGGGATCGTGGCGGGTCGAGGGGTTTTGCCGCTCCCACCCGGACGTTGCCGAGATTCAAACCGCGCTGGAGCTGGCCGCCGCCGCCAATGGCGTCGCCACTCCCGAACTATCGATCGAGCGGATCGAAAACCGCGATTGGGTCGCCGACAATATGCGCGACTTCCCGCCGGTCGATGCCGGGCGCTTTTTCGTGCATGGCTCGCACTGGGACGGACGCGTGCCCAAGGGCCGCATCGGCTTGCTGATGGATGCGGGCACCGCCTTCGGATCGGGCGAGCATGCGACCACCAAGGGCTGTCTGCTGGCGCTGGATCGCTTGGGCAAAAAACGCCATGCCCGCCGCGTGCTGGATCTGGGCTGCGGCTCGGGCATTTTGGCGATCGCGATGAGCAAGATGTGGGCCTGCCCGGCCCTGGGCAGCGATATCGACGCGGCGGCGGTCCGGGTCGCCGCCGATAATGTGACCGAAAACGGCATGGCGGCGCGGGTCCGCGTGGTGGTCAGCGACGGCTGGCGCAATCCGGCGCTGGATCGCGCCGGTCCCTATGACGTCGTGTGCGCCAACATCCTGGCGCGTCCCTTGTGCCGCTTGGCGCCGGGCATGGCCCTGCATCTGGCGCCGGGCGGGGTTGCGGTGCTGTCGGGTCTGCTGGAACGCCAGGAACGGATGGTGCTGGCGGCGATGCAGCGTCAGAAACTGGGGTTGCGCTTTCGCATCCGCTTGGACGGCTGGTCGACATTGGTGGTCGGATGAACACCGGCTTCTTGACCGAAAGCGTTCGCGCCGCGATGGATGCGGCGTTGCACGTGCGGAGCGAGGGGCCGTAAACAGCTCTAATTCCGCTTAAAGCCTTTTGCGTCTGATGTGACGCAAAAGGCTTTACTATTCACATGCCCCTCGGCCTAGGTTCTGTTGACAATAATGGTTCCCAAAGTTCCACATTCGTGATTCAAGATTCCGGCTGGGATAGGAGGCCGGCGATGGATGGCACGACGGGAACTTCGGGATGATCAATGGGAACGAATAGCGG
>CAIULK010000147.1 GCA_903899885.1 uncultured Rhodospirillaceae bacterium
CGTGACCGCCGCCAATCCCGGCGCGGCGGTGGCCCACTGCAATCTTGGCACCGTTTTGGAGAGCCTGGAGCGTTATGAGGAAGCCGAGGCCGCCTATCGCAATGCCGTGGCCATCGCCCCCGACATGGCCGAAATCCGCTCGAATCTCGGCAATGTGCTGATCAAGCGAAAGTGTTTGGCCGAAGCGGTCGGCGAATTGCAAACCGCGATCCGTCTGCAACCGGGTTTGGCCGAGGCCTATTCCAATCTGGGCAACGCGCTGGCCGCGCTGGGGCAATTGGAGGCGGCGATTTCCGCCTATCGCCACGCCATCGCGATCAAGCCGGGCAATCCCGAGGTTACCTCGAATCTGGGCGTCGCCCTGCAACGGGCCGGCGAGCTGGATCAAGCGATCGCCGCGCATAACCAAGCCTTGGCGGAAGATTCGACCTATCTGGCGGCGTACCTCAATCTGGGCGCGGTGTTTCTGGAAAAGGGCGAGTACGAGGATGCCGAAACCCTGTTTCGCGGCGTGCTCGAGGCCGATCCCGATAACCCCGAGGCCAATACCAATCTGGGGCTGGCGCTCCAGCAAAAGGGTGATCTCGACGGCGCCATGGCCGCCTTCCGTCACGCGGTGGCGGTGAATCCCGATTTCGCCGAGGCACAGTTCGACATCGGCCTGCTGCAATTGCTCCAGGGCGATTATGAAAACGGCTTTCGCCAGTACGAGTGGCGCTGGAAGGTTGGCCGTCAGTCGCCCCGCGCGCTGCCCAAGCCCTTGTGGAACGGCGAGCCCTTGGCCGGACGCAGGCTCTTGGTCACCGCCGAGCAGGGATTGGGCGACTCGCTGCAATTCTGCCGTTTCCTGCCGGGCTTGGCGGCACGCTTTGGCGGTTCCGTCGTGTTCGAGTCTCCGGCCGCGTTGGCCGGGTTGATGGGCTCGCTGGCCGAGGATGTCGCCGTGCTTCCTTTCGGAGCCTCGTTGCCGGATTTCGATGTCCACTGCCCGCTGCTCAGTCTTCCCCGCATCCTTGGGGCGCGGTTGGAAACGATTCCGGCCAAGATTCCCTATCTGACCGCCGATCCCGAACGGGTGGAGCTTTGGCGCCGGGGGCTGGAGACCCTGCCGCCACAGGTGGTGAAGGCCGGTTTGGTGTGGGCGGGCAACCCGCGCCGCGACGATCCCGACGCCAATCGCATCGACCGGCGGCGTAGTCTGCATCTGGCCGATCTGTTCCATTTCGCCAACATTCCCAACCTCGCCTTCGTCAGCCTGCAAAAGGACCCGCCGGCCGCCGACGAAGCGAACTCGCCTCCCGCCGGCATGACCCTGATGAATCCGATGCCGATGATCGGCGATCTGGGCGATACCGCGGCCCTGATCGCGAACCTGGATCTGGTGGTCAGCGTCGATACCTCGATCGCCCATCTGGCGGGCGCCCTGGGCAAACCGGTGTGGGTGCTGTCGCGTTTCGACGGCTGCTGGCGCTGGCTGCTTAAGCGCGAGGATTCGCCCTGGTATCCCACCGCCCGGGTGTTTCGCCAACGCTGGCCCGGCGACTGGGAGGAAGTGATCGCCCGCGTCGCCGGAGAGCTGTCGCGTCTCACCAAATAGGGTGTTGACTCGATTACCCTCGTTTCGCCTTCCTGTTACCCTCCGTGATCGGCAACACGCGGGGGGGCACCTCATGGACCTGAACGATGTCACGAACGTGATGGGAACCGTGCAGCGGTTGCGTCAGGTGGCGGTGCGTCTGGAAACGCTGAACCCCGAGGAAGTCCGCAGCCACGGTGTCACCAATGTCGAGCGGCAAGCGATCCTGGACGGGCGCCTATCGCTGATCGAACCGGTCCGCCTGCGCGACCTGCATTCCCGCCTCGTCGGCACGAAGGCGGCGGAGTAGGGCTCCGCTTAAGCCGCCCTAACCTCGGCCAGGAATGTTCCGACCGCTTGTTCCAGGGTGGCGCTTTCCCTCAGCAAATCGTCGGCCGACCGTGCCAAGGATTGCGCCATGGTCCCGGTCTGCGCCGCCGCCTGGGCGACGCCCGCGATATTGACCGCCACTTCCCGGGTTCCCTGCGACGCTTGTTCAACATTGCGCGAGATTTCGGTGGTGGCGGCGCCTTGCTGCTCGACGGCGCTGGCGATGGCCGACGACATCGAATCGATCTGGGCGATGGTTTGCGCGATGTCCTCGATCGCCGCCACCGCCGCTTGGGTCTCGCTTTGAACGGTGTTGATTTGGTTGGCGATGTCGTCGGTGGCCCGGCCGGTTTGACCCGCGAGATGCTTGACCTCGTTCGCCACCACGGCGAAGCCCTTGCCGGCTTCCCCGGCCCTGGCACTTTCGATGGTGGCGTTGAGCGCCAGCAGATTGGTCTGCGCGGCGATGTCGTTGATAAGATTGACGACATCGCCGATTTTCTGCACCGACACGGCCAAGCCGGAGATTTTAGTCTTCGCATCCGCCGCCTCGGACGTCGCCATCCGCGAGGTTTCGGCCGACTGGGCGACTTGGCGTGAAATTTCGCCGATCGACGAGGACAGTTCGCAACCGGCGGCCGACACGGTTTCGACATTGGCGGTGGCTTGGTCGGTTGCCGCCGCCACTGCGGCGCTTTGGCGCTGCGTTTGTTCCGCGTTCGCCGACATCGAGTTGGCCGATTGATGCAGATGTCCCACCGCTGCCTTGATCTTGTCGAGCATGACAACGATGATCTCCTCGAATCGCGAGGTGGCGCTGGTGATGCGCTGTTGCCGCGCCTCGCGGGCGGCAATCTCGTCTTTCTCGCGGCGGCGCCGTTCGGCGGTATCGATCATGCCGACCCGCCAATCCTCCAACGCCTTGGCCAGCGGTCCGATCTCGTCGCGTCGATCCACGCCCTCGACGGCGGTTCCGGTTTGCCCGTTGGCGAGCCGGGTGACCGCCCCCATCAAGAGAACCAGCGGCCTGATGATCGATCGCGCCGTCATCCAGGCGATGCCCAGGCCGGCAAGCGTGCTGACGATGCCGATCACTTGGGCGAGCAGGCTGGCGATGCTGGTTTTTTCCAAGGCCTGCTCGGCCCAGGAACGGCCGTTGGCCTTGAACCCCTCGATGGCCGCCGCGATGGCGGCGTCGATCTTGCTTGCCTGGGCCGTGTAATCGGCCAGCGCGGCGTTGAGGTTGCCCGACGGCTTGAGGTCCTTGATCCGCAGGATTAGCGGGGGAAGGTCGGCCACCAGGCCCCTTACGGTCTCCACCTGCTGGCGGCGCTTGGGATCCTTGATGTTGGGCATGGTGTCGTCGATCAGCTTCAGCGTCTGGGCGATCTGGGATTGCGAGGTGGACAAGGCCTCGGAATCGCCTTCGGTGATGAACCGTCCCAGGTTCCGCCGCGCTTCGAGATTGAGGTGGTCGACCACGCTCACCATATCCTGATTCGAGTGCGCCCGCAGGATCGCCCGGATCAAATCGCTCGACGCCGAGGCTGAATAATAAGAGTACCCGTTCAGCCCGGCCAGCAGCACCATCAGAACGACGAAACCGAGAAACAAGCGGGCGGAAATCTTTAGATTGGAAAGCATGCACCAAGATCCTTGATTGATGGCGGCTGCGAACACTAACTCGAAAGCATAAGTCGCCTACGCCTAATGAACTAGCGCGGAGCGTCCTATCCATTGAGTGAAGCAGAAGGCAGCCATCCCTGCTCGCTGCGGGCGATGTATACACTTAAAGCGCACGTGGCAATAAAAAAATAATGGCGCACGGCGATGATCGCGTGTGCCGTATTTTCCGTGTTGTTATCGAAAATGCGATGGGTCACGGGGGCGGAGCGGATTCGCCGCGCCGCCGAGGGCAGGTAGGTTTTTTCCAACACTCCGGTCTCGACTTTCGAATCGTTATTGCCTAATGTCCCCCGGTTTAACGAAATAACAATTCCGGGGTAGGCCCATGTACTCGATCGTCCGGCACGAAGCGTTTTCCGACACCACCTTCCTGTGGGAGATTCTGGCTCCCGATGTCGCGAAATCCGCCGAGCCCGGCCATTTCGTCATGCTGCGCCTGTACGAAGGCGGCGAGCGTATTCCGCTGACCGTCGCCGATTTCGATCGGGAAAAGGGCACCATCACCACCGTTACCCAGGCGTTGGGCAAGACCACGCGCGAGATGCGCGATCACTACCGCAAGGGCGACACCTTCCTCGATTTCGTCGGTCCCCTGGGGCTGCCGCAGCATGTCGAGAAGGTTGGGCATGTGGTGTTCGTCGGCGGCGGCCTGGGGGTCGCGCCGGTGTTCCCGCAGTTGCGCGCCTTTGCCGAGGCGGGCAACGAAACCACCGCGATCATGGGCTTTCGCAGCAAGGATCTGGTGTTCTGGGAAGACAAGTTCCGCCAGCACGCCGACCGGCTAATGATCTGCACCGATGACGGCTCGTATGGCCGCGCCGGGTTCGTCACCGCCGCGTTGAAGGACGTGCTGGAAAACGACAAGCCGGATCTGGTGATCGCCATCGGCCCCTTGCCGATGATGCACGCCTGTGCCGAGCTGACCCGTTCCTACGGCGTGAAAACCATGGTGTCCTTGAACACCATCATGGTCGATGGCACCGGCATGTGCGGCTCGTGCCGCGTGACGGTGGGCGACAAGGTCAAGTTCGCCTGCGTCGATGGCCCCGATTTCGACGCCCACAAGGTCGATTTCAAGGAATTGTTCCTGCGCCAGAAGCGCTTCAAGACCCAGGAAGAGCAAGCCAACGCCGACTTCGATCACGTCTGTAATCTGGACAAGATCCTGGTCAAGGAAGGCAAGAAAACCTACAAAAAGTTCTCGGCGCTGGAACCCACCCAGGTCCACATGCCGGAACGCGACGCCAAGGAACGCGCCAGCAACTTCCTGGAAGTCAATCTCGGCTACTCGATCGAGGACGCGCTGCGCGAGGCCGAGCGCTGCATCCAATGCCACAAGCCGACCTGCATCGCCGGCTGCCCGGTGTCGATCGACATTCCGCGCTTCATCCAGCGCCTTTTGCTGCGCGACCTCGACGGCGCGCTCGACGTGATCTACGAATCCAGCCTGCTGCCCTCGATTTGCGGCCGCGTCTGCCCGCAAGAAACCCAGTGCGAGGCGCAGTGCGTGATCAAGAAGAAGGTCGAATCGGTGGCGATCGGCCGTCTGGAACGCTTCGTCGGCGACCATGCGCGCCCGAAAAAGGCGACCCCGCCGAAATTCGCCAAGAAAATCGGCCGGGTGGCGATCGTCGGTTCGGGTCCGGGCGGGCTGTCGGCGGCGGGCGATCTGGTGCGCTTCGGCTGTGACGTCGTGGTCTATGAGGCCCTGCATGTGCTGGGCGGCGTGCTGCAATACGGCATCCCGGCCTTCCGTCTGCCGCGCGACATCATCGACCGCGAAATCCAGCGCCTTCAGGATCTGGGTGTGGTGTTCGAGACCAACAAGGTGGTCGGCAAGACCTTCACCCTCGACCAATTGCTGAACGAGCGCGGCTTCGACGCGGTGTTCGTCGCGGCCGGCGCGGGCGCCCCGTCGTTCCTGGGAATCCCCGGCGAATATGCGGGCCAAGTCTATTCCGCCAACGAGTTCCTGACCCGCGTCAATCTGATGGGCGGCGACCGTTTCCCCTATCTCGACACCCCGATCAGCATGGGGCAAAGCGTCGTGGTGATCGGTGCGGGCAACACCGCGATGGACTGTCTGCGCGTCGCCAAGCGCCTGGGCGCGCCCACCGTGCGCTGCGTCTACCGCCGCTCGGAAGCCGAGGCTCCGGCCCGTATCGAGGAAATCCGCCATGCCAAGGAGGAAGGCATCGACTTCTTCTTCCTGCACACCCCCGTCGAAATCCTGACCGATGAAGAGGGCGCCGTGCGCGGCATGAAGGTCCAGAAAATGGCCTTGGGCGAACCCGACGACAAGGGGCGGCGCAAGCCGATCCCGCTCGACGAGTTCGTCGAGCTTGATTGCGATACAGTGATCTATGCGCTGGGCACCAACGCCAACCCGATCATCGGCCAGTCGGCGCCCGCTTTGGCGCTGAACAAGTGGGGCTACATCGTCGCCGACGACAACACCCAGGCGACCAACCTGCCCGGCGTCTTCGCGGGCGGCGATATCGTCACCGGCGGCTCGACCGTGATCTTGGCGATGAGCGCCGGCCGCAAGGCGGCCTTGGGCATCGCGCAGTGGCTGAGCACCGGCAAGGAGAATTGGCCGGTGACCGGCGCCGATGTCGCGGGCTACGTTCCGGCCCCGGCCTTGGGCACGGTCTGCCCGAAATGCCGCGCCCCCCTGGACGGCGAGGAAATCTATATCTGCTGCGCCGAGGCCAGCGTGTCGTGGCGTTGCGACGGTTGCGGCAAGGTGGCCGAGGGATTCGCCTTCCCCTATGGCGCCTGCCCGCAGTGCGGCGGTCATCTGACGGCGGCCGGTGGCACCGACGGGGCCAACGACGCGGCGCTGGAAGCCATCCGCGCCGCCTTCGAGATCGAAATGGGCGGCCAGGAATTCTATGCCCGGGCGGGCGAGGTCACCAAGGACCCCGAATTGCGCAAGCTGTTCAGCAAGCTGGCGGCGATGGAGGAAGAGCATATGGAAACGCTGGTGCGGCGCTACCATGTGTCCTCGACCGCCGTGCTGGGCGAGCTGACCGTCAAGGTGGCGGCGGCGCGGGCCGGGGTCGAAGGGGCGCCGGACAATCCCGACACCTTGTTCCGCACGGCGATCGGCTTGGAGAAATCGGCCGAGATTTATTTCGCCGGACGGGCGGGGATCGCGGCCAAGGGGTCGGTCGAGCGCCGCCTCTACGAGGAACTCGCCGCCGAGGAACGCGAGCATCACGCGATGCTGACCACCGAATACGAGCGCTGGCTGAAGGGCCACGCGGGCGTTCTGTAAGCGGACAAGAACCGAGGGAACCGGCCAGGGCCGGTTCCCTAACCGGTGTGTAACTTGATTTTTCCGGGCACCCGACCATATTTAGGTGTACGGTTTTTCTTTTTAGAACAAAGGACACGTCATGGCTTTCGGAACCGATCGCAGGTACATGTCTCGCGCCCAGGCCGAGGCCGCCGGCATCGATGTCGGGCTTCGCCAGTATATGCTGGGCGTCTACAACTATATGGCGTCCGGCTTGGCGCTGACCGGCATCGTCGCGATGCTGGTGGCGTCGTCGCCGGTTCTGCTTCAGGCGATCTTCGGCACGCCCTTGCAGTGGGTGGTGCTGCTGGCGCCGGTTGTCTTGGTGTTCTATCTCGCCGCCCGCATCGACCGGATGAGCGTGGCCTCGGCCCAAGCGTTGTTCTGGGTCTATGCCGGTCTGATGGGCGTGATGATGTCGGCCTATCTGTTGCGCTATACCGGGGTTTCGGTGGCGCGGGTGTTCTTCATCACCGCCGCCTCGTTCGGCGGGTTGTCGCTCTATGGCTACACCACGAAAAAGGATCTGTCGGGCTTCGGCTCGTTCCTGATCATGGGGCTGTGGGGGCTGATCATCGCCGGGGTGGTCAACATGTTCCTGGCCAGCACGATGTTGCACTTCGTGATGTCGGCGGTGGGCGTGCTGCTGTTCGCCGGGCTGACCGCCTACGACACCCAGAAGATCAAGGAAATGTACTGGGAGGGTGACGGCTCCGAGATCGCCGCCAAGAAGTCGGTGATGGGCGCGCTGACGCTGTACATGGATTTCATCAACCTGTTTATCTTCCTGCTTCAGTTCATGGGCGTGCGCCGCGACGATTGACGCCGGGCGTTGGTTTCCCCATTTTCTAGGAAGGCCCCCGGCGGGGGCCTTCCTTCTTTGTTATAGGACCCGGAGTTAGCGTGATGGCGTGCCTTCCCATCCTCGTCGCCCCTCATCCCATTTTAAAGCGCAAGGCCGATCTGGTGACCTTGATCGATGCCGATCTGGTCCGCCTGATGGACGACATGCTGGAGACCATGTACGACGCGCCGGGCTTGGGGCTGGCCGCGCCCCAGATCGGGGTGAGCAAGCGGGTGATCGTCATGGATACCGCCCGCACCGAGGAGGACCGCAACCCGATCCGCATGATCAATCCCGAGATCACCTGGGCCTCGGACGAGATGAAAAGCTACGAGGAAGGTTGCCTGTCGGTGCCCGAACATTACGCCGAGGTGCTGCGGCCCCAGGCGGTGCGGGCCCGCTTCATGGACGCCCTGGGGAAAACGCTTGAGATCAATGCCGATGGCCTGCTGGCGGTGGTGGTTCAGCACGAAATCGACCATCTGAACGGCGTGCTGTTCGTCGACCATCTGTCGTCCTTGAAGCGCAACATGATCCTGCGCAAGCTGACCAAGGCCCGGAAGGACGAGGAGGAGTGAAACTCGCCTTTCTGGGAACCCCGGATTTCTCGGTACCGGTCTTGGCCGCGCTTTTAGAGGCGGGACACGATGTGGTCTGTGTCTACAGCCAGCCGCCGCGCCCGGCCGGGCGCGGGCACAAGGAACGGCCCTCGCCGGTGCATGCGTTGGCGGACCAGCGCGGCATTCCCGTCCGCACTCCCAAAAGCCTGAAATCGGCCGAGGAACAGGCGGCCTTCGCGGCCTTGGACCTCGACGTGGCGGTGGTGGCGGCTTATGGCCTGATTTTGCCGGTTCCGGTTCTAACCGCGCCCCGGCTGGGCTGCCTGAACGTTCACGCCTCGATCCTGCCGCGCTGGCGCGGCGCCGCTCCGATCCAACGGGTGATCGAGGCGGGCGATTTGGAAACCGGCGTGACCATCATGCAAATGGATCAGGGCCTGGATACCGGCGCCATGCTGTCGGTCGAACGCACCCCGATCACGCCCGAGACCACGGGGCAAAGCCTGCATGATGCCTTGTCGGCGATCGGCGCGCGGCAAATCGTCGCGGCGCTTGATGAACTGGAACAGGGCCGCCTGACCGCCACGCCGCAACCGGCCGACGGCGTTACCTACGCCAAGAAACTGGACAAGGACGAGGGGCGGCTGGATTGGACCCGACCGGCCGAGGACCTCGCGCGGATGATCCGCGCCTTCGATCCCTGGCCGGGCTCGTGGTGCCTGTTGCCCGACGGCGAACGGCTGAAGGTGCTGGCGGCGCGGGCGGTGGAGGGCTCGGGTCCGCCCGGAACCCTGCTGGCGGCACCGCTGGTGGTGGCGTGCGGCCAAGGCGCCTTGGCACTAACCCGCGTGCAGCGGCCCGGCCGCGCCCCGATGACCGCCGACGAAATGACGCGCGGCCACGCGATCACGCTGAAATCGGTCTTCAACTAACCCCGGAACCGGCCTCGGTCAGAGACGCGGCGATATCGGCGAAGGATCGGACCAAAAGCATCGGATCGTCCTTGGTTTCCAAGAATCCCCGACGCCGCCAGAAGGCTGCCGCGTCGGCGTCGATCGCCTTGACCAGCAGCGCCCGGCCGCCGATCAACCGGGCGCCGTGAACCGAGCGGATCAAGGCATGGCGCACCAGCCCGGTGCCGATTCCGCGCTTGGCCCAGTCGCGATCGACCGCCAACTGGCCCAGCAGCAGGCAGGGCACCGGATCAGGGGGCTGCCCGGTTTTGATCCGCCGGGGCAAAACGGCCGGGACCACCGCGGTCGGCGCCAATCCGTAATAGCCGACCACTCGTCCGGCCACATGCACGGCCAAAACGACGGTGAAGCCCTTTTCCTGATTGGAAAGCGCGCGGGTTTTCAGCCAGCGGTCCAGCATCGGCTTGCCGCACTCGAACGCCGACACATCGTGCGCCGCGTTTAAGGGTTCCGGGGCCGAAAGCGAGTCACGAGTCCCAGGGGGCGGGCCGACGGAGCAGCTCGACCATCGCGGCGACCGGTGCGGCCGGAGCAGAAAGAACCGCCGTGAAATGGGCGAATCCCTCGTCGGTCATGCGCACCAAGGCCGTTTCCATCAACGCCTCTTCCGCGGCACGAACGGCGGCGTCCCGCATGAAATCGGTTCGCGACCGCCCGCGCAGCCCCGCCGCCCGGTCGATCAGGGCAAGATCGGCATCGGGCAGACGCAGCGACAAGGGATGGTCTTTACGGGCGGCAAGCGTGGACATGGGAACCTCCATCCCCCTCACCATAACCCGATGTAGTGCCAAACGCAATACGGGGGGTCAATCGACCTGCATCACCATCGCCTTAAGATACGCGCTTTCCGGCAGATGCGGGTGCAGCGGATGGTCGGGTCCGGCGCCCGCGATGCGCAGGATGCGGGCGCTGCGGCCCGCCGTGTCCAGGCCGTGGGTGATTTCCTCGATGAAGCGGTCCAGCGGCATGTGGTGCGAGCAGGACGCGGTGACCAGAAAACCGCCCGGTTCGACCAGGGCCGCCGCAAGCCGCGCCATCTTGCGATAGCCCTTCGCCCCAACCCCCAGATCCTTGCGGCTTTTGACGAAGGCCGGCGGGTCGGCGACGACCAGGCCGAATTTATGACCGCCCGCCGCCAACCGTTCCATTTCGGCGAACACCTCGGCGCGCACGGTTTGAATCGACAGCCCGTTCAGCTTCGCCGACTGTTCCGCCAGTTCCAAACACTCGGCCGAGCGATCGACCGCGGTGACCGCCGTGGCCCCGGCGCTGGCGGCGGCGACGGCGAAGCCCCCGGCATAGCTGTACAGATCCAGCACGGTACGGCCCTTGGCCAGCGTGGCGGCAAAGGCGCGGTTGTCGCGTTGGTCGAAAAACCAGCCGGTTTTTTGCCCCTCGCCCAGATCGGCCAGGAAGCGCAGACCGTTTTCCATCAGCTCGACCGGACCGTCCAGCGTGCCCTTGGCGACGCGGCGTTCCAGGGCCAAGCCCTCCAGCCCGCGCACCGGGCTGTCGTTGCGCATCAGCACGGCGCGGGGGTCCAGAACCCGGTCAAGCGCGGCCAAGATCACCGGTTCCAGCAGCTCCATCCCCGCCGTGTTGGCCTGCACCGAGACGACATCGCCGTAACGGTCGATGATCAGGCCCGGCAAGCCGTCGGCCTCGGAATGAATCAGGCGGTAATGCGGATGGCCGAACAGATCGTCGCGCAGATTGCGCGCCAGCGCCAAGCGGGTGGCGAGGAAATCCACGTCGATCGCCTTGGTCGGGTCGCGGCAGATCACCCGGGCGGCGATCAGGCAATGCGGATTGAAGGTGGCGGTGCCCAGCTTTTCGTCGCCCGCATCGATCAACTGCACAAGGCTGCCGGGCGGCAGGGCCTTGACCTCGGGGGTCATGTCGACTTCGTTGGAAAAAGCCCACGGGTGACCGGTGCGGAACCGGCGCGACCGGCCCTTTTGAAAGCGAACGACGGGAAGCATGAAATCAGCCATCCTCTTGATGGAAAAGACCGCCTAGCCCGGCGAAACAGGCCATGCAGGCCGGTGCCCAGGCCGCCAGGAACTGCGGAACGGTTTGCGACAGACCGAAGGCATAGATCACCTTCGAGAAGAAGTAAAAGGCGAATCCCGCCGCGATGCCGCCGCCGATCCGCCCCCATCAACCCGCCCGAGCGCATATTGGGCTGAAGCGAGAACAAGGCCGCCACCAGCACCATGCCGCAATACAGCAAGGGCGAGGACAGCAGGGATTGCAGATACATCCGGTGCTTGGGCGCCGAGAATCCGGCCTTTTCGAAAAAGGCGATGAAGCCGGGCAACTGCCAGAACGACAGGGTTTCCGGCGAGGCGAAATTGTCGTGCACCCGTTCCAGCGTCAAGGTCGTGGGCAGGGTCATGTGGTCTTGGTGCTGTGGCGCCAGGCCCGGTTCCATCACCCACACGTCGTCCAGAACGAAGGCGCCTTTCTCCAGGACCGCCACCCCGGCGCTGATCCGGCGGGTGAAATGGTCCGGCTTGTCGTAGAAAAAAATGTGAACGTCGCGCAGGTTCAAGATCAGCCGGTCTTGCCGGACATCCTCGGCATGGACCACCAACTGGCCGCCCTGGGCGGGGTCGCCCCAGCCTTCGCGCAGCCACAACCCCACTTCCGACACGTCGATATCGCTGCTTTTGTTCTGCAAGACTTGGTCTTGCAAATGCTCGTAGCGGGAATAGGTCGCCGCCGCCAGCGGGTTGAACAGGGTCAGTTCGAAAATCCCCAGCCCCATCACGGCGATCAACACCGGGGCCAGGAACTGCCACACCGATACCCCGGCGGCGCGGGCCACCACCAGTTCATGCGTGCGGGTCAGCCGCCAAAAGGCGACCATCGCGCCGATCATCACCGCGAAGGGCAGAATGGTGTGGGTCATCTGCGGCAGCTTTAAAAGCGCCATGGCCAGAATCATGCCGATGCCCGCACCATCGTGCCCGGCGGCACGGCGAATCAATTCGATGATGTCGAACAGCAAGATGATGCCCATGATCACCAGCAGGATCGACGCGAAAGCCGCCAAAAACTGGCGGCCGATATAGAGGCTGAGGGTAGGCGACAGACGCATGGACGAGAGTATAGTGGATTCCAAGCGATCACGGGACGGAGAATTTGCCAGATGTTCCGTTTGGACCGGATCACCACGCGGGGCGGCGACCGTGGCAAGACCTCGCTTGGTGACGGAACCCGGGTTGACAAGTTCGCCCCGCGTATCGCGTTGCTGGGCGATTTGGACGAGGTGAACGCCCAAATCGGCGTCGCCCGCCTTCACTGCGGCCCGGATGCGGGCGATTTGCTGCGGCGCGTTCAAAACGAACTATTCGATCTGGGCGGTGCCCTGTGCATTCCCGAACCCGATCGTAACGCGCCCGATCCCTTGTGGCTTGAGGTCGAGATCGACCGGCGCACCGCCGTGCTGAAGCCTCTCACCTCGTTCGTGCTGCCGGGCGGCACCGAGGCGGCGGCGCATTTGCATTTGGCGCGCGCCGTGGCGCGGCGCGCCGAACGGGGCTTCGCGCAACTGGCGCAGCATGAACCGGTGCCCGAGGGCGGCTTGATCTGGCTGAACCGCTTGTCGGATTTTCTCTTTGTGCTTGCAAGAACCGAGGCGGAGGGCTTCGATATCACTTGGACGCCATCCCATCGAGGGTAAGACCATGAACCAACCGCAGTTGTTCTCGCCGCTGACCTTGCGTGACGTTCGTTTGCCCAACCGGATCGCGGTGGCGCCGATGTGCCAGTACCGCGCGGCGGACGGCATCGCCAATGATTGGCATCTGCAGCATTACGGCGCCTTTGCCGCCTCGGGGCCGGGGATGATCGTGATCGAGGCGACCGGCGTGTCGCCCGAGGGGCGGATCAGCCCGCGCTGCCTGTCGCTGCACGATGACGCGACCGAGGCCGCCCTGACCCGGCTGGTGGCGGCTTTGAAATCGTTCGGCGACAGCAAGATCGCCATCCAACTGGGCCATTCCGGCCGCAAGGGGGCGGACGGCGCCAATCCCGCCTGGACGACCGTGGCCCCCTCGGCCATCCCCTTCGCCCCAGGCTGGCCAACGCCCCACGCGGCGGAGGCCGCCGACCTTGACCACCTGCGCGCCGCCTTCGTGCAGGCGGCCAAGCGGGCGCTGCGGGCCGGTTTCGACGCGATCGAGCTGCATTCGGCGCATGGCTATCTGCTGCACCAGTTCCTGTCGCCCCTGTCCAATCATCGCACCGATAATTTCGGCGGCAATCTCGACAACCGGATGCGGTTTCCGCTGGAGGTTATCAAGGCGGTCCGCGCCGTGTGGCCGGCGGACAAGCCCCTGGGCATCCGCATCAGCGCCACCGACTGGGTGGAAGGCGGCTTCACGCTGGACGAGGCGGTGATCTATGCCAAGGCCTTCCGCGACGCAGGGATCGATTATGCCTGCGTGTCCTCGGGCGGCGTGGTCGAGGGGGCGGCCATTCCCACCGGCCCTTGCTATCAGGTCGATTTGGCCGAACGCATCCGCGAGGAAACCACCCTGATCGTGCGTGCCGTCGGCATGATCCAAACCCCGCAACAGGCCGAAAAGATATTGGCCGAAGGCAAGGCCGATTTGATCGCCATCGGCCGCGGCTTCCTCGACGACCCCCGCTGGGTCTGGCGGGCGGCGAAGGCGCTGGGGGCGGAGATCACCTATCAGGGGTCGTATGCGGCGGTGAAGCCGGGGAATTGGTAGGGGCAAGTATGTCTGCGGGAAATGCGGTCCGGCGGTTTTTCGAGGAACTGGGCGATCCTTTGGCCGAGGAATTGGCCGCCAAGGCAGTGGCCTAACCCAGGCCGAGATTGCCGAGCGGCTAGGCGAGGGGTGGGATCAAGCCCGGGTCTCGGACTTGCTGTGCGGAAAGCTGAGTAAATTCTCGGTGGCGAAAATCAACGAGGCGCTGGCCCTGTTCGACCATCCGGGAATCGAGGTGCATTACGCGTTCCACGTCGCGGCGGAGTAGTGGGCGTTCAGCAACGCCCCTTATCCGCGTCGGCCTCAGCCGTCATCCGACATCGACAGAACCTGGATGCGCACCATGTCGTGCCCCTTGCCCAACAGGTGCAGGACGCGCGCCGCCGAGCGCGACAGGTCGATCACATCGACGGCCGGACGGTCCGTGATGCTGACCACCACCCCGCGCCCGTTCTTGAGGCGCACCAGCACGCGTGAGCCCAGCGGCAAGGTGGGATGAGCCGCCGTCAGCCGTTTGCCGTCGAATTTCTCGCCATTGGCGGTCGGCTTGCCGATATAGCCGGGGCCATACCATGTCGCCTTCATCGCCACGCCGTCCTCGGCATCTTGACTGGATGCGGCCACGGCGGGGGCGGCAAACGCGGAGGCCGCGACGAAGATCGATGCAACCGCGATCGAGAGAATTTTATCCATTTTTTTAGGCCTTTTTCCGCGTTTTACTCAGATCATTCCTCCCCCGTATCGATATTAACCTCCTTCTTTACTTCTCGGTCAATCCCTTCATTTCGGATGGATGCCTTGCGGCGACAAGCGGGGTATTGATCATCGTCAAGTCCGGCCTTTTCCGATGCGCCTAACGTGGCCCACCGCCCTGGGAGGGAAACGCCGATGATCCGCTTCGTGGCCGTGTGCGCCGCCGTTCTGCTTGCCGCTGGGACCGTCCACGCCAAGGACGGCGATTGCCGCGCCTCTGGCCTGTGCAATTGGAGCGATGCGCACGGCGCTGATTTTTCCGGCCGCGACCTCACCGAGGGCACCTTCGAGGCCGCCAATCTGAAGGGCGCGGTGTTCCGGGGCGCCAAGCTGGCTTCCGTCGTGTTTCAAACCGCCGACACCAGCCAAGCCGATTTCCGCCAGGCGGATTTACCGGGGGCCAGTTTCTTCGCCGCCCAAGCGAACGGGGCCAATTTCGCGGGCGCCAATCTGCGGGGCGCCAATTTCACCCGCGCCGACCTTGGTCGCGCCGATTTCCGGGGCGCCAAGATGGATGGCGCCACCTTGTTCATTCACGCCAAACTGGGTGGCGCGGTGTGGACCGACGGGCGGGTGTGCGGCGCGGCCTCGCAAGGGCATTGCGAATAGCCGGGCAGGGTTGCCGTTCGTCCGGGTTGGCGGGGGGCATGGGCTTGGTCTATAGTCCCGCCGGTTTTCCAATGCATCGAGGACGGTCGCGATGAAGGGCAATGTGAAGAAGGTGGTGCTGGCCTATTCGGGTGGTCTCGACACCTCGATCATTCTGCGCTGGTTGCAGGACAATTATGGCTGCGAGGTGGTGACCTTCACCGCCGATCTGGGTCAAGGCGAGGAGCTGGAG
Source organism: uncultured Rhodospirillaceae bacterium (assembly GCA_903899885.1). Lineage (GTDB taxonomy): Bacteria > Pseudomonadota > Alphaproteobacteria > Rhodospirillales > Magnetospirillaceae > CAIULK01. The sequence goes on from CAIULK010000147.1 coordinate 15,608, forward strand.
CCCGCCCGCGCCAAGGCGATCACGCTGGGCATCAAGCCCGAAAACATCTTCATCGAGGATCTGCGCGAGGATTTCGTCCGCGACTTCGTCTTCCCGATGTTCCGCGCCAACGCGCTGTATGAAGGCTGCTATCTGCTGGGTACCTCGATCGCGCGGCCCTTGATCGCCAAGCGCCAGATCGAAATCGCCAATCAGGTCGGCGCCGACGCGGTGTGCCACGGCGCCACCGGCAAGGGCACCGATCAGGTCCGCTTCGAAATGGGCTATTACGCGCTCAAGCCCGAAATCAAGGTCATCGCGCCGTGGCGCGAATGGGATCTGACCAGCCGGACCAAGTTGATCGAATACGCCGAGCAGCACCAGATTCCGATCGCCAAGGACAAGCGCGGCGAAGCCCCCTATTCGATGGACGCCAACCTGCTGCACATCTCGTATGAAGGCAAGGCGCTGGAAGATCCGTGGGTCGAACCCGACGAGGATATGTTCCGGCTGTCGGTCAGCCCGGAAAAGGCCCCGGACAAACCCGAATATATCGAGATCGAGTTCAAGGCGGGCGACGCCGTGGCGATCAACGGGGAAAACTTGTCCCCGGCCGCCTTGTTGACCAAGCTCAACCAGATCGGCGGGCGCAACGGCATCGGGCGCTTGGATTTGGTGGAAAACCGCTTCGTCGGCATGAAAAGCCGCGGCGTCTATGAAACCCCCGGCGGCACCATCTTGTACTGGGCGCACCGCGCGATCGAAAGCATCACCCTGGATCGTGGTGCCAGCCATCTGAAGGACGAGATGACCGCCCGCTATGCCGAGCTGATCTATAACGGGTTCTGGTTCACCCCGGAACGCCAAGCCCTGCAAGCCCTGGTCGATGAGACCCAGGCCCATGTCGAAGGCACGGTGCGCCTGAAGCTGTACAAGGGCAACATCATCACCGCCGGGCGCAAAAGCCCGAAATCGCTGTACCGGCTCGACTTCGTCACGTTCGAGGAAGACTCGGTCTACGACCAGCGCGACGCCCAAGGCTTCATCAAGCTGAACGCGCTGCGCATGCGTCTGGCCAAGTGGGCGCGGGGGTAAGTTTCGCCCAGAGGCCACCGGAGGGGATTATTGCAGCCGTTCCAAATCCCCTTCGGCCCAGGCGGCGATGGCCTGGACGGCGGCGTTGTAGGCCGCTTGCGCCGCCTCGGGGCGGAGTTGGGTGACGATGTTTTGGACAGTGCCGTCGCCGCCCAGTTCGGCGCGGAAAGCATCGGGGCCGGTTTTCTCCAGCACCGTCACGCGGGGGCCGTTCCAGGTCACGCTCAGTTGGCCGCCGGTGCCGCCGGTCAGGTCGTTCAGGCGGATTCCGGCCGGGTCCCAGTGCGCGGCGCGGGTAACGCCCCGGTCCGCCAGGCGGATCAGCCGCCCGCTCAACGGGTGATACACCGCTTCCAGCCGGCTGCCGTCCGGCCGCTCCAGCACGATCCGGTTTTCCTTTAGGTCGAGGTCGGCGATGCGCCCGATCGCCGCCAGCCGGTTGATCACTTGGGTACGAACCTCGCGGGCATGCCGTCCGTCGGAAATCCGTTCCAGGGCCAGCGCATGCGCCATCGCCAGAACCGGGCTGCCGCCGGGTCCGGCGTGCCGATCCAGCGCCACGGTTTGGCGCCGGGGATCGAACGGATTGCGATCGGCCAAATCGTTCAGGCGGGCGAACACCCGGGGTGTTCCCAGGACCGCGCGGAATTCGGGCTGGAACAGCCGGTCGGTGGCCGCAATGTCGTCGGCGCGGATTTGCGCGCAATTCCAGGCTTGAAGGACCGATGCGGCGGCTTGGGCGCAGGCTTGCCCGCCCAAGGTCTCGGCCTCGGCCACGGCGGGCGGCGACGGCGGGGCCGCCGCCTCGGCCTTGGCGGCCCAGTTGGCGGCACGGCTGGGCGCCCCCAATCCGGCCAAGGTCAAGGCCCGCAGATGCAGCAGACGGGGTGAGTTGGGGTTGACGGACAGGGCCTCGTCGGCCAGTTCGTCGGCGTTGGCGTGATCGCCCAGGGTTTCCAGGGCTTCGATCCCGGCGGCGGCCCAGGCGGGATCGGTGAGCGGCGCCTTGCCGCGCAGGTCCTTGAAACTTTGCCAGCCGCGCACCGGCTTGCCCGCCGCCGTCCAGGCGCGGACCAGCAAGATGCGGGCTTGGGCCGGGGCATGCGGCAGGGCCACCGCCCGTTGCAGCGGTCCGATCGCCTCGGCCGGGCGGTTCGAGGCCAGTTCCAATCGCCCAAAGTCGGTCAGCAGCCGCACGTCGGCGCCGGTATCGGCCAGCAGGGCGCGGGCGCGGCCCAGTTCCCCGGCGTCGAGCAGCGCCGTGGCAAGTTCGTGCAAGGTGCGCCGCCGTGCCGGTTCGCCCGCCGAAACCAGATGGGCGATGGTGTCTTGGATCAGGGTGCGGGCATCCTCCATCCGGCCCAACCGGATCAGGGCGACCGCCCGCATATGCCCATCGGCGGCAAAGGGATACAGCGCGTCGGCCCGCGCGAAGGCTTGGGCGGCTTCGTCGTAGCGTTCCAGCGTCATCAACTGCCGCCCGGTGAAGGCCCATGCCGCCGAATCGCGCGGATGCAGGGCCAGCCACGCCCGCCCGATGGACAGCTGCTCGACGACCGGGGTTGCTGGGGCGGGGGGACGAAATCCCTCCGGGTCGAGGGTTTGGGCGGCGGCGGTGTAGCGCCCGGTCCGATCGAAACGCTCAAGCGACCGGGCATCCTCGGCCAGATCAAGAGCTTGACGGGGATTTTGAACCCGTTCGGGGGGCACGGAAGCCAGGCGGGCGGCCCGGTCGTCGGCGCTGTCGCCCGGTTCGGCGTCAAGGCCGAGGGTTACCCGCACGCGGGCCCGGATATCGGCGGCCAACGGGCTGGGCGTCGGCGAGGCCAGGTCCGCCTCGACCGATTTCAACACACCGCCCGCGTCACCGGCCGCGAAGCTCCAGGCCCAGGCGACGACGCGAGGGTCCCCCTCCAGCGACTCGGCCGACGCCACGCCGCTTAAGGCCAGGAAAACAGCAAGAGTGATCAAACCGCGCCGCATCCGGCGAGTGTAACCCGCTCGGCCCTCGTTATTGAAGCGTTTTGCCCGAGTGTGGCATTTCGGCCGAGGGCCGTTGGACGATAACCCCGTACCAGCCCAGCCCCTGATAGGTTTCATAACCCGGCGTCAGGGCATAACCGATGATCCGGCCGCTATCGTCGATATAAGATCCGCGCAGGCCGCCCGTCGGTGTCAGGCCGATTTCCTCGCTGAGAACGCCGATTCCGTCCGAGGCGGCAATCACCCGGTGGCGACGGTCGAGCAGCAGGCAACGGGTGGCGGCTCGTTCCTCGTCGCGCAGCCGCACCCCCTCGACCACGGCCTTGGCCTGCGGCTGCCAGTCGAAAAATATGCCCAGCACGCCCAGGGGGCGGCCGTTGACGTCGCCGCCCTCGCGAATTGCGGTGGCGTAGGTGGCAACCTGCGCATTGTCGAGCCCCCGGTTGATGCCGACGTCGGCGACCGCGAATTCGGTGCCGTCGCGGCAGGCCATTGCCTCGCGGAACCAAGCTTCGTTCGAGACGTTGCCGCCGGCCGCGCCGCCGTAACGGTGCGGGCGTCCGTTGGCGATCACCCGGCCGTCGCGGTCGGCGACCCAAAGATCGAGATAGACGGTGTAGGAATCCAAGATGACGCCCAAACGCTTTGACGCGAAGCCGATCCGTTCGGGGCTGGGATCGGCCAAGCAATCGACCACCGCCGAATCGGTCGCCCACCAGCGGACGTCGCACGAGCGCTCATACAAGTTGCGGTCGATGATTTCGATCATGTTGAGGGCCAGATCGGTCAGGCGCGAGCCGCGCATCTCGGACACCATCGATTCGCCCAGCGTCATCAAATCCTGAATGGTCGAGGCCAAGTCGGTTTCCAGCGACTGGGTGACCACATTGATGCTGTCCGAAACGTTTTTCACCTCGTTGGCGACGACGGCGAAGCCGCGCCCCGCTTCACCCGCCCGGGTCGCTTCGATCAGCGCGTTCAGGGACAAGATGCGGGTGGTGCCGGTGATTTCCTTGATCGCGCGGACCTTGGCCGTGGCGATCTCGTAGACGGTTTGGGTTAATTCCAAGATGCGTTCGGGCTCGGACATTGCGTTTCCTCGTCGTGCCTAATTGTTACGCATTTGTGTTATGAGGCGTGTTTGTAGGCAATTTTATGGAAAAAGCAATAACGGACGCGTATGCATCAGCGGAATCTTCACCTATAAGGTGAAGACCTGAAGCAGTCGTGCGGAAAAAGGGGAGAGGTTAGTCCTCGCGGTGGGTCCGCTCGAGGCGCTCGTGCCGTTCCTGCGCTTCGATCGACAGGGTGGCGATCGGGCGGGCTTCCAGGCGGCGGATGCCGATCGGTTCGCCGGTTTCCTCGCAATAGCCGTAGGAGCCGTCGTGAACCCGCTCGATCGCCGCATCGATTTTCGAAATCAGCTTGCGTTCGCGGTCGCGGGTGCGCAGTTCCAAGGCGCGGTCGGTCTCGGTCGAGGCGCGGTCGGCCAGATCGGCTTCCTGCGCGCCGCCTTCTTGCAAATGGGCCAGGGTCTCGTCGGATTCGCGCAACAGTTCGGCGCGCCAGTGCAGAAGCTTCTGGCGGAAATATTCCCTCATGGTGTCGTTCATGAAGGGCTCGTCCTCGTTAGGACGATAATCCGGCGGCAGGGTGGCGGTCATCCGGTGCTCCCGAAGCGGCGCGTGATCAAACGTGCTGCGGAATATATGGATGCGCGCCGCTCGCCGCAAGAGGGCCGTAACAATGTGAACCGGTTCAGCGGGACAATTTGGCCAGTTCGACCTCGGCCCGCAGTTCGATTTCGTCGAGAAGGCCGGCCAGGCGGGGGTCCGAGCAGGTTTCGCGCCGCGCGCGCATCATCTGCGCCAGCGAAACCAGCTTGTCCTTGGGCACTGTGCCCAGCAGCAAGCCGTGGCGGATATCCTCCAGGCGGTCGAGGATTTCCTCGCCGCGCTGCACCACGCGCCGCCGTGTCCCGCGGTCCAGGGCGTCGCCCGCCGCTTGCACGGCGAACAGGCCTTCGATCATCCCGGCCGCCGACGGCGCCTCGACCAGGGCGGGCTCCTCGACGCCGTCCATCGCCTCGACCAGAGCCTGGCGGAACATGCCTTTGTCGCTCGATGTCTTGTCGGTTCGCTTGGAGCCTGAAACGGACGACCCCGAACCGACGCCGGAAACTTTCATGGCGCGGGCAATCTCAAAATAAAAGGACGCGGCCGCATTGTAGCGGCGAGGACGGGGACAAGCCAAGCCGTTCTTTTGCCCGGCAAAATCTGCCGGGGGCGGCGGCGGCGGTGGCCATGCGCCGCGCAGAGCCTTGATATTACCGAATTCATTCTTTGGCACGCGATCTGCAACGGCGTATCCGCACAGTTTTGCCCTCAAAGGTCACCGAGGCTCCCATGATCCGTTCCTACCGCCTTGTCCGGTTTATCGCGTCCGCCTTCGTGGCGGCGGGGCTGATCCTGCCACAGGCGGCGTTCGGGGCGTCGCGCATCAAGGACATCGCCGATTTCGAAGGCGTGCGCGACAATATGCTGGTCGGCTATGGCCTCGTGGTGGGCCTGAAGAACACCGGCGATAAACTCCAGAACGCGCCGTTTACCCAGGAATCCCTGGTCGGCATGCTCGAACGCTTGGGTGTCAACATCCGCGACAAAACCGGCGCGGTGACGCTCGACCCCAAGAACATCGCCGCCGTGATGGTCACCGCCGTGTTGCCGCCGTTCAGCCATCAGGGCGGGCGGATCGATGTCAGCGTCTCGGCGCTGGGCGATTCCACCTCGCTGATGGGCGGCCAGCTTCTGGTCACGCCGCTGGTCGGCGCCGACGGCGAGATCTATGCGGTGGCGCAAGGCGCGGTGGCCGGGGTCGGCTTGACCGTGACCGGTAACGCCGCGACCTTGACCAAGGGGGTATCGACCGGCGGCAAGATCGCCAACGGGGCGATCGTCGAACGCGAGATCCCGTTCGAGATGACCCATCTGGAATCGGTCAAGGTCTCGCTGCGCAATCCCGATTTCACCACGGCGCGCCGCGTCGCGGAGGCGGTCAACGCGTTGCTGGGAAGCGACGCGGCACGGCCGACCGATCCGGCCACCATTCTGGTGACGGTTCCCGGCAATTACAAAACCGACGTGGTCGGCATGATCACCGACATCGAGCAGCTTCGCGTCGAGCCCGATCATGTCGCCAAGGTGGTGATCGATGAAGCCACCGGCACCATCGTGATGGGCGAGAATGTCCGGATTTCGACGGTGGCGATCGCCCAGGGGCAGTTGACCATCCGGGTCACCGAAACCCAGCAGGTGTCGCAGCCCTCGCCGTTCTCGACCACCGGCACGACCCAGACCGTCGACCGCACCGACATTCAAGTCGATGAGGGGCAGCAGAACAAGCTGGCGGTCATGCAGCATGGCGTGACCCTGCAAGAGTTGGTCGCCAGTCTCAATGCGTTGGGCATCGGTCCGCGCGACATGATCCCGATCCTTCAGGCGATCAAGGCCGCCGGAGCCCTACAAGCCGATATCGAGGTGATGTGATGACAGCCGACGCCCTCTCTCTCGACATGGCCGCGAGAACGGCCACCGCCGGTTCCCCGATCGGCACCCATGTGGTGACGCCGCAGCAGGCCAAGAAGACCGGCCAGCAGTTCGAGGCGATGTTCATGACCCAGATGTTCCAGCACATGTTCGAAGGCATTAAAAGCGATGGCTGGTTCGGCGGCGGCAGCGCCGAGGAAAGCTTCCGTCCGATGCTGCTGGAGCAGTACGGCAAGATGATGGCGCAAAGCACGCACGGTGTCGGCATCGCCGACGCGGTCGCCAGGAGCCTGCTGCATGCCCAAGAACACAGAAACGATCCGGGGGCATCATGAGCGATCCCGTCCTGTCCTATGAGGATCTGGTTTGGGTGGTGAGCACGCTGTGCGAACTGCTCGAGGTCGAGAACGACGCCTTGGCCCGCCACGATGCCCAAACCATCCGCGAGTTGGCCGACAACAAGGCCGCGCTGGCCCAGATGTATTTGAAGACCGTGCTACCGATGATCGAAAAGCCCTTGGTGCTCGAGGAATTGACGCCGGAACAGGTCGAGGAGCTGCGCGCCAAGGGCCGTCAACTCGGGCAATTGGCGCTGGAAAACAGCCTGAAGCTGCGGGCCGAGATCACGGCGTGCCAACGGGTGATGGATACGATGGTCAAGGCGGCCAAGAAGAACGCCGTCAATACCGTCAGCTATGGACGAAAAGGTGCTTTCGAATCCGCGCCGTCCGAGGCCGTGAGGAAATCCCTCGCCCTCAACAAGATATTCTGACCTAGAAGGATCTCGGCCATGTCGCTCAATCTTTCCCTGAGCACGGCGCTTTCCGGGCTGATGACCAATCAGACCCAGCTCAGCGTTCTGTCGGACAATATCGTCAACGTTAATACGGTCGGCTATACGCGCAAGACCCTGAACCAAAGTTCGGTGGTTCTGGCCGGCAGCGGGGCGGGGGTCCAGGCTGGAACGACCATCCGTGAGGTTGATGAAGGGCTGCTTAAGCAAATCCGCGCCGAAACCTCGACGATGGGCCAGATTAATTCGGACCAGAACTATTATCCGCAGATCGAGAATCTGTTCGGTCAGGTCGGCGACGGCACCTCGATCGCCGACACCTTGCAGAGCATGGCATCGTCCTTTTCGGCCCTGTCGTCGAATGTGACGTCGGCGGCACAGCAGTCGAGCACGGTGTCGTCGGTCAGCGACGTCACGACCCAACTCAACACGATGACCACCAGCTTGCAGGCGCTGCGAATTCAGGCGGATCAGCAATTGTCGGCGGACGTCACCCAGGTCAATGCCGACGTTCAGAACATTTACACCCTGAATCAGAGCATCGTCCGCAATACGGCGATCGGCACCTCGACGGCGGATCTCGCGGATCAGCGGGATCAGTCCCTGACCAATTTGTCCAAGTTACTGAACATCCAGTACTATCAGCGCAATGATGGGTCGATGGTGGTTTATACCGCCTCGGGCGTGCCGCTGCTCGATAGTACGGCCGATACCATGACCCACGCGGCGGTGTCCGTCACTCAAGCCTGGATGACCCAGGCCGGGGGGCAGTTCAATCCGATCACGCTGGACAATACGGTGATGGACGGCAAGATCGGGTCGGGCGAAATGGCGTCGCTGATCAACATGCGCGACAACGTCATCCCGAATATGCAGTCGCAGGTCGATGAGATGTCGAAACAACTGCAAAACACGCTCAATCAAATCAGCAACCGTTCGACCAGCTTTCCCAACACGGTGACCAGCTATACCGGGACCCGCGTCTTCGCGACCCAGGGCAACATTACCCCGATGTCGAGCGCGGCGGGGACCATCACCTATAACCAGGGGGTCAACACGATTACCTCGACGGCGTCGGGCACGTTCGATATCACCTATTCGCCGACCAACGGGCAGATCACCATGGCGGCGTCGGGCGGCGGTTCGCTGGCCGCCTTGACGGCGGGAACCAGCTTCACCCTGTCGGGAACGGGGGCCGATGACGGCACCTACACGGTCACCAGCATCGACAGTTCCAGTTCGACGGTGACCGTCAGCCAAACCAATCCGATTCAGACGATTTCGATCGGCAGCACCGGCGGCGGCGACGTGGCGATCGGTTTGTTCGACACCTCGGGCAACCAACTCACCAGCACCACCTTGAACACCGTCATGACCACCGACTACAGCGGTTCCAGCGGCAGCTTTCCCAGCGATCCGCAGGCGACGGCGCAGGCGTCGAACGGGCCGTGGTCGATTGACGCGCTGTCCAAGCATTTGGAATCCTGGCTGCGCGCGCAAGGCCCCTCTTATGCCGGGGCGACCGTCGGCCTGAACAGCGATGGCCATTTCGCGATCAACATGGGCAGCACCGTGCAGGCGTCGCTGGTTTTCCGCGACCAAGCCTCATCGACGGCGGGGTCCGCGCAACAAGATGCGGCCATCAATTTCGACGTCAACGGCGATGGCCAAACCGATCAGACGGTCCAGGGATTTTCGAACTTCCTCGGGCTCAACGATCTGCTGGTGACCAATCAGCCCCAGTCGGTCCTGGATTCGAACGTTCTGAACACCAATTTCACCACCGGCACGGCCGCCCGAACCCTGACGCTGTACGACGGGTCGGGGCAGTTGGGCAACACCGTCACCATTCCGGCCAATTCAACGCTGCAAGCCATCGCCGCCCAGATCAATTCGGCGACCCAGATCAACCAGTCGCAGCTGCAAGCGTCATCGACGATCAATTTGAACACATCGGCAACAATCTCGGTCGGCAATGCCCAGGGCGCGATCGTCGCGACCACGGTCGGACCGGGTGCGGTGACCCTGAACGGCATCGCCAGCGCGCTCAATGTGTCGAGCGTCAACGCCTCGGTGGTCCAGGACGGTACCGGCTATCGTCTGCGGCTCAGCGATAGCCAGGGCAATCCGCTCACCGTCACCATCACGGGGGGCACGGTCACCAACGGCAACGGCAGCACCCTGGGATCGGTTCTGGGCATGACCCAAACCAATCCGGTGTCGGCCGAAGTGGTTCCCGACGGTTCGGGTCAGCGGTTACGGATCGTTCAGGCGGGAGCCCAGCAGATTTATGCCGCGGCCGGCCAAGACGCCTACGGGAAAAGCATTCTGACCGATCTTGGACTATCCTACGCCGCCGCGGGAACCGCTCAGAATCTGACCGTGCGCGGCGATATCGTCGGCAACGCCTCGAATCTGGGAATCGGGACGATGCAATGGAACGCCGACAACTCGCAGTATTACTTGTCGCCCGGCGACAATAGCTCGGTGCTGGCGATGGCCAACGCGATGACCAATCCGGTCCAGATGGCCACCGCCGGACAGATCTCGGCGGGCCAATACACCTTTTCCGCCAGTGCGTCGCAGACGATTTCGCTGGTCGCCACCGCGTCGGCCAATTCGAAAAGCCAGCAGACCTATCAATCGACCCTCAGCGATTCCTTGAATTCGCAATACACCTCGACCAGCGGCGTCAACCTGGATCAGGAAGTCTCGAACCTCGTCACCTATCAACAGGCCTATCAGGCCTCGGCCAAGGTGATCAGCGTCATTCAGGCCATGATGGGAACCATGACCGACATGCTGCATTGACCGGTTTAGGTGATTTCCCTCGGCATCCATCAGTTTGCGAGGGCAATCCATAGGCGTGGTAGAGGCAAGGTCGCGAGCAGCAATTTCATGATGCGGCGGATGCCTCTGGTGAACCAGGAGAGTTTTCTTCGGGCGA
>CAIULK010000148.1 GCA_903899885.1 uncultured Rhodospirillaceae bacterium
CGCCTGCTTCGACAGATCGTCGTACATGATCAAGGCATGCATGCCGTTGTCGCGGAAATATTCGCCCATCGCGCAGCCGGCATAGGGGGCCAGGAACTGCAAGGGGGCGGGTTCCGACGCGGTGGCGGCGACCACGATGGTGTATTCCATCGCGCCCAGATCGGTCAGGGTCTTGACGATTTGCGCCACGGTCGAGCGCTTTTGGCCGATCGCGACGTAAACGCAATACAGCTTCTGCTTTTCGTCGGTGCCGGAATTCCAACGCTTCTGATTGATGATGGTGTCGATCAGGATCGCGGTCTTGCCGGTCTGACGGTCACCGATCACCAGTTCGCGTTGGCCGCGGCCCACCGGGATCAGCGCATCGATCGCCTTGATGCCGGTCGACATCGGTTCGTGCACGGATTTACGCGGAATGATGCCGGGCGCCTTCACATCGACGCGGGCGCGGCGGCTGGCGTTGATCGGCCCCTTGCCGTCGATCGGATTGCCCAAGGCATCGACCACGCGGCCCAGCAGTTCCTTGCCGACCGGGACATCGACGATGGCGCCGGTCCGTTTGACCAGATCGCCTTCCTTGATCGAGCGGTCGTCGCCGAAAATCACGACGCCGACATTGTCGGCCTCCAGATTCAGCGCCATCCCCTTGATCGAGCCGGGAAATTCGACCATCTCGCCGGCCTGGACCTTGTCGAGGCCGTGGACGCGGGCGATGCCGTCGCCAACCGACAGCACACGGCCGACCTCGGCGACTTCCGCCTCGGTCCCGAAATTGGCGATCTGCTCCTTGAGGATCGCGGAAATTTCCGCGGCGCGGATCTGCATCATCCAACCCCTTTCATGGCCAGCTTCAGATGTTGAAGCCGGGTTTTTAGCGAACTATCGACCATACGCGAGCCGACTTTGACCACAAGACCGCCCAACAGGCCGGGATCGACCACGGTTTGGACGGAGACATCACCGCCGAAGGCGGTTTTCAACGCATTGGCGACCGCTTCGGCTTGCGCCGGGGTCAGCGCCACGGCCGAGGCGACCTCGGCCGAAATCTCGCCACGGCGGGCGGCGAGGCGGCGCCCGAAATCATCGAGGATGCCGCTCAAATCGGCAAGCCGCCGGTTGTGCGCCAGAGTCCCCAGGAATTTGCAGGTCAGATCCGAGAATTTCGCGGAACTCGCCAGCGCGCCCACGGCGCGGCCCTGTTCGGCGCGCGACAGCGCGGGGCTTTCCAGCAAACGGACCAGATCCGGGCTGTCGGCGATCATCGCTTGCAGCGCCGACACATCCGCCTCGACGCCGTCCAGCAGGTTGCCCGACACCGCCAAATCGAACAAGGCGGTTCCGTAACGTTCGCCGATGGCGCTTAAGTTTGTGGATGACACCTGTACAGGCCCCCAGATCACACGCGGGATTTTTCGCGGCTCATCTGCCCGCGAACGGGGCGTTACCTAACACATCGGGGATGGGGTTGCAAGCGCATCTCCTCCCCGTTCGGGGGGAGGAGGTCCCTACCCGAAGACATCCGTCGGGAGATCGGCGTATTTGCCCAGGAAGGGGGCGACGGCGATTTCCCCCTCCCGCTTGCGGGCTTGCGCGATATCGAAGCTGTTTTGCATGCGCATCAAGGTATCCATCGATACCCCGAACGCCCGTTCGACGCGGAGAGCCATTTCGGGTGAAAGGTTGGCGTGTTCGTTCAGCAACGCCGACAGCGCCGGGCGCGTGACGGCCAAGGCCTTCGCGGCACCGGTCACCGACAGCCCCAAGGGCGTGATGATCTCGTGCTTGATAAACCCGCCGGGATGGGTGGGGGTCTTCATCCGGCGATGTTTACGCGTGAGCATCCGGCCTCGGGTAGTCTTGCTCCACATGCGAAAGTGCTTTCAACACGGCGTCGGGATTGTCCTTGATAACAGCAAGAAGAACCCGAGCGGCCCCGTCTGGCCGACGGTGGCCCTGTTCCCAATTCCGCACGGACCCGCTTGAAAAACCAAATTTCTCGGCGAAAACGTTGACCTTCTCCCCGTTGGCGTACGCCACGGCTTGGCGCATCCCGGCAAGTATTTTCTTTCCAGACATAAGCATGTCTCCTGATTTAGGAATTCGCGGGCAGGAAAACCGCGATGTACTTCATTACCAAAGTGTGAAGCTCTGCCATAAGGGGGGATAAATATGTCCCTACTGTGCGTCATTGACGGATTCCGCGCCGTGCCCTCCCCTCAGAAAAAGCTATACGGATCGACATCGATCTGCACCCGCACCGCGCCATCCGCCGGAACCCGCGCTAGCCAGTCGCGCAGCGCGGTTTGCAGCGCCACGGTGCGCGGCGCCTTGACCAGGAAGCGCCGCCGGTGGCGCCCGCGCAGCAACGCCATCGGAGCGGGAGCGGGACCCAGAACCGACAGGCCGGGATCATCGGGCGCCGCCCGCGCCAAGGCCCGGCACAGGGTATCGACCCGGTCGGCGTTGGCGCCCGAGACGATCACCGCCGCCAAGCGTCCGAAGGGCGGCATTCCCGCCGCGCGGCGTTGTTCGGCCTCCTCGGCGATGAAGCCGTCGCGGTCGTTCGCCGCCAAGGCGCGGATCACCGGATGGTCGGGCTGAAAGGTTTGCAGCATCACCCGGCCCGGCCGCTCGGCGCGGCCCGCTCGGCCCGCCACCTGGGCCAACAGCTGATGGGTGCGTTCCCCCGCCCGCAAATCGCCGCCTTCCAAGCCCAGATCGGCATCGATCACGCCGACCAGGGTCAGCCACGGAAAATGGTGGCCCTTGGCGACGATCTGGGTGCCGATCAGCACATCGACCTCGCGCGCCGTTACCCGTTGCACGAAATCGGCGGCGCCACCCACGCCCGCCACGGTGTCCGATGCCATGATCTCGACCCGCGCCTCGGGGAACAAGGCGCTCGCTTCCTCGGCGATCCGCTCGACGCCGGGTCCGCAGGAAACGAACGCGTCGTCGGCGCCGCAGCCGGGGCAGGCCTTGGGCTTGGGGCTGACATGGCCGCAATGATGGCACATCAGGCGGGGGCGCGATCCCCGGTGTTCGACCAGCCACGCCGTGCAATGCGGGCATTGCAGCCGGAAACCGCAGGCCCGGCACAGGGTTAGGGGCGCATAGCCTCGGCGGTTCAAGAACAGCATCGCCTGCTCGCCGACCGCCAGGGTTTCGGTGAGCGCTAAAATCAGCGGCGGCGACAGCCAATGGCCGCGCTTCGGCGGAAAGCGGCGCAGATCGACGATCGCGATCTCGGGCATCACCGCCCCGGCGTGACGGTCGGGCAGATGCACCCGGCGGTACCGCCCGGCTTGAACATTGGCCAGGGTCTCCAGCGACGGGGTGGCGGTGGCCAGGATCACCGGAAATTCGCCCAGCATGGCGCGCACCACCGCCATGTCGCGGGCGTGGTAATGCACGCCGTCTTCCTGTTTGAAGGCGCCGTCATGTTCCTCATCGACGACGATCAGGCCCAGATCGGCGAAGGGCAGGAACAGGGCCGAGCGGGCGCCGACCACCACCCGGGCCTCGCCCTTGGCCACGGCGCGCCAGGTGTCGCGGCGTTTGCCGTCGGATAGACCGGAATGCCACGCCGCCGGGGCGGCGCCGAAACGGGCGGCGAAGCGGTCCAGCCCCTGCACCGACAGCGCGATTTCGGGCAGCAGCACCAGAACCTGGTGGCCCTTGGTTAAGGCGGCGGCGATCGCCTCGAAATAGACTTCGGTTTTGCCCGATCCGGTCACCCCATCGACCAGGGTCACCGAAAACCCATTGCCTTGCGCCGCGATCAAGGCGTCGGCGGCGCGTTGTTGATCGTCCGACAGAATGGGGCCGATTTGGTGCGGATCGGGGGGAACAAAGGTCAAGGCCTTGCCCTTGGCGCGCGGATCAAGGGCGGCGGGCACGCTGAGCGCCATTTTCAACACCGCGCCGGGCGATCCCAAGGTGTAGGCGGCGACCCAATCGATGAAGCGGCGCATCTCGGGCGAAAACGGCGGGCAATCGTGGCGGGCGAGCACGGTCCGCAACCGCTCGACCGGAAGATCGCTGGAGCCGGGCCCCCAAACAACGCCGGAAACCACGCGCGGCCCCAGCGGCACCGTCACCACGTCGCCGTCGCTTAAACCCTCGTCACCGGCGCGGTAGTCATAGCCCGCCCCCACCGCCACGGGGAGCAGGACCGAAACCCGGTGGCCGGGGGGGTAGCTGGGAACGGTGGCGGTGGGCGTGAGCATGGGGTATAAATGACCGAATTCTGCACGAGGTTGAAGATGGCGCGAAAAAATACCGACGCCGTGCCCGCCGGTAATCCCCCCACCGAGGAACAGGTGGTCGAGTATCTGCGCCGGACGCCCGACTTTCTACTGCGCCATCCCGACGTGGCGGTCACCCTGTCGCCGCCGTCGCGTTGGCCGGATCAGGATGGCGTGGTCGATATGCAGGCCTTCATGATCGAGCATCTGAAGGCCGAGGTCGAGCGGCTCAAGATGGCCGCCGAACACATTATTCACACCACGCGCGTCAACATGGCGATTCAGAACCGCACGCATCAGGCGGTCATCGCGTTGCTGGCCGCCCCGGCGCTGGCCGATCTGGCGGTGGTGGTGGGCGATGCCCTGCCCGGTCTGCTGGCGGTCGATGCCGCCGTCTTGTGCCTGGAAACCGGGGGCGAGGGGGTGCTTCCCGCCGCTCTTCGTGGCCTCGAACCCGGATCGGTCGACCGTTTGCTGGGCGGCCGGGCGCGGACCTGCGCCTTGAACGACGAGATGCCGGGCGACCCGGCGGTGTTCGGCGACGCCTCGGCCCAGATCCGGTCGTCGGCGATGGTGCGCTTGGCGCCGGGCGGGGACGCCCCGGCGGGATTGCTGGCCTTGGGCTCGCGCCAGGGCCAAACCTTTCATACCGGACAGGGGACCGATCTTTTGACATTCCTGGCGGGCGTCGCTGAAAATTGCATTCGTCGTTTCCTGACTTGACGCCCCCTTAATTCGACACGATCTATCATGGGGATAAGGGCGCCGATGGTCGGGCCCCATCGTTTCTCGCTCGGGTTCGGGGAGGACGCACGCGTCATGACACGTCTTTCGGTTTTCAACAGTCCGCTACTTTTGGGGTTCGATCATTTCGAGCGCGTGCTGGATCGCGTGTCGAAAACCCCGTCCGAGGGCTATCCGCCCTATAATATCGAGCAAACCGGGGACAATGGTTTGCGAATCACCCTAGCGGTCGCCGGATTTTCGATGGAGGATCTGTCGGTCAATTTGGAAGACAGTCAGTTGGTCATCCGGGGCCGTCAAGGCGAGGACGAGTCGTCGCGGATTTACCTTCACCGGGGCATCGCCGCCCGGCAGTTCCAGCGCAGTTTCGTGCTGGCCGAAGGGATCGAGGTCGAGGCGGCGTCGCTCGACAACGGGCTTTTGCACATCGATCTGATGCGCCCGGTGCCCGAACCGAAGGTCCAAGTCATCCCCATCAAGGGGAAAGCATCGCATACCATCACGGTCGATGGACAAGCGGCCGGAACCGACCAGAATGGAAGGGTAAAAAGATGATGACCCCCAGTAACAAAACCGACGGCGGACGGATCATGTCCTCCAACGAACTCGCCATGTGGGGTTTGCCCGAAGTGGCCTTCGTCAAACGCGCCGGCAAGGACGGGTCGGGCTGGTCAATTCACGCCGCCGACGGAACCCAGGTGGGAACCGCGCCCAGCCGCGACCTCGCTTTCGCCGCCGTCCGTCAACACGAACTGGAACCGGTGAGCGTTCATTGATTCCGGAACCGGAGGGCAACGACGACGATCGCCACAAGGAGCGGATGGCCCGCAAGAAAGCGAGCCGCGAACGCCTGATGGCGCGCCGCACCGAAACGCGCGGTCTCATTCTGGTTCATACCGGCCCCGGCAAGGGCAAAACCACCGCCGCCCTGGGCATGGTGCTGCGGTGCGCCGGTCATGGTCTGAAAGCGGCGGTCGTCCAGTTCATCAAGGGCGCCAAGATCTCGGGCGAACGCTTGGCGCTGGAACGTTTTTCCGATCTCGTCAGTTTCGACGCGTTGGGCGAGGGCTTTACCTGGGAAACCCAGGACCGTGCCCGCGACGTCGCCGCCACCCAGCGCGCCTGGGAACGCGCGCGCACCTTTTTGGCCGACCCTTCCGTGGCCCTGGTCGTTCTCGATGAAATCAACGTCGCCTTGCGGTATGACTATCTGCCGCTGACCGCGGTGCTGGAGGCGCTGGCCGCCCGGCCAGCGGGCCAGCATGTCGTGCTGACGGGGCGCAACGCGCCCCCCGCCTTGCTGGCCGCCGCCGATCTGGTGACCGAGATGGACAACCGGAAACATCCCTTCAAGGAGGGGGTCAAGGCGCAGCCGGGGTTGGAGTTTTAAAGGGGGAAGCCGATGTTTTCGTTTTCTTGCCGTCGTCCTGATGTTGTTGGCCGGGATGGGAACCGCCCGCGCCCAGGCGGTGACCGAACAGACCATGCTGGTGGCCAAGGCCGCCTCGACCGTCGAACGGCTGCGGGCCGACGGCAACATTCAGTCGATCATCACCGAGAAATTGGCGCGGGCCCGCGCGGTGCTGGTGGTGCCCGATCTGGTCAAGGGCGGTTTCATCCTGGGCGCGCAATACGGTACCGGCATTCTGTTGGCCCGCGATTCCAGCGGGCGGTGGAGCGGCCCGGCCTTCTATTCGGTTGCCTCGGGCAGCATCGGTTTGCAGATTGGTTTGCAGGATGCCGAAACGCTGTACATCATCATGACCGATGGCGGCCTGTCGGCGATCATGAACAACAACATGAAGCTGGGCGCCGACGCCTCGGTCGCGGTGGCGGTGCTGGGGGCGGGGGCCGAGGCCTCGACCACCACCAACACCGGGGCCGACATCTATGCCTTCAACAACGCCGCCGGGCTGTTCGGCGGCGCCAGTCTGCAGGGATCGGGAATTCTGCCACGCGATACCTGGAATGCCGCGTATTACGGCGGCGCCCCGACCCCGGCCGACATCTTGCTGGCCCACCGGGTTGACAGCGCCCAGGCCGACCGCCTGCGAGACGTCCTTGCCCGCTGATTTTTTTGTGTCCCTCGCCGGGCGCGGGCGTCCGCCCGCTTGGCCGCGACCGCAATGGCCGCTCGGGCAAGGGTGCTCACCATGACATCGCCTTGCCCCAAGGCGGTGATGTTACAGGGCACCGGTTCGGATGTCGGCAAGTCCCTCCTGGCCGCCGGTCTGTGCCGTCTGTTCACGCAAAGGGGCCTGCGGGTTCGTCCCTTCAAGCCGCAGAATATGAGCAACAACGCCGCCGTCACCCCCGACGGCGGCGAGATCGGCCGTGCCCAGGCATTGCAGGCCCGCGCCTGCGGCGTTGCCCCGTCGCGCCACATGAATCCGGTGCTGCTTAAGCCCGAAAGCGATACCGGCGCCCAGGTGGTGGTGCAGGGCACGGTGTGGGGGCATGCCGGGGCCGCCGATTATCACCGTTTGAAGCCGACCCTGTTGCCCGCCGTGCTCGACAGCTTCCGCCACGTGGCCGAGGGCGCCGATCTGGTGGTGGTCGAAGGCGCCGGTTCGGCGGCCGAGGTCAATCTGCGCGCCGCCGACATCGCCAATATGGGCTTCGCGGAAGCCGCCGACTTGCCGGTGATTTTGGTCGGCGACATCGACCGGGGCGGCGTGATCGCCGCCATCGTCGGCACCTGGGAACTGTTGCCCGCCCATGAGCGCGCCCGGCTGTGCGGCTATGTCATCAACAAATTCCGGGGCGACCCGGCGCTGTTCACGCCCGCGCTCGACGTCATCGCCCGGCACACCGGCTTGCGCTGCCTGGGCGTGGTTCCGTGGTTCGCCGAGGCCGCCCGCCTGCCCGCCGAGGATAGCGCTTCCTTGACGGCGCCGGGCGGCGCCGGCGCGATTAAAATCGTGGTGCCGCGTTTGTCCCGCATCGCCAATTTCGACGATTTCGATCCCCTGGCCGCCGAACCCGGGGTGATGGTCGATTTCGTCGCGGCCGGGCGGCCCTTGCCAATGGATGCCGATTTGATCGTTCTGCCGGGATCGAAATCGACGCTGGGCGATCTGGCGTTTCTACGGGACCAAGGTTGGGACATCGACCTGGCCGCGCATGTCCGCCAAGGCAAGCCGGTCATCGGGATCTGCGCGGGTTATCAGATGCTGGGCCGCTCGGTCAGCGATCCCTTGGGTGTCGAGGGACCGGCGGGGGGATCGGCGCCGGGCTTGGGCTTGCTTGATGTCGTCACCGAAATGGCGGGCGAGAAAATCCTGCGCGACATCGCGGGCGAGGATTGCGACGGACACCGCGTGCGCGGCTACGAGATGCATATGGGCCGCACCACCGGCCCCGACACCGGGCGGCCGATGCTGATATTGGGCGGGCATCCCGATGGCGCGATGGCGCCGGATAAACGGGTGCGGGGCTGTTACCTGCACGGCCTGTTCGCCGCCGACGGCTTTCGTGGCGCCGTCTTGTCGGCGCTGCGCCCCGGCCACACGCAGGGTCTGAATTACGAGTCCGGAGTGGACGCGACCCTCGACCGCTTGGCCGCCCACCTTGAGCGCCACCTCGATATAAACGAGATTGCGCGCCGGTGTATGCAATTAAAAGAATTCTCGACTAGAGAGATGCAATCTCCGATGATCGCGCATACCGGTGAATTCTCGCCGGTTGATTGTTTGCAATTTGGAGACATCTCGATGAAAAAAGCTGTTCTTTTGGCGGCTGCCGCCGTGCTGGTTTCGGGTGCCGCTTTCGCCGATACCGTGTCGATCACCTCGGTGACCCCGATGACCTCGGCCCCGGCCTCGTCGATCACCTCGACCGGCAATGCCGCCTTCACCCCGGCGCAGAACACCATCGTCGTCCACGTCGGCGGCAAGACCTGCACCTGGGTCAGCTCGTTGGCCGGTTCTGTGCCGCAGGGCTGCAACTACGGCATCACCGTCAACACCGGCACCAACGCCCTGTCCAACCCGACCAGCCTGAACAATCCGGTCTGCACGAACAGCGCCAACATGCTGGCCGATTGCAAGTAATCGGAATCACCTCTCCCGGTGATCGCTGATGGCGATGGCGAACGGAGGCGATCCGTTCGCCATCGTTTTATAC
The DNA here is from genome assembly GCA_903899885.1 of uncultured Rhodospirillaceae bacterium. Taxonomy (GTDB): domain Bacteria; phylum Pseudomonadota; class Alphaproteobacteria; order Rhodospirillales; family Magnetospirillaceae; genus CAIULK01. Next base: position 9,117 of record CAIULK010000148.1, read on the forward strand.
CGGTGAGCCGATAAATCGCCTCACCGTATTGTCCCTCTGCCTAAGCGCGGCCCTCCGGCCGCTTCGCCGCAAGATACCGGCGAGCACGCATTGGGTTTGGGTCAAGCATTGTGTTCGCCGGTATTATCCGTTCAACGGATAATCGGCCAACACCTCGTACTCGGCGCCGTTGCGTGAGAGATGGCTGCGGAACAGGGTGACGGCGCGCACCGGCATGGGCCCGGCGTGAAACGGGCTGTTTTCGGCCAGGAACATCGAAATCCGTTCCATCGGCGTGCGGTTCAGCCGTGCCAGGGTGATGTGGGGGGTGAATTTCCGTCCCTCCGGCGGCAAACCCGCCGCCACCGCGAGGCGCTCCGTCTTGGCGGCCAATCGTTCCAAGGCGGGCGACGGCACCACCCCGGCCCACAGCGTATGCGGCGTGGCGCCGCCGAACAGCCCGAAGCCGTCGAGGTCCAGATCGAAGGGAGCACCGTCGAGCCCCAAGAGCCGCTCGTGCAGATCCTCGGCCGTCGCCTCATCGATTTCGCCCAGAAAGCGCAGCGTGACATGGCGGTTGCGGGCGGCAACGACGCGTGCCCCCGGCAAGGCCAGGGCCAGGGTATCCAACCGGGCCGTCACCTCGGGCGACAGGGCCAGCGCGAGGAAGGCGCGGATCATCCCAGCGCCACCAGCACGCCGCTGTGGCCGTGGACACGGCCGCCGAAAATCTCGGCGCCGCCCAAGCAGCCGATCAACGGCACGCCGCCCAAGCCGGCCCGGATCGCCGCCGTTTCGGCGCCCTCGCGGCCGAACATGTGAACGCCGCGCGCCGCGTTGGCGAAATACAGCGCGGCCCTGGGCGCGCGGGCGCCCAACCGGCGTTTCACCGTATCGGTCATGCGGCCCAGATCGTCTTGGGCGGCGCTTGCGTCGCGCCGCACGAAGGTTACCTCGGCACCAACCGGCAGCGGTCCGGCGGTGGTCAACCAGCCTCGCAGCGGATCAACCCCCAAAATCGCATGCACGCGATAGCCCGGCCGGTCCATCGCCGCGATATGGATATAGCCCCGCGCCCGGGTCAGGTCGCGGGCGATCAAATCGCCCGCCGCCGCCTTCAGCGCCGCCAACGCCGAACGGCCGCCGATTTCCTTGATCACCAGACCTTCCGCCTTGGTCACGGGTTCAACGGCGCCGATCGGTGTGCATCCCTGGGTGATGCCGACCGCGAGCGGCAGCTCGGACGACAGCCATAGTCCCGATACCGGATCGGCGGCCACCACGCCCGCGATGCGCGGCGACGAGACGAAGGCGCCGACATCGCCGGGCAGAAAAAACGCCGGGGCGGTGGGGTCGGGTGTGGTCAACCCGCCCAGATCGGCATGGGTCACGCGGAACCCGCCGTCAAGGCCTCCGTCTTGGCCCACGAACAGCCGGAACAACTCCTCGGGCAGGATGCCGGTCATCACCGCCAGCGCCTTGGCGCGGCGGTATTCGCCGTCGCCGGCCAGAATGCCGGGCGCGCTGGCCCCCAGCCAGTGAACGATCCGCGTGGTTTCCCGCAGAAAGGTCAGGATACTGGGCAGATCGTCGGCCAGTCCCTGGGTCGCATAGAGAATTCCCAGATTGGCGTCGCCGACCGCGCCCAACCCCTCAAGACACCCCTTGGCCGCCGTCCCCCAATGATCGGCGGCGGCGTGAGCAACACGAAAAGGCGGCAAGGCGGCGGTCATGACGGCGTTCTACTTCACCCAGTCGATAATATGATGATCCAAGGGGCCGGCGCGCGATTCGGCGATGGCGCGGCCGCGCACCGAAATTCCGGCCCGGTGCACCGAATCGGGGTCGCCCGACAGCAAGGGATGCCAGCTCGCCAAGCCCCGGCCCTCGGCCAAGCGGCGATAGGCGCAGCTTTTCGGCAGCCACACCAGCGTGGCGGCGGCTTCGGGGGTCAGCTGCACGCAGTCGGGAACGTAACGACGGCGGTTGGGATAGTCGCGGCAGGCGCAGCTGCCCAAATCCAGCAGGCGGCAGGCGACGTTGGTGTAATAGATCCGGCCATTGTCGTCGATCTTGTGCAGGCAGCAGCGCCCGCAGCCGTCGCACAGCGATTCCCACTCCTCGCGCGTCATCGCGCCCAGGGTTTTGGCTTGCCAGAAGGGGGCGCCGGTCATCACGCTTGGTCGATCATGTGAAAGAACGAGCCGGCGACGGTGCCCACCCGCGCTCCGCCGTCGGGTAAAGCGCGCCCGGCGGCGTCGGACAGCCGGAACAGCGCCGCGCCGTGGCGCTCGACCTCGGCCGCGAGGTGGAATTCATGGCCGCGAAAGCCAGCGCCCGCTTGGCCCCAGGCGGTGGCCTCCACCAAGGCGGCGGTGCGATAGCCCATGCACAGCCGTCCCCCCGCCATGCTGGTGGCCACCGGCAACAACCCGGCCATCGGATGGGTCAGCCCATCGGCATCGGTCATGCTTTTCCCCAAAACCATATAGCCGCCGCATTCCCCGAAAATGGCCGCTCCCCGTTCGGCGCACCGCCGCAAGCCGGGCAGAAACGCGTTTCCCGCCGCCAGCCGGGCGGCGTACAGCTCCGGGTAGCCGCCGGGCAAATAGACCGCGTCGGCGGTCAGGTCCGGCCCCTGATCGGCGAGCGGCGAGAAAAACGAAACCAAGGCCCCCGCCCGCCGCCATCCCTCGATCACATGCGGATAGGCGAAGGCGAAAGCCTCGTCCTCGGCCACCGCGATCCGTTGTCCCAAGGGCGGAATCGGCGGCGCGGTCTCGGTGGCGTTCAGCCGGGACGGTTGGGCCAGCGCCACCAGCCGGTCAAGATCGACGTGACCGGCAACCAATTTCGCCGCCGTCCGCACGAAGGCCGCCAGATCGGGATGCTCGCGGGCCTGAACCAATCCCAGATGACGGCTGGGCAGATGCAAGGCGGGCGTGGTGGGAAGGGCGCCCAGAACGGCGATGTCCGGGGCGAACCCGGCCAAGGCGCGTTCGATCATCGCGCGGTGACGCGGCCCCGCCACGCGGTTGAGGATCACCCCCTTGATGCCGATGCCGGGCCGCGCGCGGGCCAAACCGGCCGCCACGGCCGCCGCGGTGGCGGAACTGCCGCGCACGTCTTGCACCAGCACCACCGGCCAGCCGGTTTGCAACGCCACCTCGGCGGTCGAGCCGTCGTCCGCGCCAAAGGGCACGTCGGCGCCGTCGAACAGGCCCATCACCCCTTCGGCGATCACCAGATCGCGGCCGCGCCCGGCCCTGGCCACGGCGTCGGCCAGGGTGGCGGGGCGCATCGCCCAGGAATCCAAGGTTACCCCGGCCTGGCCCAGGGCGGCGGCGTGAAAAGCCGGATCGATATAATCGGGACCCACCTTGGCGGCGCCGACGCGCAGCCCGCGCGCCGACAGCGCCGCCATCAGTCCCAAGGCGGCCAGCGTTTTTCCCGATCCCGAGGATGGCGCGGCCAGCACCAGCCCATGAACGCTCACGACAGATACTTGTGGAGGCGCGCCGCCATCTCGTCGGCCTTGACGTCGAAGGTGAAGTGGGTCAGCAGTTTTCCGTCCGGCCCCATCAGATAGACGATCGACGAGTGATCGACGGAATAGGCCTTGGGGTCGTCGTTCGGCACCCGCGCGGCATAGACCCGATAGATTTTCTCGACGGCGGCGATTTCGCTTTCGCTGCCCGACAAGCCGATGATCGATGGATGAAAGGCCGCGACATAGGTTTTGACCACCGCCGGCGTGTCGCGGTCGGGATCGACCGTGATGAAAATCGGCGCGACCTGGGCACGTTCGTCGGGCGGCAGTTTATCCAGCGCCGAGGAAAGGATCGACAAGGTGGCCGGGCAAATGTCGGGGCAATAAGTATAGCCGAAATAGACCAGCATGTAGCGGCCCCGGAAATCCTGGTCGGTCACCACCCGGCCGTCGCCGTCGTGCAGCGCGAACGGGCCGCCGATGCCGACTTCGTTGCGGGCCCCCTCTTCGTTCCAAGCGATCAGACGAAGACCAACGGCGATGCCCACCACCACCGCGAAGGCGACAAGGGCGGCCAAGGGAAAACGGCGCGTCAACATCCGTGACCTCTTCCTTTTTTTCATCCGAGGATTTCCAACGCCATCACCCCAAGAACACCCGCATTGGCGACCAGCAGCAACGGCGCCCACTTCAACACGGGTTCACGCCAGCGGGCAACCGCCGTTTGCCCCAGCACGCCCGCCGCCAGCAACATCGGCACCGTTCCGGCGGCGAAGGCCAGCATTCCCATCGCCCCGGCCAATGTGTTCCCGGTGGCCGCCGCCGCCGCCAGGGCGCCGTACAGCAATCCGCAAGGAATGAATCCCAAGGCCATTCCCAGAATCAGCCCCGTGCCGAAACCGGACCGTTCGAACAAGGGGGCGATCCGCCGCCCGACGATACCTTGCCACCAACCACCGGACGGACCACGGGTTGTCAGAAGGGCGCGCAGGCCCGGCACCGCCATCGCCAGCAGCAGCAGCGCCGCCACCATCAGCAGGCTGGCGGCCAGCGGCCGGAATCCGTGCAGGGTTCCGGCCAGCGATGCCGCCGCCGCCCCCAGTCCGGCATAGGTGGCCGCCCGTCCCAGGTGATAGGGCAACAAAATCGCCTCGCTCAGGCGGTGCCATTCGCGCATGCCGGACGCCGGGATCCGTTCCAGCCGGACGCTGACCATCGACAACACGAAGGGCCCGCACATTCCCGAGCAATGCGTGAGGCTGCCGACCAAGCCGGTCAAAAACAGCCCCGACAGCACCCCGGCGTGATCGGCGGCGGTAACCCGGCAGGTGGACAAGCCGGACGAGATCAGAAAGGACAGACTATCAGGGGCCAACATGGCGCGACTGTACGGCGGACCGCTCCCCCGGATCAACCGGTGTTGGATTGGACCGCCCGCTTCGGCGTTATTTCATGCTAGGATCGGGCGGTTTTTTGAACGGGAGGATGGATTGAGCCGCGCTTTCGCCCCTCTGGCCGCCCTGTTGGCGGTGATCGCCGTGCCTGGTTCCGCCGCCGATTGGACCCATGAGGGGCCGGGCGGCCCGTCCCAGTGGGGCGGGGTGTGCGTTAGCGGCAAGGAACAGTCGCCGGTCGATCTGCGAACCGCCACCCCGGCGCCGTTGGGCGACATCGTGTTTCATTATCAGCCCCTGCCCGCCTCGGTCCGCAACACCGGGCATACCCTGTCGGTGACCGCCGGGGCCGGAAACGGGATCGAGATCGAGGGCGAGCACTTCGATCTCGCTTGGATCGAGTTCCATCATCCCAGCGAACACGCCCTCAACGGCAAGAAGGCGCCGATCGAGGTGCAGCTTGTTCACAAAAATCCGGCGGGGACGGCGCTGGTGACGCTGGCGGTGATGATCGTGCCGGGGGCGGCTAACCCGGCGATCGAGGCGATCTGGGGATTGCCCGCCGATTTCGAGTTGGACCCGATGTCGCTGTTGCCGTTCCACCGCACTTATCTGCGGTACGAAGGCTCGCTCACCGCGCCGCCCTGTTCGGAAACGGTGCGCTGGCTGGTGCTTGACCAGCCGGTCGAGGCCTCGCAAGGCCAGATCGACCGTTTCGCCAAATTGTTCCCGATGAACGCCCGGCCGTTGCAGCCCTTGAACCAGCGGGTTCCGCAAGCCAAGGCGATGTAGCCTCCCTTTTCCTGTCCCCCGGCCACAATATTTCGCGGCAATCATGAGTTGGCGCTCAAGATCGTGTGCGTTGCGCATTTAAGCAAAAATGACTCGCATAAGTCCATGTTTGTTTGCAGTATTCCCGTTAAGGGAGTCCCCGTCGTGGGGGCAAGGGAAGAGCGGGTGCGTCGATGCCAGCATACAATCTGCTAAGCGTGATGAAGTTCTACAACACCTTCGCCGCGCCGCGCGACACTCGCGCCGATTACGAGCAAGGCGCGCGTGACGGCGAGCGCAATCTGCCTCGGCACGACCAAGCGGGGCTGTCGCCCTACGAATTGGAGATCGTCTGTCAGGCACAGGGCGATTTGGCGAAGTTCAGCGGGACGGTGGCCAACGAATGCGGTGCCGCCCAGTCCTTGACCGCCCGTCAAAAGCTGATGCGCCTCGAGCAATACGAAAGTGAACGCCGCGACATCGCCAGCCACCACGACCAGGACGTGGATGCCCTGAGCTATCGCAGCGGCCCAACCTCGCGCCGCGCTCAGGACGAGGATATGGCCGCGTTCGAGGCCGCTCAGACTTACGACGCCCTGTTCCGGCAGGAAGACGAGCGCGAACCGTCGATTCATTTCGCCACCCCCGCCACCCTGTGGGGAATGCTCAGCCCCTATACCCTCCTGCTGCTGATTCTGGCGACCGCCGAATTGGCGATCAACGAAACCGTGTTCGCGGAAGCGCTCAGCCTGCGGGCCGCCTTGGCCTGGGGCGTGGCGACGCTGTTCGGCATCAGCGTCATCTATTTCGCCCACACCGTCGGCCTCTTCATCCGGCGCCGCGACCCAGGACGCACTCGAAACGGGAAAAAACGCTTCCGCATCGTTGTTCCGCTCATCATTCTGGTGATGCTGGCGCTGTTCTACGAGATGTCGGTGATCCGTCAGTATCTGTTCGTGTCGAACGACGCGAATCAAGCCGTGGCGAATGGCCTTGGCATCCTCGGAGCCTCGGACAAAGTCGCCGGCGAAGCGGGGAAAGCGGCGGAGGGCGTCGCCAAGGCGCTGATGGAAGATCCGTTCCAACCCCTGCATGTCAAGGCGCTGACCTTGTTCATGGTGAACGTCATCGTCTTCAGCGTCGGCGCCCTGATCAGTTACTTCCGGCACGATCCGCATCCCGATTACGAGAAGCTGATGCGCAACCGCGACGCCGCCCAGGCCAAGGTGGACCTGCGGCAGCGCGAATACGACGACGAATTGGCCCGGCTGGACGAGGGCTTCCGGCGCCGGCACACGAATCTGACGGCGCGCTCGGACCAACTGCAACGGGTGATCGAGCATGAACAACTGCATCTGGCCGGTCTCGAAAAGCGTCAGAGCATCGAAGCCAACAAGGTGATCGATGTCGCGACCCAGCGGATCCTGGCCTATCAAGCGGGCAACAGCCACAGCCGACGCGAATCTCCGCCCGCTTATTTCGGCGAAACGACGATGCGTCTGGTCCGGCGCCTTGTTTTGACGGCGCCGGAGGATCTGGGCGAGTTTTTCTCCGCCTCCGACGATGTCGTCGATCAAGCCGCATACGACGCAACCCGCTGAGTCTCAAAGGAATGTCCCCCATGTCTTCGGTTCGATTGCTGCGTCTGTGCGCCCTGGCGGCGGTCCTGGTTGGAGCCGCGACGGCGGTCCATGCCCAAGAGACGCCAACGCAATACAACTACTGCGCGCTGTTTCCCGGGGCGAAAACGCATCTTTTTTTGCTCGACCGTTCGTCGGTCTATGCGCCGGAAGATGCGTTTCGACTGAAACGCGGCTACCTCGCTTGGTTGAAGGAGGTCAAGCCGGGCGACCGGGTCGTTATTCGCCCCATCGTCGATTACGCAGCGAACTCCTCTATCCCGCTGATGGAGCCCACCTGCGTGCCGGGCTGTCCGCCGGTCGATAAACTGCCTTGGTACGACAGCTGCGATACCCGTCAGGTCAAAAAAGACCAGGTCGAGTTCGCCGCGAAGGTGAACAAAGCCTTCGACCGCGACACCCTGTTAAAGGCGCCGGTGATGACCCGCGAGACGGCGATCACCGAGACCATTTGGGACTCGGTGAGGCAGGTCAAGCCCGACGTGCTGGTGATCTTCAGCGATTTCCTGGAACACCATCCGACCGGGGACAGGAGGATCAGTTTCTACGGTCCCTTCGACCGGCGGGCTTATATGAAAGCCATGCGCGACGCCAAATGGATCCCCGATCTCAGCAAAACGGCGGTCTACGGCTATGGCCTGTACAAGGATCTCGGGCCAAACCCGCAGAAGCTGTCCACCGGGGAGTGGGACAATGTCTATAAATTCTGGGTTGACTACTTCTCGGACGCCCACGCGGCGCAACAATCGCTGAAACAGGAGTATCTGGGGGCGGCCGTCCCGGACGCCGATGCGGCACCCCCGGCCGAACTCCGTCACCCCTAATTGATCGCGGAAGGATCGCGCCATGAGCCGTTCTCGCCCCCCTCTGTCCTTGCGTCGGCACTGCTTCCTGGTGGCGAAAAACGACGAGCAGGACACGCTCGTCACCCTGTTCAAGCCGGTGCTCGGCCCCTTCGGCTATGAGATCGCCCGCTCGGAGCATGTCGACGACGACTCGGCCTTTCGTCCCGATGTCGTGCGCTTTCTTTTGGATGCCGAGTTGACGATTTTCGACATCACGGACCCCCGCCCCGACATCTGCGTCGATATCGGCCTGCGCTATGCCTCCGGTCGACCGATGTTGACCGTGACCCGTGACGAAACCACCGTTCCCAGCTCGCTGAAACACCTCAGGCCGGTGGTCTATTATCCCGCCGACGCGCCGCGCAACAACACCGAGACCTGGGACAAATTGCGGACGCGCCTGTCGGGGATCGATTCCGGCCGCCGGGATGCCGAACGGCCGATTTTCGCCATGGCCGGACAACAGATCCTGATCGGCGGCGTTCCGCTGACGATCGAGCAGGTTCGCCTGCTTGAAGAGGCGCAAAAGCGCCGGGGCACGCCGTCCCAGAACGGTTCCCCGGCGAACGGGAAGATGAGCGGTGCCGTGTCGCGCTTTTTCGTGTCCGCGTGATGATTCGGTGGTTCGCGATCCTGTTGGTGATGGTGGCGTTGCTGTCGGGGGGCGTGGCGCGGGCGGCCGGTAACTCGTCTGTTAGTGCTCCTACGTCCGCACAGAACCAGGACCAGATGATTCTGACACTGTTTGGAATGCTCGGACAGCAAAACGCGGGCGCATACCAGCAATTGATAAGCGTTCTAAACGCGGACAAAAAAGATAAAGATATCCAAATAAAAAAATTAGCCAAAGAATTTGCGGTGCAATCCCTGGTGAAAATCGATGTCACCATCGGGCATGGCGCTGAGCGATTGGCGTATGGAGGCCCGCTATTTATTGTGGCGCAAATAAAAAACGGCACAAATCTTCCAATATCGTTTAAGATGGAGAATGCTACTCTCAGTCTTCCAAGTCAAATGCGTATCTACGAGGATGCCTCGGCCTTGCACGGCGGGCTCCCTCCAACCAATATCGACACAAATAAAACGATAATCATTCAGCCAAACGGATCCTTTGGAATTGTGTGGGATATCGACCTCCACGGTCTTGCTGACATATTGGGTCACATACAGGACATGATGCTGTTTCGTCCGGATAAATATAGCTTTAATATAAACGTTTCATTCAACTACGATGTCGATGATATAGATCCGAGTGGGAAGCCGATCACGGTTACAAAATCGGCATCACGCAACGTCATTGCCGATACATACGTTGATTTATTAACGCTTGCGGTTTTCGCCTATGCGGCATTCGGCGGTTTGTTCGCCCCGATCGTGCGCTGGGCTTTTCGATCCGTCGATATATGGTCGAAATTTCATGATGATTCAAAAATATACATGCGCCATAAGTTGCGGGTAAACGCCATCGAATTGAAATATTTTATTTGTGTATCCGTTATCATCCCCGGTCTTGTCGTCGCCGGGGCGAGTTTGACCAAGGGCTACACCTCGGGGATGTCGGTGCATATCTACGACGCCTTCGGCGCCGCCCTGGCCGGATTCATGGTCCAAATCCTAGCCATGAAACTGGGCGAGCCGTATCTCGACAAACTGACGTAAGGAGCCGCGCCCAAACAACCGCGCTCTCCGGTGTTTGGGGTGAGGCCGTGTGGTTCCACTGTGGATCGAAATCATAGCCGGTTGAAAAAGTATTTTCGCGCCCCGTTTCTCGTCACCCCCGCGAAGGCGGGGGTCCATGTTGGGTCGAGAATGACGGCACCCGCTCAAGGCTGTGCTTGTGGACGCATGGGCTCCCGCCTTCGCGGGAGTGACGGCGATTAATGCCGATTTACCTATTCCGCCCGCATGTCCAGGCCGTCGCCGGTCATCATGGTTTGCCCGCCCCAGCGGACCCGGCGTCCCATCAGGCTGTGAACCCAAAGGGCGAAGTTCATCAGTTCGCGGACAGGCAACAGCCTGGGCTCGGCGGGCGGCATGGCGATGCGGCGGCGCAGCAAGGCGTGAATGACCAGACGCAGCCCCAGATGCAGGGCAACCGCCGTTCCCCCGATCGCGATCGGCCACGCCAGCGCCAGCAGGGCCAGCGGAATCAGGCCGGAGCTGCAAATCCACAGCGCGTGATCAAGCGGCCGCGACGCCCGGATCGCCCGCATCCAGCGGATTTCCCGGCGGTGAGTTTGGGCGAGGCTGGCGTCCTCGACCACCGTGGCGACCACGGCGGGGGCCAGCTCGACGGTCAAGCCGGCGCGGCGGGTCAAATGGCCGATCATGTAATCTTGCGAGGTCACGCCGACCATGCCCTCGAACCCGCCGATGGCGTCCAGCCGGTCGCGGGTCAGGGCGATGGCGGCGCCGTAGGTCACGCCCAAGCCGTGAAAGCCGATATCGACCAGCGCCGAGGGCACGAACCAGTCGTTGATGTACATCGCCCCCAGCCGCGAGGCCAGATTGGGATCGGGCGCGCCGGTGTACAGGCAGGTCGCTGCCCCGGCCCCCGGACGGTCGAGCGTGCCC
>CAIULK010000149.1 GCA_903899885.1 uncultured Rhodospirillaceae bacterium
CCCCCGGGGCGGGATCGCTGACCGAAAGATGAGGATCTTTCGGCAAAGCTTGCTTTGCCTTTCCCTGGTTCCCTACAATGCGTTCCGTTTTATGAATTTCGAGGGTTTCCCGGTGAAGGCGTTGTTTGCCGCCGTTTTGGTTCTCATCGGCTTGTCCGGCCCGGCTTGGGCCGCCGCCCCGCATCAGGCGGTGTTCGAGGCTGCCCGCAAGGACCATTTCGAGGAGGCCGAACGCCTCGCCGCGCACGCGCGTTCGCCCTTGCTGTCCAAGCTTATCCATTGGATGGATTACAGCTCGCCGCATTCGACCGGCGGCTTTTCCGAGATCGCCAATTTCATCGACGAAAATCCCGACTGGCCGATGATGGCCCAGTTGCAGCGCCACGCCGAGGAGGCGATTACCGCCGCCACTCCAAATAGCTTGGTCCGCACGTGGCTGACCCGTCATCCGCCGGTTACCGGCGACGGCAGCATGGCCTTGGCGCGCGCCCTGTTCGCGGCGGGGGAAAACGATCAAGCGACCGAGTTGGTCCGCAAGGCCTGGGTCGAACAGGCATTCGGCGTGATGCAGGAGCGCCAGTTCCTCGGCGGCTTCGGCGATAGTTTGCGGCCCGAGGATCATTGGCGGCGTCTGGATCGCTTGCTGTGGGACAAGCAAGATGGCCCTGCCCGCACCATGCTGATGCGGGTTGATCCCGATCACCGCCGCTTGGCGCAGGCCCGCCTTGCGCTGCAAGACGGCGACACCAATCCCGAACCGGCGCTGGCCGCCGTTCCCTTGGCCTTGCGCGACGATCCGGGGCTGATTTACGACCGGGTCCGCTGGCGCCGCCAGAAAGACATGGATGAAGAGGCAATCGACCTGCTGGCCCATCCATCGCGCAATCAAGTGCGCCCGGATCTGTGGTGGCAAGAGCGTGGGGTTCTGGCGCGCCGGGCGATGCAAAAGGGGATGGTGTCGCGCGCCTATCAGGTCGCCTACGACAACGGCTTGCCGGTCACCGACCCCTTGCATGCCGAGGCCGAATTCCTGGCCGGATGGATCGCGCTGCGTTTCCTCGACGACAAGCAAACGGCGGTTGGGCATTTCCAGAGGTTGTGGGATTCGGTGACCTCGCCGATGTCGCGGTCGCGCGCCGCCTATTGGGCGGGCCGGGCGGCCGAGGCGGTCAACGATCCGGCGGGGGCTCAGACCTGGTTCACCCGGGGCGCCGCCTATGTCACCACCTATTACGGCCAACTGTGCAGCGCCCGGCTGGGCAACCATCATTGGCCGTTGCCGCCCGAGCCCCAGCCAAGCAAGGACGATATCGCGCGTTTCAATGACCGCGACATGGTCAAGGCGGTCCGTCTGCTGACCCAAGCGGGCGAAACCGGCCAAATCCGCCCATTCCTGGTGCGGCTGCAAGATATCGCCCAAACGCCGGGCGAACGCGCCCTTGGCGCCCATCTGGCGGAAGAGGCCGGGCGTACCGATCTGGCGGTGGTGGTGGCGCGCCGCGCCGACCGCGAAGGGGTCTCGCTGATCGGCGCGGGCTATCCGACCTTGCCGCTGGCGGTGGAAACCTCCGCCGAGAAGGCGCTGGTGCTGGCCTTGATCCGTCAGGAAAGCGGTTTCATGACCGAGGCGAAATCGGGAGTGGGGGCGCGCGGCCTGATGCAGTTGATGCCCGCGACTGCGGCCAAGGTCGCCAAGGCGATCCGCGTCGCCTTCTCGCCCCGCAAGCTCGACGACCCGAACTACAATGTGCGCCTGGGCTCGGTTTATCTCGACGGCTTGGTCTCGGAATTCGAGGGCTCCTACATTCTGGCGCTGGCGGCCTATAATGCCGGTCCCAGCCGCTCGAAACGCTGGATCCGCGATTTCGGCGATCCGCGCGATCCCAAGGTCGATGTCGTCGATTGGATCGAATCGATTCCCTTCACCGAGACCCGCAACTATGTGCAGCGGGTGATGGAAAGCGTCGAAATCTATCGCCGCCGCCTGGGCGTCGCCGATGGCGGCGGGCTGGAAGCCGACCTGCGGCGCTGGGCGCACCGTTCCAACGATCAACCTTAAGCCACCCCGAGGGAAACCATGCCCGATTACCGTTCCCGTACATCGACCTTCGGCCGCAACATGGCCGGTGCCCGCGGCCTTTGGCGGGCGACCGGGATGACGGACGCGGATTTCGGCAAGCCGATCATCGCTGTGGCCAATTCCTTTACCCAGTTCGTGCCCGGCCATGTGCATCTGAAGGATCTGGGCCAGCTGGTGGCGCGCGAGATCGAGGCGGCGGGCGGCGTCGCCAAGGAATTCGACACCATCGCCATCGACGACGGCATCGCGATGGGCCATGCCGGGATGCTGTATTCCCTCCCCTCGCGCGAGATTATCGCCGACTCGGTCGAATACATGGCCAACGCCCATTGCGCCGACGCGCTGGTCTGCATCTCGAATTGCGACAAGATCACGCCCGGCATGCTGATGGCGTCGCTACGCCTGAACATCCCCACCATCTTCGTCTCGGGCGGGCCGATGGAGGCGGGCAAGGTGACGGTGAAGGGCAAGACCCACGCCGTCGATCTGATCGACGCGATGATCAAGGCCGCCGACCACGCGGTGAGCGACGAGGAGGCCTTGGCCTACGAACGCTCGTCGTGCCCCACCTGCGGGTCGTGTTCGGGGATGTTCACCGCCAACTCGATGAATTGTTTGATGGAGGCCTTGGGGCTGGCGTTGCCCGGCAACGGCACGATGCTGGCCACCCACGCCGATCGCAAGACCTTGTTCCTGGATGCGGGCAAGCGCATCGTCGAGATCACCAAGCGGTGGTACGAGCAGGATGATGCCTCGGTGCTGCCGCGCTCGATCGCCAGCAAGGCGGCGTTCGAAAACGCGATGACCCTGGATATCGCGATGGGCGGCTCAACCAACACCGTGCTGCATCTGCTGGCGGCGGCCGAGGAAGCGGGCATCGATTTCAAGATGGCCGACATCGACCGTCTGTCGCGCCAGGTGCCTTGCTTGTGCAAGGTCGCCCCCAACAAGGCCGATGTTCATATCGAGGACGTCCACCGCGCGGGCGGCATTTTCGCCATTCTGGGCGAGCTGGACCGCGCCGGTTTGCTGCATACCGACTGTCCGACCGTGCACGCGCCGACCTTGGCGCAGGCCCTGCCGCATTGGGATGTGCGGATGAGCAACGACGACCAGGTCCGCCATTTCTACCGCGCCGCCCCAGGCGGCGTGCCGAGCTTGCAGGCGTTCGGCCAATCGCATCGCTGGGAGTCGCTTGATCTCGACCGCGAAAGCGGCGTCATCCGCAAGGCGGCGCACGCGTTTTCAAAGGACGGCGGTTTGGCCGTGTTGTTCGGCAATCTGGCCGAGGATGGCTGCATCGTCAAAGCCGCCGGGGTCGATGAAAGCTGCCTGAAATTCAGTGGTCCGGCGGTGGTCTGCGAAAGCCAGGACGAGGCGGTCGCCAAAATTCTGGGCGGCGGCGTTAAGGCGGGCGATGTGGTGATCGTGCGCTACGAAGGCCCCAAGGGCGGGCCGGGCATGCAGGAAATGCTCTATCCGACCAGCTACATCAAAAGCATCGGCCTGGGTAAGCAATGCGCCCTGATTACCGACGGGCGGTTTTCCGGCGGCACCTCTGGCCTGTCGATCGGCCATGTCTCGCCCGAGGCGGCCGAGGGCGGCGTGATCGGTCTGGTGGAAAACGGCGACATCATCGACATCGATATTCCGGCGCGCGGCATCCAGGTCCGCCTGACGCCCGAGGAACTGGAAGCCCGGCGCAAGGCGGTGGTTGCGTTCAAGCCGAAGGACCGGGTCCGCCCGGTCAGCGCCGCCTTGCGCGCCTATGCCGCGATGACCACCAGCGCGGCGCGCGGCGCCGTGCGCGATGTCTCACGGGTGGAACGCTGACCATGCACGCCGATCTGGTCAAACACGAAGGCGGGCGCTTGGTGCTGCCCGCCTCGGTCCATCCGCTGCCCAATCTGTTGGATCTGGATGCGGAAGGGGTTCTCGACAGTTTCCGCCGCAGCCAGCAGGCCGACTTTTTGGAGGTGGTCGCCGATGTCGAGCGGGCGGATTCGCCGTTGCATGCCCTGTTCGCCGGTTTGCGCGACCGGGTGGGGCCGGACAATCCGTTTTACAATGTCGCTCTTTTCCGCCAGGGCGGTTTGTCGGAGCTGTTCCTGGATTTGCATGACCATGTGATGAGCCACCCGGTCTGGCGCCATCCATTCTTTGTGCGGGTCTTCGAGGGCAAGATCGATCCGGCGCAAATCGGACGATTTTCGGTCCAGTATTTCAATCAAATCAAGAATACCCGCCAATGCGTGGCACTGGCGATCGGACGTTTCAACGGCCTGATGGACCTGCCCTTCGGCCCCTTGAATGAGCGTATTTCGGAAATCGCCCAGATCGGTCTGGCGCAATTGGTGGCCGATGAGTACGGGGTCGGCAGTCATTCGCTCGAGGATTACCCCACCCTTGGGCATCTGCTGTGCGCGCGCACCCATATCGGCATGTACCGCCAACTGTTCGAGGGCCTGAAGATCGCCCCCGACGACCAAGATGTGCCGATGCTGCCCGGTGTCGCCGACAATGTGCTGATTCAGCGTCTGGTGGCCGGTCATTTGGCGTTCACGGCGTTGGAGTCCCTGGCTTCGGTGGGGTTGGGGATGGAATGGGGGGTGCCGGAATTCTTCAGCCTGCTGTTGGGCGGCCTGATCCGCGTCGCGGTGCGCGACATGCTGCCGCTTACCGCCCGCGATCTGGAAGTCTTCATCGCCCATGTCCGCTACGACGTGCTGCACGCGGTGTCGGTAATGCTGGTCACCTCGCTGTTAATGCAAGACGACACCGACCTGGCGGCGGTCAAGAACGCCTGCAACACCCTGATGGCCGGGCGCTTCGCGATGATGACGGACGTGTACGCCCATGTCTTCGGGGAGAAATGCGCCGGGTTGGCCGAAATCGGCCTGGAGCGCCGCTACCACCTGACCGACCGGCGGATCGAGGCGGCGCTGGCCGAGGCGCGGCGCACCGTGGCGCCGGGCCGCGTTCTCGGCGCGGAATATGCGGAGGGCCGCGGCACGCCGTTCGTGTTCGCCCGGTAGGAGGCTCATTTCAAGCGCCGCCGGCGCGAACGCAAAAACGCCGCCAGGGGTCTATCCTGGCGGCGTTTTTATCTGGTTGCGGGGGCACGCCACCATCTCAGACGAACAGAATTTCTATTGGCCGCTTAAGCTGCTGTGGGGGCTCGACAACAACTTTGGAGAATAATGGAAACGATCAGCAATATCAGGCGTGCAGCTTAGAGCATCGAGCCTGAAAATTGAATCGGGGGATTCCCATTTGGGCTGATTTGTGATTCACCCTTCTTGGAGGTGAATCATGGCCAAAGGGTATTC
>CAIULK010000150.1 GCA_903899885.1 uncultured Rhodospirillaceae bacterium
CAGGGACGCGTCACCTTCGAGGACGTCGCCGGCATCGACGAGGCCAAGGCCGAACTGCAGGAAATCGTTGAGTTTCTAAGAGACCCCCAGAAGTTTCAGCGGCTGGGAGGAAAAATCCCCAAGGGCGTTTTGCTGGTCGGCCCGCCCGGCACCGGTAAAACCTTGCTGGCCCGCGCCATCGCGGGCGAGGCGAACGTGCCGTTCTTCACCATTTCGGGTTCCGATTTCGTGGAAATGTTCGTCGGCGTCGGCGCGTCGCGGGTGCGCGACATGTTCGAACAGGGCAAGAAGAATGCCCCCTGCATCATCTTCATCGACGAAATCGACGCGGTCGGCCGCCACCGGGGCGCCGGTCTGGGCGGCGGCAACGACGAGCGCGAACAGACCTTGAACCAGTTGCTGGTCGAGATGGACGGCTTCGAATCCAACGAAGGCGTGATCTTGATCGCGGCGACCAACCGGCCCGACGTCCTCGACCCCGCCTTGCTGCGCCCGGGCCGTTTCGACCGTCAGGTCGTGGTGCCCAATCCCGATATTTCGGGCCGCGAAAAGATTCTGATGGTCCACATGGCCAAGGTGCCGCTGGCCGCCGATGTCGAGCCCCGGGTGATCGCTCGCGGCACGCCCGGCTTTTCCGGGGCCGATTTGGCCAATCTGGTCAACGAGGCGGCCCTGCTGGCGGCCCGAATCGGCCGCAAGGCGGTGACGATGTCCGACTTCGAAGCCGCCAAGGACAAGGTGATGATGGGGGCCGAGCGACGCTCGATGGTGATGAGCGAGGAGGAAAAGCGCCTCACCGCCTATCACGAGGCCGGACACGCCTTGGTGATGCTGAACGTGCCCGCGCACGAACCCTTGCACAAGGTCACCATCATCCCGCGCGGCCGCGCCTTGGGGCTGACCTTGGCGCTGCCCGAACGCGACCGGTATTCGCTGTCCTTGGGCCAGATCAAGGCGATGATCGCCAGCCTGTTCGGCGGCCGGGTCGCCGAGGAACTGGTGTTCGGCGCCGATGCCGTGACCACCGGGGCCACCAACGACATTCAGCGGGCGACCGAACTGTCGCGCCGGATGGTCACCGAATTCGGCTTCTCGCCCAAACTGGGGCCGTTGCGGTACAACGACAATCAGGAAGAAATCTTCCTCGGCCATTCGGTCACCCAGCACAAGAACGTCTCGGATTCGACCACCCAGATGATCGACGAGGAGGTGCGCCGCTTCGTCGAGGAGGGCGAGACCACCGCGCGGGCCATCCTGACCGAGCATCGCGACGCGCTGGAAATCATCGCCAAGGGCCTGCTGGAATTCGAAACCCTGTCGCGCGACGAGATCGACCATCTGCTGCGCGGCGAGAGATCGTGCGCGATCAAGGCCCCAGCGAGCCGCCCCGGCCCAAGGACCCGCAGCGCCGGTCCTCGGTTCCGACCACCCAAGGCGGCGGGTTCAAGCCGGACCCCGAGCCGCTGCCCGGCACGTGACCTCTCGGACCTGGGCCGGTCTCTCCTTGGACCGGCCCCGGCTGATGGGCATCGTCAACGTCACCCCCGATAGCTTTTCCGACGGCGGACGTTTCCTCGACGCCGACGCAGCTATTCGTCACGGCCGCCAGTTGATCGCCGAGGGCGCCGACATTCTGGATATCGGCGGCGAATCGACCCGCCCCGGCGCCGAACCGGTTTCGGAAGAAGACGAAATCGCCCGCGTCGTGCCGGTAATCCAGGGCTTGGCCGCCACCGGCGTGCCGCTGTCGGTCGATACCCGCCACGGCGGGGTGATGACCGCCGCCTTGGCGGCCGGGGCCACCATCCTCAACGATGTCGCGGCGTTGCGCGAACCGGGAGCCCTGGCGGTGGCCGCCGCCTCGAACGCCTGGATCTGCTTGATGCACATGCGGGGCGACCCCGGCGGCATGCAGACCGCGCCCACCTATGGCGACGTGGTGGCCGAGGTGATGGACTTTCTGGCCAAACGCATCCGGACCTGCGAAGAGGCGGGTATCGAACGCCACCGGATCGCCATCGATCCGGGAATCGGCTTTGGCAAAACACTGGAACATAATCTTGCGCTGCTGCGCCATTTAAAGCGGTTCGGCGACCTCGGCTGCCCGGTTCTGCTGGGCGTATCGCGCAAAAGCTTCATTGCCCAACTCAGCCGGGGCGAACCGGCCACCGGGCGGCTGCCCGGCAGCCTCGCCGCCGCGCTGGCGGGGGTGGAGGCCGGGGCACGTGTTCTGCGGGTTCACGACGTGGCGGCAACCCGGCAGGCGGTCGATGTGTGGCGGGCGTTGTCGCCTGCCCCAGCCGTCGCGGCTTATGCGACGGAACTGGGGATCGGCGCGTAGCCGCGCACCGTTTGTGCAAGCACAATGCATACACCGTGAGATTGTATTGTCTGGCCGTCGATCCTGGGTTACGGTTTCCTTATCAATTACGGCGCTCCGTGCTGGGCGCGCATGGGGGAGCCATGAACCGATTTGGACTGAAATTTGCCTTGCGCGCAACCATGGCGGCTTGCCTGTCGGCGGGGCTTGGCGGCTGCGGTATCGTCAACGCGGAGCGGACCTATTCCGGCGGCTGGATCAACCAGCAATCGGACATTCACCTGATGAAGGCCGATAGCAAACCGCTGCGGGTGGTGCGCGCTGCTGCCATTCTGCGGACACTGGTCGAAGTCGGCACCCATACGGGCGGCAAGAGCGGCGCGATGGCGACGATCATGACCCAGGCGGAAATCGCCGCGCGCGACATCGGCGTCGCGTTCGAAATCGCGCAGTCGGGGGGAAGCAACTTCCAGGCCAGCGTCGCCAGCGGGCAATACGATTACAACTTCGATCAAGCGATGGAGGTCGTGCAGGAGGACCTGTTCATCCTGGCCAAGATCACCTTGCCCGAAGGCGACATGAAGAAAGTGTTGTCCGACATCGAAACCGGCAGCGCCTGGGCGATTTTCGACTCGCTGACCACCGTTTTGTGGGACATCGCGGTCGAGGGCCGAGTCTATTTCGCGGGCTATCGCGATCTGATGGATGCTTGGGGCGGCTTTATCGTGAAGAATTCCAAGGACGCGTCCTGTCAGAGCCAGCTTGACCTTTTGGCGGCAGCCTATAATTCGGGCAACGGCAACCTCGCCGATTTCGGCACGAAGGTTGACACCTACTTGGCCTGCCCGAAACACAATCCGCTGGATATCACCGAGAACAACTTTAAACCGTCCCTGATCGGGGCAAATCTTTCTTGCTCGCGGGTGATGGCGTGGAATTCCGGCCAAACAGCCCCGCCCTTCTGCGATGCGGTCCAAAGTGGTTTCCGCGACGGCCGCACCAACTACCAAACCATTAGCACCAACGCGGACCCCTCCATTAAAAAAGCGGCCGCCGCAGGGGGGGCATCGGGAACGACGACGGCAACCCAACCCCCGGCCCCGGCGGCGGCGGCACAGCAACCGGTTACCGCGACCCCCATCAACTGACCGGGACGCACGAGGGGGGCTTCGCGCCCCCCATATTTTCGCATTCCAAAACCTCTTTGCGAAACGGCCAAAGCGGGTATGATCCCAAGTGGGACTGGGCGATTGCCGGAAACTTCCGGCAAGGGGTTCAGCCATGTTACTGCGATTGGATCTCCTCGTGTCCGACAGGGCGCCCTTGCTGCCCGAGCTTCTGACGGCTCGCAATCATCCCCCCTATTTGACCCGGCATCGTCTGGATGAGATCGTCGATCGCGTGCGGCTGGTCGCGGCGGCTTTCTCTGGCTTGACCCTGATGTGGATCGCGCTGGACGCGGCCACCCTGCCCGGCCCGACATGGCAGTTTTTGGCGGCTTTGCGGGTTTTGGCGGCGCTGATCTTCGCGGTCCTGTCGCTGATGCCGCGCCGCCCGGCCACCTTGTGGGGTGCGCGGTTCCGGCTGGCGGTTTTGCTGCTCAATCCCTTGATGCTGTCGGTGGCGGCACAAGCGATGTTCTCCGGCCTTGATCTGGCGGGACCGGCCTTGATCAACGCCCGGCTTTACCAATCCTTGCCGTTCGTGGTGATCGCCGGGCTGGGAATTTTCCCGCTGGTGGCGACCGAGGGATTGGGCTTCGCGGCCCCGGTGCTGGCCTTGGGCGGCTTAGCCCCGGTGTTGTTCGGGCGGGCGGGCGATTGGGTGCAAAGCTTCACCACGCTGTGGCTGCTGGGCCTGATTTTGGGGGTCTATCTGCTGGCCGGGATGATTCAGCTTAGCTACATGATCGCGCTCTTGCGCCGCGCCAGCATCGACCCGTTGACCGGAGCCTTCACCCGGCGCAGCGGGCACGAGATCATTGAATTGCAGTTCCGCATGGCGTGCAGCCAAAACATCCCCTTCACCGTGATGTTCATCGACCTCGACGACTTCAAGGGCGTCAACGACCGCTTTGGTCACGAGGCGGGCGACACCGTTCTCGCCAAGGCGGCCCAGACCTTGACCGAGTATTTGCGGCGCGGCGACGTGGTGATCCGCTGGGGCGGCGAGGAATTCCTGGCCCTGCTGCCCGGCACCGGCCCCGACGGCGCGCGCGTGGTCATCAAACGCATTCTCGCCAACTGGCTGGGCGAGCGGCCCGACGGCACCCCGGTCACCGCCAGCATCGGTGTCGCCGAGCGCATCACCGACGGCCACGACGATTGGCCTGATTTGGTCGAACTGGCCGACCGCCGGATGTACCGCGCGAAAATGGAGGGCAAGGCCCGCTGCGTGCTGGGGGAAACCACCGTTCTCCAGGCGTAGTTTCTTATTGTCCCTCGCCGGGCGCGCCCGTCCGGGCGCTTGGCTGCGGCCGCGCGTGGCCGCCGAGGCAAAGTCCTTTTTTGTTTGTTCCCCGCCGCGTCCCAGGCTAATCAAGACCCACTGGGACATGGGAAGGGAAAATCGCATGACGCGCAGGCTGTTCGGCACCGACGGCATCCGGGGCACCGCCAACATTCACCCGATGACCGCCGAAACGGCGTTGTCGCTGGGCATGGCGGCCGGGCGGCATTTCGTGCGGGGCGAGCATCGCCATACCGTGGTGATCGGCAAGGACACCCGCCTGTCGGGCTATCTGCTGGAACCGGCCTTGACCGCCGGATTCATCGCGGTCGGCATGGACGTGGTTCTGCTGGGTCCGCTGCCCACCCCGGCGGTGGCGATGTTGACCCGCTCGCTGCGCGCGGATCTGGGCGTGATGATCTCGGCCTCGCACAATCCCTATCAGGATAACGGCATTAAATTGTTCGGGCCCGATGGCTTCAAACTGTCGGACGAGGATGAATTGGCGATCGAAAGCCGGATGGCGGCGGGCGCCGATCACCACCGGGTCAAGGCCGACCATCTGGGCCGGGCGCGCCGCCTCGACGACGCGGGCGGGCGTTACATCGAATACGCCAAGAGCACCTTTCCCAAGGGCCTGCGGCTGGATGGCTTGAAGATCGTCATCGATTGCGCCAACGGCGCGGCCTATAAGGTGGCCCCCAAGGTGCTGTGGGAATTGGGCGCCGAGATCGTGCCGGTGGGCGTGGAACCCGACGGCATGAACATCAATCGCGGCTGCGGCTCGACCTCGACCCAAACCTTGTGCGAACAAGTGGTGGCCCATCATGCCGATCTGGGCGTGGCGCTCGACGGCGACGCCGACCGCGTGGTGTTGTGCGACGAACACGGTTCGGTGATCGATGGCGATCAGGTGATGGCGCTGGTCGGCGCCTCGCTGGCCAAGGCCGGGCGCTTGACCGGCGGCGGCGTGGTGGCGACCGTGATGTCGAACATGGGGTTGGAGAAATTCCTGCAATCCCAAGGCCTGACTCTGCACCGCACGTCGGTCGGCGACCGCTATGTGCTGGAACGCATGCGGAGTGGCGGCTTCAATGTTGGCGGCGAGCAATCGGGCCACATCATTTTGTCGGACTATTCGACGACCGGCGACGGTTTGGTCGCGGCGCTGCAGGTTCTGGCCGCCCTGATCGAGTCGAACAAACCGGCCAGCGAGGTTCTGCGGCTGTTCACCCCCTACCCGCAACTGCTGAAGAATGTGCGGGTCCCCGCCACGGTTCTGGACGATCCCAAGGTCAAGGCGGCGATCCAAGCGGGCGAGAACAAGGTCAAGGGCACCGGCCGGATTCTGATCCGCAAATCCGGCACCGAATCCCTGGTCCGGGTTATGGCCGAGGATGAAGACGCGAACCGGGTGACCGAAGTGGTCGAAATGATCGCGGGCGTGATCCAGGCGGCGGCGGGGTGACCGCCCGAGTCCTGTCGGTCGCCGGCTCCGACAGCGGCGGCGGGGCGGGGATTCAGGCGGACCTGAAAACCATCACGGCGCTGGGCGGCTTTGCGATGACCGCCGTCACCGCCGTCACCGTGCAGAACACGCTGGGGGTTTCGGACGTGTTCCCGGTGCCGCCGGACATCGTGGCGGCGCAAATCCGCGCGGTGCTGTCCGACATCGGCGCCGACTGCGTGAAAACCGGCATGCTGGTCAGTGCCGAGGTGGTGATCGCGGTGACCGAGGCGCTGCCGGGCGGCATGCCCTTGGTGGTCGATCCGGTCATGGTCTCGACCAGCGGGCGGGCCTTGCTGGACGAAGCCGGGGTAACGGCGCTACGCACCCATCTGTTCCCCAAGGCGACACTGATTACCCCGAATTTGCCCGAGGCCGAGAGTCTGCTGGGCCACGCCATCACCGATGGCGCCCAAGCGGCGCGTGATCTGTTGCGGCTGGGCTGCTTTGCCGTGCTTCTAAAGGGCGGCCACGGGGAAGGCGACGTGCTGACCGATTATCTCGCCGACGCCGACGGCGTGCGGCCATTTCCGGCACCCCGTATCGACAGCCGCTCCACCCACGGCACCGGCTGCACCCTGGCCTCGGCGATCGCCACCGGGCTGGCGCAGGGGATGACGATGACCGACGCGGTGGAGCGGGCGCGGACGTATGTGCGCCGAGCGATTGAAAGCGCCCTTGCCTTGGGAAGCGGCAACGGGCCGCTCAATCACGGGCATTTAGCCCATTAATTAGGCATTACCTATTTCTGCCTAATTTTACATCGCATTGCTTGACCAAAGTCAAGTTTCACCCCGCCATCCCACGACACACTCCCCCTCGTGGCGCTTTTCCGTGCGCCGACGAGAGGTGCCCAAAGACACGGCACCCCGTCCTTTCAAGGAGGTGGAGCGGCAATGAGCGGGACAAAACAAAAGCTGGTGGTGGTCGGCAACGGCATGGCGGGCATCCGCACCGTCGAGGAATTGCTGGCGCTTTCCCCCGACCGCCACGACATCACCGTGTTCGGAGCCGAACCGCATCCGAACTACAACCGCATCCTGCTGTCATCGGTGCTGGCCGGGGAAAAATCCGTCGCGGATATCGTCCTCAATTCCCCGGATTGGTACGCCAAGCACGGCATCACCCTGTTCACCGGCGATCCCGTGACCGGCATCGACGCCGACGCCCGCACGCTGACCTCGGCCTCGGGCCGGACCGTCCCCTACGACAAGCTGCTTCTGGCGACCGGGTCCAAACCCCTGATGCCGCCGGTCGCGGGCAATGACTTGCCGGGGGTCTGCGGTTTCCGCGATATCCGCGACGTCGATCAGATGATCGCCGCCGCCCAGGGCAAGGGCCGCGCCGTGGTGATCGGCGGCGGATTGCTGGGGCTCGAGGCCGCTTGGGGCCTGAAACGCCGCGGCATGTCGGTCGCCGTCGTCCATTTGATGCCTCATTTGATGGAACGCCAACTCGACACGGCGGCCGGGCAACTGCTGCAACGCGATTTGGACCGGCGCGGCATCGCCTTTTTCACCAACGGCCATACCGAGGAAATTTTCGGCGACGGGCGGGTGCAAGGCGTGCGGCTGGCCGACGGACGAATCATTCCAGCCGATCTGGTGGTGATGGCGATCGGCATCCGCCCCGATATCGAACTGGCCCGCAAGATCGGCTTGGATGCCAATCGCGGCATCGTCGTCGCCGACAACATGTCGACCACCGACCCCGATATCTTCGCGGTCGGCGAATGCGCCGAACATCGCGGCCAATGCTTCGGACTGGTCGCCCCCTTGTGGGACATGGCGAAGGTCTGCGCCCATCATTTGGCGGGCGGCGACCAGATGACCTTCACGCCCCCCGCTTTATCGACGCGCCTCAAGATCACCGGAATCGACGTCTTCTCGGCCGGCGCCCTGGCCGCCGCCGACGAGGCCGACGAGGAGATCCTGCTGCAAGACAACGCGCGCGGCGCCTACAAGAAGCTGGTGCTGCGTGACGGCAAGCTGGCGGGCATCGTTCTGTACGGCGATGTTTCGGACGGCCTTTGGTATTTCGATCTGATGCGCCGCGGGGCGGACGTCTCGGAATGGCGCGACCGGATCATTTTGGGCGAAAGCGCCGCCACCGCCAAAAGCGGCCTCTCGGTCGCCACGATGGCCGACGACACGCTGGTCTGCGGTTGCAACGGCACCACCAAGGGCATGATCGTCGCCGCGATCCAAGGCAAGGGGCTGACCAGCCTGGAGGAAGTGCGGGCGCACACCAACGCCTCGGGCTCGTGCGGGCAATGCACGGGAGCGGTCCGGCAAATCCTGGCCGCGACGATCGGCGCCGACGCCGAGGACAACAAGATCCCGCCGGTTTGCGGCTGCACCGACAGGACTCACGAGGAGGTGCGCCACGCGATCCTTGAGCGCGCCCTCAAAACCATGCCCGAGGCCATGCTGGCCTTGGGCTGGCGCAACCGCGACGACTGCGCCAAATGCCGCCCGGCCTTGAATTACTACCTGCTGTGCGCGTGGCCGGGCGAGTACCAGGACGATCAACGCTCGCGCTTCATCAACGAGCGGGTTCACGCCAACATTCAAAAGGACGGCACCTATTCCGTGGTGCCCCGTTTGTGGGGCGGCATGGCCAGCCCGCAAGAATTGGCCGCCATCGCCCAGGTTGCCGAGAAATACAAGGTTCGCGAGATCAAGATCACCGGCGGCCAGCGGCTTGGCCTGTTCGGCATCCAGAAATGGGATCTGCCGGGATTGTGGGGCGAGCTGGCGGCGGCGGGATTGGTTTCCGGCCATGCCTACGGCAAGGCGCTGCGCACGGTCAAAACCTGCGTCGGGTCCGAATGGTGCCGTTTCGGGACCCAGGATTCCACCGGGCTGGGGGTCAAGCTGGAGCGCCTGAGCTGGGCCAGTTGGACGCCGCACAAATTCAAGATGGGCGTTTCGGGCTGCCCGCGCAATTGCGCCGAGGCCAGCATCAAGGATTTCGGCGTGGTCTGCGTGGACGGCGGCTACGACCTGCTGGTGGGCGGCAACGGCGGCATCGAGCTGCGGGAAACCGATCCCCTCTGCCGGGTCTCGAACGAGGCCGAGGTGCTGATTTACGCCGGAGCCTATATGCAGATGTACCGCGAGGAGGCGCGTTATCTGGAACGCACCGCCCCTTGGATCGACCGCGTGGGGATCGCCGCCGTCCGGGCGCGTTTGGTCGAGGACGATGCCGCGCGCGGCGAATTGTATCGCCGGTTCTTGGTCTCGCAACAGGCCGCGCAGTCCGACCCGTGGGAGGAACGAGCCCGCCACGGCATGGATGCCCACGAATTCCACCCCCTTTGCAAGGTTGGTTGAGCCATGACCGAATGGACCCTAATCGGCCACGTCGCCGACATTCCCCGCCTGGGATCGCGCCTCGTCGAAACCGCCCAGGGGCTGATCGCGGTGTTCCGCGACGGCCAGGACCAAATATTCGCCCTGCACAACCGCTGCCCGCATCGGGGCGGCCCGCTGTCCGAGGGCATCGTTTACGGCGGCCGGGTCAGTTGCCCGCTGCACAACTGGGCGATCGACCTGAAAACCGGCCAAGCGGTCGCCCCCGACAACGGCTGCACGCCGAGCGTTCCGGTTCACGTCAAGGATGGCGCCATCGCGCTTTGTTTGGATGCGCCCCAGGCTCCCGCCTGCGGCTGTTGAAGGAGAAACCGTCATGTATCTCGAAACCGTCGATAAATTCGCCGAATTGGCGGCCGCCCGAACAAATTTCCTGAAAAGCCATCCGGCCGGATTTTTCATCAGTTCGATGATGGCCGGGATTTATGTGGGGCTGGGGATCATCTTGATCTTCTGCCTGGGCAACGACATCGACCCATCCTTGCGCCGCTTGGTGATGGGGACGTCGTTCGGCATCGCGCTGACCCTGGTGATGTTCGCGGGCTCGGACCTGTTCACCGGGCTGACGATGTTCATGACCCACGGCGTGCTGCAAAAGCGCGCCAGCCTGGGTGATTTGGGCCGCGTTTGGGCGCTGTCGTGGCTGGGCAACCTTGCGGGATCGGTTCTGGTGGCGGCGTTGTTCTCGGCCGCCGGCGGGGGAGGCTTGCTGTTCGGCAAAAGCACTTTCCTGTTCGATGTCGCGACCGCCAAGATGACGGCACCGCCCTTGGCGTTATTCGCGCGCGCCATTTTATGCAATTGGCTGGTCTGTTTGGCCCTGTGGTCCGCCTCGCGGGTGACCAGCGACGCGGCGAAATGCATCCTGATTTTCTGGTGCCTGTTCGCCTTCATCGGCAGCGGCTATGAACACAGCGTCGCCAACATGACGCTGCTGTCGCTGGCCCTGCTGGGCAACCACCCGGAAAGCGTGACCGTGGGGGGCATGATCACCAATTTGCTCTGGGTGACGCTTGGCAACACGGTCAGCGGCGCCTTGTTCATGGGGGTCGGCTATTGGTACGCCTCGCGTTCGCGAGTGACCGCGTGTGCTCATCGCGCGCCGTCGCTGGTCGCCCAGGGCGCAAAATAGCGATCGGCGGAACCGCCGGAGGAGAGGCTTCCCCCGGCGGTTCGATGCCGCCTGCTGACAGGCCGGTAAAACCGGGCTAAAGTCGCCTGATGACGCACGCATCGAAACCGGCGGCCCGGCCCGCCTGCCCCAATTTTTCGTCCGGTCCTTGCGCCAAACGTCCCGGCTGGACGGTGGACGCGCTGAAGGATTGCCCCACCGGCCGCTCGCACCGCGCCAAGATCGGCAGGGCCAAGCTTGCCGGCGTGATCGAGCGCACCCGCGCCGTGCTGGGGATTCCCGCCACGCACCGCATCGGCATCGTGCCCGCCTCCGATACCGGGGCGGTGGAAATGGCGCTCTGGTCGCTGCTGGGCGAACGCGGCGTCGATGCCCTGGCCTGGGAAAGCTTCGGCGAGGGCTGGGTCACCGACATCGTCAAGCAATTGAAGCTGCCCGACGTGCGCCCGTTGCGCGCCGCCTATGGCCAACTGCCCGATTTGGCCTCGGTCGATTTCGCGCGCGACGTGGTGTTCACCTGGAACGGCACCACCGCCGGGGTGCGGGTGCCCAACGGCGACTGGATCAAGGACGACCGCCAAGGGTTGACGATCTGCGACGCCACCTCGGCGGTGTTCGCGATGGATCTGCCGTGGGATAAACTCGACGTCACCACCTGGTCCTGGCAAAAGGTGCTGGGCGGCGAAGGCGGGCACGGCATGCTGGTGCTTGGGCCGCGCGCCGTCGAACGGCTGGAACGGTACAGCCCGCCGTGGCCGCTGCCGAAAATCTTCCGCCTGACCTCGGGCGGCAAATTGATCGAGGGGATTTTTCAAGGCGACACCATCAACACGCCGTCGATGCTGGCGGTCGAGGACCAGCTGGATGCGCTGGCCTGGGCCGAACAGGTCGGCGGTCTGCCGGGATTGATCGCGCGCGCGCAAGCCAATCTGATCGCCGTGTCGCGCTGGGTCGAGGCCTCGGACTGGGCGGCGTTCCTGGCCAAGGACGAGGCCGTCCGCTCGTGGACATCGATCTGCCTGGTCTTCAAGGATTCGGCCATTGCCCCCGGGCAACAAGCGGCGTTGTCCAAGAAAATCGTGGCCCTGCTCGACGCGGAGGGTGTGGGATATGATCTCGCCTCGTACCGCGACGCGCCGCCGGGCTTGCGGATCTGGGGCGGGGCGACGGTGAAAACCTCGGACATCCTCGCCCTTCTGCCTTGGCTCGACTGGGCGTTCGCCCAGGCTGTCGCCGACCTCACCTCAAAGTAACCAGGACACGAAGACCAATGCCCAAGGTTCTCGTCAGCG
The DNA here is from genome assembly GCA_903899885.1 of uncultured Rhodospirillaceae bacterium. Taxonomy (GTDB): domain Bacteria; phylum Pseudomonadota; class Alphaproteobacteria; order Rhodospirillales; family Magnetospirillaceae; genus CAIULK01. Next base: position 12,074 of record CAIULK010000150.1, read on the forward strand.
ACAAACTCAGCCCCGCCGCCGTCCAGATCTTCAAGGATCGCGGGATCGGGGTGGACGTCAACCCCGGCCTTTCGCCCGAGGCGTTGAAGGCGGTGATCGGCGCCTATGACGGCTTGGTCATCCGCTCGACCACGCGGGTAACCGCCGACCTTTTGGCCTCGGCCGCCAATTTGATGGTGGTCGGCCGGGCCGGCATCGCGGTCGATAATGTCGATATCGCGGCGGCCACGGCGCGCGGCATCGTGGTGATGAACACGCCGTTCGGCAACACCATCACCACCGCCGAGCACACCATCGCCCTGATGTTCGCCCTCGCCCGCGACATCCCCCAAGCCAACGATTCGACCCATGCGGGCAAGTGGGAAAAAGCGCGCTTCCTGGGCGTCGAGCTGACCGGGAAAACGCTGGGCATCATCGGCTGCGGCAATATCGGCGCGGTGGTCGCCGACCGCGCCTTGGGCCTGAAGATGAAGGTGATGGCCTTCGATCCCTTCTTGTCGCCCGACCGCGCCCGCGAAATGGGCATCGACAAGGTCGAGTTGGACACCCTGTTCGCGCGGGCCGACATCATCACCCTGCACACCCCCTTGACCGAGGCGACCCGCGATCTGATCGACGCCAAGGCGATCGCCAAGATGAAGCGCGGCGTGCGGATCATCAACTGCGCGCGCGGCGGCCTGATCAACGAAAACGACCTGAAGGCCGCGCTGGAGTCCGGCCATGTCGCCGGGGCGGCGCTGGACGTTTACCGCGTCGAGCCCGCCACCGAAAACCCGCTGTTCGGCAACCCGAAGGTGGTTTGCACCCCGCATCTGGGTGCGCTGACCGCCGAGGCGAAGGAAAACGCCGCCCTGCAAATCGCCGAGCAGATGGCCGACTATCTGCTGACCGGGGCGGTGGTCAACGCCATCAATATGCCCTCGGTCTCGGCCGAGGACGCGCCGAAGCTGCGGCCCTATATGACGCTGGCCGGGCAATTGGGCAGTTTCGCCGGGCAATTGACCGACGAGGCGATCACCGAGGCGGTTATCGAATATGCGGGCCACGTCTCGACCCTGAACACCACGCCCTTGACGGCGGTGATTCTGGCCGGCTTGCTCAAGCCGATGAACGAGGCGGTCAACATGGTCAACGCGCCGGTGGTGGCGCGTGAACGCAATATCCGGGTGTCGGAAGTGCGCAGCAACGCGCTGGGCGATTATCACACCCTGATCCGGCTGACCGTGGTCACCGACGGGCGCAGCAAATCGGTGGCGGGAACCCTGTTCAGCGGCGACAAGCCGCGCTTGGTCGAGGTCAAGGGCATCCCGATCGAGGCGGAATTGGGCGCGAACACCCTGTACGTCACCAACCGCGACAAACCGGGCTTCATCGGCGCGCTGGGCAGCCTTCTGGGCAGCCACGGGGTGAACATCGCCACCTTCCATCTTGGCCGCGCCGCGCCCGGCGGCGACGCCATCTTGCTGACCCAGGTCGATCAACCGATCAACGAGGAACTCATCGCCAAGGTCCGCGCCCTGCCCCAGGTGGTCCAGGCCAAGGCGTTAAAATTCTAGCCGCCACCTGCGGCGGCGGCCAAGCGGGCGGACGCCCGCGCCCGGCGAGGGAAGAAAGAAGGCACGATCATGACGCATCATTTTCTCGGCGAATTCGGCGCGCTTTCGTTGTCGGTGGTGGTGACCAGCCCGCCTTGGTACGAGAACTGCTATATCGTCCGTCATCGCCCGAGCGGCGAGGTCGTGGTGATCGATCCCGGTGACGACGGGGAACGCATTCTTGCCGCCATCGACGGCGAAAACGGCCATCCCAAGGAAATCTGGCTGACCCACGGCCACCCCGACCATATCGGCGCGGTCAGCGCCTTGGAGAAGGCCTACGCCATTCCCAGCCGCGCCCATGTCGGCGAAACCGCCGTGATCGCCCGGGCCAGCGACCTGAACCGCAGCTTCACCGGCCAACCGATGGCTGCGCCGGGCGCGCTCTCGACCTTCGACGGCGAACCGGCGTTCACGGTCGGCGGTCATCCGGTGCGCGTGATCCACACGCCGGGCCACACGCCGGGCTGCGTTTGTTACGATTTTGGTGAATTCGTGCTGACCGGCGACACCTTGTTCAAGCAAGGCGTCGGACGCACCGACCTGCCCGGCGGCGACGAGGCGCAACTGACCACCTCGGTCCCCCGCCTGCTGGAGATGGTCGATGACGAGGCCGTGTTGTTCAGCGGTCACGGTCCCTCTTGGACCACCCGCGAGGCACGGCGCTGGTGGCAGTCTATGGCCGAGGATTGACCCAAGGCCGCATTTCGCGGATGCGCAGACCGGCGGGCACGGCCGCCGTGGTTAAGTCGAGATCGTCATCGACCACCGCGATGCGCAACAGCCCGGCCGGAAGCGGCAGTTCAATGGTCCGCTGGCCGGTGTCATTCGCGGCGATGCTGGGCCGGGTCGAGGCCACCGTCCCGCGCAGGAAACGGCCGCGAACGGGGTCGTCGGCGCTAATCAGCACGCGCCGGATCACCTTTTGTGGCGAGGCGTAGGACAAAACGGCCACCGCGCCCGGCGGCAATTCGTCGTCGGCCCGCGCCAAGGCGACGTACCGGCGCCGCTCGTTCTCGATGGACAGAATCGCGAAGGGCGAATCAGCGTCAAACAGCCACGCGCCATCGGCAAGACCATAAGCGCCGCGTCGGCCCGATCCGCGTTCGACCACCATCATGCCGTCGGGATCGAGGGTAGCGCCGCGCCCCGGCACCAGCAGGCGATATAGCGGGGCGCCCCGGACATCGCTCAACGACCCCACGGGCCACACATCCAGCCGGATCCGCCCATCACTCTGCCCGGCCGAGAATTCAGTGGTATCGATTTCGAGACGGGCCAAAACCGGGCGTGGACGCCCATCGCCGGGCAACAGCACCGACAGCGGCCGGAACACCACGTTGACGGCACGTCCCGAAAGGCGCCCGTTATCGTCGCGCACGGCGAAATAGGACGGGGCCGACATCACGGTCCACAAATCGCCCCGGGTGACATGGACGACCAGCGCCACCCCCGCCAAAATCGGCGCGGTGACGAACAAGGCCAGCCCGGCCAACAGCACGCCTGCGAAAAAGGTCCACACCAAACGCATGGACCGAGATTACCCTCTTGGCCGACGCCGGGCGATGAAAAAAACCGGGTCACGGCCCGCCAGGCATTTGATCTCGAAGCGGGTGGGCGGCCAATCCTCGGCCAGCCCCGCCGAAAGCAACCCGGCACGGTCGGTGCGGATCAAACCCTCGGCGAAATCGGGATGAGCCCGCAGATGGTGATCGGCCCAGGCGACATAATTGGGATCGTCGGAGGCGACGCGGAACTGAGCGCCGTCGGTCAAAATCCGCGCTAGCTGGTCCAGGTTTTCCGGGCTAACAAACCGCCGCTCGGCGTGGCGGGCCTTGGGCCAGGGGTCGGGGAACAATAGGAACGCCCGATCGATCGACGCCTCGGGCAGGGCCGCCAGCAACGGCCGCGCGTCCTCGGGATGAATGCGGACTTGGGCGCGGGGCTCGTCCTTATCCAAGTGGCCCAGCAAGCTGGCCACGCCGTTGACAAACACCTCGCAGCCGATCAAGCCGACCTCGGGGTGCAAGCGCGCTTGTTCGGCCAGATGCTCGCCGCCGCCGAACCCGATCTCCAGCCACACCGCCGAAACCGGCGGATCAAACAGGGCGGATGGACAAATCGCGCCGCCCGAGGGGGGCAACGCGATGATCAGGTCCGGCATCATCCGGGCCAGACGTCCGTTGGCCGTCTGCTTCAGCCGCCGGCCATGCCGACGGCCGAAGAAACGTAACTCGGTCAAAACGCCTTCTTGAGCGCGTCCACCAAGTCCGTGCGCTCCCACGAGAACCCGCCGTCCCCATCGGGCGAGCGCCCGAAATGACCATAAGCCGCCGTGCGGGCATAGATCGGCTTGTTCAGACCCAGATGGGTACGAATACCGCGCGGGCTGAGGTCCATTAGTTGCTGCAAGACGTCCGACAGTTTGTCTTCGCACACCTTGCCGGTGCCCTGGGTATCGACATAGACCGACAACGGCTTGGAAACACCGATCGCATAGCTGAGCTGGATGACGCAACGCTCGGACAGACCGGCCGCCACGACGTTCTTGGCCAGATAGCGGGCCGCGTAGGCCGCCGAACGGTCGACCTTTGTGGGGTCCTTGCCCGAGAAGGCGCCGCCGCCGTGCGGTGCCGCGCCGCCGTAGGTATCGACGATGATCTTCCGCCCCGTGAGTCCGGCATCGCCGTCGGGACCGCCGATCACGAAGCGCCCGGTCGGATTGACGTAGAAGGCCGCTTCCGGGCACATCCAGCCTTCCGGCAGGACATCAACGACATGCGGGCGGACGATCTCGCGCACCTGTTCGGTGGTTAAGGACACGTCATGCTGGGTCGAGACCACCACCGAGGCGGCGCGAACCGGCTTGCCGTTCTGGTATTCCAGGGTCACTTGGCTTTTGGCGTCCGGCCCCAGCAAGGGCTGGGCCCCCGAATGGCGGGCTTCGGCCAGCGACTTCAGAATGTTGTGCGAATAATGGATCGGCGCCGGCATGAATTCCGGCGTTTCGGTGCAGGCGTAACCGAACATGATGCCCTGGTCGCCAGCGCCCTCATCCTTGCCGCCCGCCGCATCGACGCCGACCGCGATGTCGGCCGACTGGGCGTGCAAATGGATCTGCACCTGGGCATTGCGCCAATGGAAGCCATCCTGCTCGTAACCGATGTCACGCACGGCGTGACGGGCGACATCCTCGATCACGGCCCGGGTGACCGCCGAGGGGCCACGCACTTCGCCGGCCAGAACGATCAAATTGGTGGTGCACAAGGTTTCACAGGCGACGCGCGCATGCGGATCGGCGCCCAGAAAGGCATCGACCACCGCGTCGGAAATGCGGTCGCAGACCTTGTCGGGATGACCTTCGGACACCGACTCGGACGTGAACAGATAATTCAGTTTCGCCATGAGGAAAACCCCTCCCAGTTCCAGTTAGCAGGGACCAGGGGCATCGAAAATGGTCATTCCATATTTTGATGCACCCACTTAGCCATTGTTTAGCGTGGCGGCAAGCGGTCAAATCTCCACGCGTGAGGCGCTGTTTTCGCAGCAGCGGCACCGGAATGTCAAGCCTTACGGAAAGAAAATGGGCCGACGCGAACGTCGGCCCGACCCCATTGGGTTCGCCAAACCGTTAACGCCCGGCGACGTCCGCCGCCTCGGCCAGCGCCTTGGCGAGTTCATAAACCCGCTTGCGGACCTGCGGATCGGTAATCCGGTAATAGGCCCGGACCAGTTCCAGCGTTTCACGCTTGGTCATCGGATCGTGTTCGAAGTTGGCCGGGGTTTCCTCCAGACCACCGCCCAGCAACAGGCTGGGAGCCTGCGACTTGGTTTCGTCGGACATGTCGTCAAAGAAGAAGCTGACCGGCACGTCGAGAACGCGCGACAGGTCGAACAGGCGCGAAGACCCGATCCGGTTGGCGCCACGCTCGTATTTCTGGACCTGCTGGAAGGTCAGCCCCAAGGCCTCGCCCAGCTTTTCCTGGCTCATGCCCAGCAACGTGCGGCGCAAACGCACACGGCCGCCGACATGAACATCGATCGGATTGGGCTTGCCCGAAGGCGTGCGACCACGGCTGCCCTTGCGGCCGGGGGTTTTCTTGCTAACAGGCGATTCAGCCATGCGGATTTCCCGAAGATAAACGTGTGCCCCAGATGCGGACCCCTCGAATCTCCGGTTTTCACCGTATTTCAAGGGGGGCGTCCGGTCTCCACCGAACAGCGGCACACCGTATCGTCGCGTTGTATGCAAGTCAATCCGTTTACCCGGCAAGGTGGGCAAATGTATCAAGAAAATTCGGGACTTATCGCGCTCGACGGGTCGTGAATACCACAAGGACAACCACCGTAATCAGGGTCAGCGGCAATGCATCTCCCCATCGACCAAAAAGCGGGGGATCGACCTGTGCTGCGGGCAGAACCGCGTCGAGGAAACCTCGTTTACCCAAATCCAAACGGCCGACTTCACGACCCAAATCGTCGAACACCGCCGAGATTCCGGTATTGGCGGCGCGGACCAGCGGCAAGCCCCCTCGATCGCCCGCATCCGGGCGGCCGCGAGATGCTGGTAAGGCCCCGACGACATCCCGAACCAACCATCATTGGTCAGATTGACCAGCCAGCCGGGCCGGGGCTGATCCCGCCCGACCACCGCGCCGGAAAAGATCGCCTCGTAGCAAATCAGCGGCCCGGCGGCGGGCAGGCCGGGCACCGGAATGGTTCGCGGCCCCGGCCCGGCCGAAAAATCGGTCCCGCCATTGGTGATCTTGGTCAGCGGCAGGATTTTGCGCAACGGGACGAATTCACCGAACGGCACCAGATGCGCCTTGTCGTAGACGGCGGAAATATCGCCCTGGGGCGACACCACGAACAGACTGTTGTACAGCCGCAAGGGCTCATCGCCCTGGGGGGGAACCAAGCGCGGCGCCCCGGTGATCAAGACCCCTCCCGGCGGCGCCGCCAGGGCGGCCAGACGGCGATGCAGCGTGTCCATGTTCAAGAAATAACTGGCCGCCGTTTCCGGCCAGATCACCGCCGTAACCTTGTCGAGGCCGGGCTGGCGCGACAGCCCCACTTGATCGGCGAGGTTGCGTTCGCGCATATCGTCGCGCCACTTGCCGTCCTGGGCAATCGCCGGCTGCACGAGGCGCAGCAACACCCCGTCCACCACCCTGGCTGGGTGGGCGGCCAAGCGCGCGGTTCCCAGTCCGTACACCGCCAGCGGCAGGGCGATGGCGGCGGCCACCCAAGGCCAGCGCCGCTCAAGGGCCAGCGACAGCAATCCCAGCGACAACGCCGTCATCATCGACAGGCCGTGAATTCCGCCGTAGGCGCCTAATTGCAGCACCGGCAGCATATCGGCCCACACCGACCCCAAGGGGTTCCAGGGAAAGCCGGTCAACACGTAGCTGCGCAGCCACTCGCCCAGCGCCCAGGTCGCCGACAGCAGGAACGCCGACCGCAACGCCTGCGCCCGCACCGGCCACAAGGCCCACGTCGCCAAACCGGTGAAAACCGCCAGCACACCGCCCAAACCCAAGGTCGCGAACGGGATCAGCCAGCCGAATTTCTCGGGCTCGATCAGCAGCGCCTCGGCGATCCAGGAAATCCCGAACGCATACCAGCCCAGGCCCCACCACCATCCGGCCCCGAAGGCCGCAATCGGCGTCGCGCTGGCGCGCGCGATCCGCACTAAAAGCGGAAAGGTCAGCAGCAGGACCGGAACGATCCCGAAGGGCGGCAAGGCCAACACCGACACCGCTCCCGCCGCGAACAGCACGGCCTTGCGGCGCCACCCCGTCAACCGGTCCAAGATCATCCGCCCGCCCCCCGAATTTTCAACCGCGTCACCCGGCGGGGATCGGCCTCGATCACCTCGAATTCAAGCCCCGAGGAATGGTGGATCAACTCGCCCCGCGCCGGAACCCGGCCAGCCAGGAACACCACCAAACCGCCCAGCGTATCGACCTCGTCGCGTTCCTCCTCGGTCAGTTTCGGACCGGCCTGGGCCTCGAATTCCTCGACCGAGATGCGCGCGTCGGCCTCGATCACCCCGTCGGGGCCGGTCACCATGCCGGGCTCGACGCCACGGTCATGTTCATCCTCGATATTGCCGACGATCGATTCGATCACGTCCTCGATGGTCGCCAAACCATCGACGCCGCCATATTCATCGACCACCAGCGCCATGTGGTTGCGCATCCGGCGCATTTCGAGCAGCAGATCGAGGGCGGGCATCGAGGGCGAAACGAACAACACCCGGCGCACCAGCCGGGCGGGCGGCACCGGCCGCTCCATCCTGGAGGCCGCCAGCACGTCGCGGACATGAACATACCCGAACGCGTCGTCCAGATTGCGGCGATAAACCGGCAACCGCGAATGCGCCGAGCGGGCGAACAGCCCCAGCAATTCATCGAGACCGGTGCGAACCTCGACCCCGGTGATTTCGGCGCGCGGGATCATCACATCGCGGGCGGTGACGTCGCGCAGCCGCAGAATGTTGGCGAGCAGGCTGCGTTCCGCCTCGTCGATCGAGGTTTCGGAACCATCGTGCTCCTCGATCAATTCCTCGATGGCATCGCGGACGGTTTCGCCCGGCTTGCCGCCGACCAGGGAATGAAGCCAGCCGGTCAGGCCTTGCCAAATCTCAACCATCGTCGCCCCCGTAAGGGTCGGCCACACCCAAAGCGGCCAAGACGGCGGTTTCCATGGTCTCCATCGCCTCGGCCTCGTCATCGTCTTGGTGATCGAAGCCGATCAGATGCAGCACGCCATGCACCACCAAATGGCGGACATGGTCGGCGAGGCTTTTGCCGCCTTCCTCCGCCTCGCGCAGGCAGGTTTCGAAGGCCAGGATCACATCGCCCAGCAGCAATGGCGCGTCGTCGGGCAGCGGCTCGTCGTCCATCGCCGGGAACGACAGCACGTTGGTCGGCGCATCCTTGCCCCGCCAGTCGCGGTTCAGAATCTGAACCTCGGCGTCGTCGGCCAGCACCAGCGAGACTTCGGCCTGCTCGGGCAAATCGGCGTCGGCCAAGGCGGCCAGCGCGGCTTGGCGGCAGATCGCCTCGGCCTCGGGCAGGGCATCGAGCCACCCGTCCGCCTCGATGGCGATGGTGATGTCGATCATGTCGGTCCCCCAGCTTTGTCGTAGGCGCGCACGATGCGGGTCACCAGATCGTGGCGCACCACGTCGCGGTCGGTGAAGCGGATGCAGGCCACCCCTTCGAGCTCGCCGACAATGGCCAGCGCGTCGGCCAGACCCGAACGAGCCCCCGGCGGCAGATCGACCTGGGTGGGATCGCCGGTCACCACCATGCGCGAATGCTCGCCCATCCGGGTCAGGAACATCTTCATCTGCATCGGGGTGGTGTTTTGCGCTTCATCCAAAATCACGAAGGAATTGGCCAAGGTACGCCCGCGCATGAAGGCCAGCGGGGCCACCTCGATCTCGCCCGCCGCCAGCTTCTTCATCACCTGATCGCCGGGCAGCATGTCGTAAAGCGCGTCGTAAAGCGGGCGCAGATAGGGATCGACCTTGTCCTTCATGTCGCCGGGCAGAAAGCCCAGCCGCTCACCCGCCTCGACCGCCGGGCGCGACAAGATGATGCGATCGACCTCGCCCGCCATCATCATCGTCACCGCCTTGGCCACCGCCAGATAGGTTTTGCCGGTCCCCGCGGGCCCTAGGCCGAAGGTCAGATCATGGGTGGCCATCGCCCGCATATAGCGGCCCTGGTTCGGCGTTCGGGGATGGATGTGGCGCTTGCGGGTGCGCAGGGCGTCGCCCTCGCCGTCCTCGCCACCCATGCGGAGCGCGGCATCGACATCGGCGGTTTCCAGATGGTTCTGCCGCTTGGCCAGATCGTAAAGCTGGTCGAGGATTTGGCCGGCCTCGGCCGTTTGCTCGGGCGCCCCCGAAATTGCCAGAACATTGCCTTGCGGGTGGATTTCGACGCCCAACACCTTTTCCAGGCGGGCCAGATGCACATTGTGCGGCCCCAAAACCGCCCGAACCAAATCGTTGTCGGGGTATTCGCGGTGAACGTCGGTCATGGCCCGGCCATTTCACCCGCCAGCGAGTTTGGGTGAACGGCGGTGATGCGCACCGGCATCACCCGCCCCAGGAATTCGGCGCCGTTTTCGACGTGAACCGGCTGCATGAAGGGCGAGCGGCCCACCACTTGCCCCGGATGACGGCCCGGACGATCGAACAGCACCGCCATGGTGGTGCCGACACAGGACGCGTTGAAGGCGCGGGTTTGTTCGCTCAGCAGGGCTTGCAGCCGGGCCAGGCGTTCCTCCTTGATGCGTTCGGCGACTTGACCGGGCATCGAGCTGGCCGGCGTGCCCGGCCGCGCGCTGTATTTGAAGGAATAGGCCTGCACGAACCCGACCTCGCGCACCAGATCCATGGTCTCCTCGAAATCCGCGTCGGTTTCGCCGGGAAAGCCGACGATGAAGTCGGACGACAGCGCCAGGCCGGGCCGTGCCCGGCGCAACCGCTCGGCCAGCGCGAAATAGTCCTCGCGGTCGTGGCCCCGGTTCATCGCGGTCAACACCCGGTCCGACCCGGCTTGCACCGGCAGATGCAGATAGGGCATCAACTTGGGCTCTTCCCCGAACAGATCCACCAGTTCCATGTCCAAATCGGCGGGATGCGAGGTGGTGTAGCGCAAACGCTCGATCCCCCCAATCCGCGCCAAGCGGCGGATCAGCCCGGCCAACCGCAGGCCCACTTGGTCTTCCCAGGCGCTGACATTCTGCCCCAGCAAGGTGATCTCGACCACGCCCTGGCCGGCCAGGGCCTCGGCCTCGGCCAGGATCTTGTCTTGCGGACGCGAATATTCGGCCCCCCGGGTGTAGGGCACGACGCAATAGGTGCAGAATTTGTCGCAGCCTTCCTGGATCGACAGAAACGCCGCCGCGCCCTCGGCCTTCGGTTCGGGCAGGAAATCGAATTTCGGTTCCGGCGACAGCGCGGTGTCGAGCACTTGGCCCTCGCCACGCGCCGCCTTGGCGACCATCTCGGGCAGCCGGTGATAGGTTTGCGGCCCCAGCACGATATCGACATAGGGGGCGCGGCGCATCACCTCCTCGCCATCGGCCTGGGCGACGCATCCAGCCACCGCCAGCAGGAAGCCCCGTTTCATTTTCAAGGCGCGCAACCGGCCCAGTTCCGAGAACACCTTCTCCGCCGCCTTTTCGCGGATGTGACAGGTGTTCAAGATCACCATGTCGGCATCCTCGGCCGTGTCGGTCGGCCCGAAGCCGTGCGGCGCCAGAACATCGGCCATCCGCGCCGAATCGTAGACGTTCATTTGGCAACCGTAGGTTTTCACGAACAGCTTGCGCGGAGGCTTGGGGATCAGGGTGGCGGTGTCGGTCACGGCTTCGCCTTGTGTTTGGGTTTCGCCGCCACCACCGGGCACGGATCGCCGTCATAGGGCATGCCGATCGCCGCCGCCGCGAAGGCGGGCAATCTAGCGGGTGCCAGATCCGCCAGTTCTTCCAGCCGCCGGGTCGAGACACCGCAATAATCGTCGATATGCGAGCTGCGCAATTGCGCCTCGTTCGACAGTTCGGTCATGTAGCGGTCGACCGCCGCCGCCCCCTTGCCGCGCCGGGCGAACAGCGCCCTCAGCTCGGCGGCGTTTTGATTGAGGGCCGCGTTGGAACGGTGCAGGAATTCGCCGTACAACCCCCGGACGTCGGCACCGGTTCCCTGGCATTTCAGGGCCGCCACCATCGCTTCGACCTGAACCTGGCGGACTTGGCGCGCCGACAGTTCGGCCGGGCTATCGCACACGGCGGCCCAGGCGGCCCAGGGTGCGGCCAAAACGGCAACAACGATCAAGCGACGCAGCACGAAAAACCCTCCGCTCTTGGAAAAAACAGATCCGGGCGCAGTGTCGTCTCAGCGCGTCCCAAAGATCAAGCCCGAACACCCAGGGGCCGCAGATGGTCCAGGAATTGGCGGGCCACCTCGTCCCACGAGAAGCGTTCGGCATGCGCGCGGCAAGCGGCGGGCGGGATGTTCAAGGCGGCCAGCGCCGCCTCGCGCAGGTTCCACGACAGAACACCGACCGGGGCGCCAGCGACCACGTCCTCGGGACCGGGCACCGGAAAAGCCGCGACCGGCACGCCGGACGCCAGGGCTTCCAACATCACCAGCCCAAAGGTGTCGGTTTGGCTGGGAAACACGAAGGCATCGGCCGCCGCGAAGTAACGCGACAATTCGTCGTCACCGTTGGCGATGCGCCAGTGGACGTGCGGATAGCGGTGCATCAGCCCCGCCCGCGCCGGACCGTCGCCGACCACCAGCTTCGAGCCCGGCAAATCCAAATCCAGGAACGCCGGCAAATTCTTTTCCACCGCCACCCGGCCGACATAGGCGAACAACGGGCGGGGCAGATCGACGAAATCCTTGGGGTAAGGGCGGAACACCGCCGTATCGACGCCGTGGCACCAGGTGACCGCGTTGGTGAACCCCCAGGCTTCCAACTCCTCGCGCACCGAGGGCGACGGGCACAACACCGCCGATGACGGCCTGTGGAAGCGGCGCATCAAGGCATAGGGCCATGCCAACGGCACGCCCGTGCGCGCGCGCAGATATTCCGGGAACTTGGTGTGATAGGCGGTGGTGAACGGATGGCCGTGCTTCAAGCACCACGCCCGGCCCGCCCAACCCAGCGGCCCTTCCGCCACCAAATGCACGGCGTGCGGCGCAAAGGCTTCGAGGCGGCGGCGCAGCCGCGCCTTCGGGAACAAGCTGAGCGGAATCTCGGAATAGCCCGGCAACGGCATGGTGACGAAGCCGCCGGGCTCGATCACCGCGACTTCGTGGCCCAAACGGGTCAGAGTTTTGACCAAGGTGGCGTTAACCCGAACGACCCCATTGCGCTGGGGGGCCCAGGCATCTGTTACGAAAGCGATGCGCATGGGGATTGGCTAACCATGGACGGTTTCCAGCGCAAGTGACGGAACCATGACATTAAACGCGAACGGGGGACCGGCGGCGTTGCCTTATCACTCGGCTGCGGGCGGGGCCGGATGGCGGGCTGCGGGAACGGCGGCAAGATGGGTCGGGATCAAGGCGTTGATGGTATGCCGTTGCCCGTCAAGGCGAGCCTCGACCGCGACGAGGCGGCGGTCAAGGGAATCCAAACGGGCATTCACCGCTTTGAACTCGGACGCCATCACGGCAAAACCGGACTCAATCAGTTGGCGCAATTCCGCGATATCCTTACTCATGCCCCAGTCTCCTTGATCGGGACATAACAATACCACACGCGCGGGTGCCTTAAGGAGCCTTTATCACGCCGCGATCCCCGCCGCCAAGCTGGCCTTATCCCGCGACGGGCGTTCGCGTCGGCCTTCCGGGCGCAATTGACCGCGGGTGGCCGGCTTGCATTCGAGGCACGGTTCATATACGTGTCATTTTCTCAATCAACGAAATGATGGTATCGTTTCAACATGCTCGAGACCTTCGAAACCGTATCCAAAGCCATCGCCGACCCCAGCCGGGTGCGCGTCCTGAAACTTCTGGAAGGCGGTGAGTTGTGCGTCTGCCAGATCGCCACGGTCCTGGACCTTGCGGCCGCCACCACGTCCAAGCATCTGGCCGTGCTGAAAACCGCGGGACTGCTCCAGCAACGGCGCGACGGCAAGTGGGCGTATTACCGGCTCGCCGAACGCACACTCAACGCGTATGCGCCATCCTTCCTCGCCCTGGTCAGGGCATCCTTGAAGGACGATCCGACCGTCGCCGAGGATCTCCGCTTGCTGGAAATCGTCAACGCGGTGCCGCTCAAGATTCTTTGCGGCCAGGGCCGCGCCGCTCTCGGTCCGAATGCTCGTATCGATGAAACGACATCCTGCTGTGGAGGACCTTGATGAGCGAGAAGACCTACAATGTCTTGTTCCTGTGCACCGGCAATTCGGCGCGCAGCATCATGGCGGAATGTATCCTTTCCCGCGTCGGGGCGGGCAAGTTCCGTGCGTTCAGCGCGGGCAGTCACCCCAAGGGGGCGCTTCACGCCGAGACCGAGACGATGTTGAGGCAAGTGGGCTACGACACATCCGGTCTTCGCTCGAAATCCTGGGAGGAATTCTCTGGTCCAGACGCGCCCAAAATGGACTTCGTATTCACGGTCTGCGACGACGCCGCAGGCGAGATTTGTCCGGCCTGGCCCGGCCAGCCGATGACCGCCCATTGGGGCGTCCCCGACCCAGCCGCCATTGAGGCGGTCGGGGCGATGCGGGGGCTTAAACTGGCCGATATTTACCGCATGCTCGACCGCCGGATCAGCATCTTCGCCAGCCTCCGATTGGAAAAGCTGAATAAATTGTCCCTTAAGAACAAGCTCGATGAAATCGGCACGGATAAGGACTGACCGCCTGTCGATGGCGGGAAACTCTTATCGTCGCTTTTAGTTCCCCACTCGCCAGACAATGAGGGAAATCATGAGCCGTAAACCGTTGTTGATCGCCTTGATGTTTCTTTTGGCTGCATCCGCGCGAGCGGGCGAGACGCCGACGGTTCGCGTCGATGGCTCGACGACCGTGACCAACGCCGTTTTTTCGCCTCATAAGAAAAAAGAGATCGAAACCGCGGCGAACGTGTCAATCGACCTGTATCCCTCCTCGTCCGGCAAGGGGGTGGAGGCATTACTCTACGGGCACACCGATATCGCCATGATTTCCACCGATTTGGCCGAAGTCCTTGCCAAGCTCAAGGCGGACGGTGTCAACGGGGAGATTCCCTTGCAGACCACGGAAATCGGGCGTTCGCAGGTCGTTTTCGTCGTCAATCCGGCGAATTCCGTGCGCAGACTTACATCCGAGCAATTGAAAGGCATTTTCAGCGGCGCAATTACCAATTGGAAGGATGTCGGAGGATCGGATGCCGTTATCCAGGTTTTCGCCGAAAGCCCGAATGGGGCGATGCGCACGCTGATTGAAGACAATCTGCTGCACGCACCGCTTCCCCAGACGGTCCAGGCAACGAAACGGGCGACCGAGATCCCGTACTACGTCGCCCATGACCCCAGCGCCATCGGCTTCGTCAGCTCCATCCTGGCTCCTGACTACCGGGCGGGTACCGTCGCCGTGGACAGCGACGTGAAACTGGTTCAGCGGCTGATCTTGGTGACCAAACCGGATGCAAAGCCCGAGGTATCGAGGGTCGTTGCCTCGGCTGAAAAAACCGCCCACGAAGATCGCTGAGGTATCTGTCTCCTATCCGGATCACGAAAACCCCGAAAGGGGCAAGGGCGCCCGTGCCGGGACCGGGGAACAAGGATCACCCGTGATCGTCGGCGATCCCCGCCGCCAAGCGGGCCTTGTGGCGCGACAGGCGTTCGCGCTGGCTTTCCGAACGCAGCTGACCGCAGGCGGCCAGGATGTCGCGGCCGCGCGGGGCGCGGATCGGCGCGGAATAACCGGCGTCTTGGATGAAGTCGGAAAAGCGGCGCACGGTGGCGGTGTCGGAGCATTCGAAGCCGCAGCCCGGCCACGGGTTAAAGGGGATCAGGTTGAATTTGGCGGGCAGGCCCTTGATCAAAGTCAGCAGGGCTTGCGCATCGGCCAACGAGTCGTTGACCCCCTTCAGCATGACGTACTCGAAGGTGATCCGCCGGGAATTCGAGGCGCCGGGATAGTCGCGGCAGGCCCGCATCAACTCGGCCAGCGGATACTTCTTGTTGATCGGCATCAACTGGTCGCGCAACTCGTCGGTGACCGCGTGCAGCGACACCGCCAGATTGACCCCCCAATTCCTCGCCCAGGCGCGCCATCATCGGCACCACGCCCGAGGTCGATACCGTGATCCGGCGCTTCGAGATGCCGATGCCGTCGCCGTCCATCAAGATTTTACAGGCGGTGGCGACCGCGTCGAAATTATACAGGGGCTCGCCCATCCCCATCATCACGACGTTCGACAACTGACGCGCCCCGTCGTCCGGGGTCGGCCATTCGCCGTAAGCGTCGCGCGCCGCCAAAAACTGACCAACGATTTCCCCGGCGGTCAGATTGCGGACCAGCAATTGCGTGCCGGTGTGGCAAAAGCGGCAGGTCAGCGTGCAGCCGATCTGACACGACAGGCAGACCGTGCCGCGCCCTTCCTCCGAATCGGGGATATAGACGGTTTCGGCCTGATGCCCATCCTCGAAGCCGAACAGCCATTTGCGGGTGCCGTCGTCCGACAGCGGATCGGCGACCACCGATGGGCGGCCGACCCGGTAATGCTCGGCCAATTTGGCCTGCATCACCTTCGAGATCGAACTCATCTTGGAAAAATCGGTTTCGCCCCGATTATACAGCCAGTGCCACAGCTGCTTGGCGCGGAAGGGCTTTTCGCCGATCGACGCCATTTCGGCGATCAACTCCGACCGGCTTAGGCCGACCAGATCCTTCACCGCTTGACACCGCACGCCTTGTCGATGGCGGCCAGGGCTTGGGGAAATCCGTCCAACGACACGGTATCGGCGACCGGCTTGCCCTTGACCGGCACCGCATGCACCACCAGCTCATGCGCGGTCTTCTTGGTCATCGCGGCCAAAACCTGCTTGTCGGCGCCGTTCTGCTTGGTCCAGGCGCTCACCCCTTGGGCAAAGAAGGCGAATTTGTTTTTCTCGATCGCCACCTCGATCGCGCCGTTGGGCTTGAAGTCATAGGCGCCGTTCAGCGACACCTCGCCCGGGCTTTTGGGACGATGGGTAACGGCCACCGCCGTCGGGGCGCGGCCTTTTTCGCCGCCCTGAGTCTTGACGGCCGCCGTGGTCGCGTAACAGACCTTGGCCTTCTTGGCGCCGGTTTCCCAGGCTTGCCACGCGCCGAAGTTACCCAGCCGTTTCGGCGCGTCGGCCGCTTGGGCCACGGCGCATCCGACGAACAAAGCGGCCAGAACCGCCGCGACACGAACCCAAATCATGCGTTATCCCGTTTAATGCACCTCGGCCTGGAGGCCGACCTCGTTCAACACCTCGACCAGACGCTCCCGCGTGATCGGCTTGACCAGCAGCGCGTCGAACCCAAAGTCGAGGAAGCTGCGCCGGTCCTCGGGTTGGGCGTGCGCCGTGTAGGCGATCACCTTGATATCGTCGCCGATGTCGTCGCGGATGCGCTGGCAAACCTCGTGCCCGCTCATGCGGGGCATGCTGATGTCCAGCAACACAACGGTCACCCGCTTTTCGGACAGGAAGGACAACGCCTTTTCCCCGTCCTCGCTGGCCGCCACCGTCCAACCCAGTTTTTCCAGCATCCGCGCCGCGATCAGCCGGTTGACGAGATCGTCATCGACCACCAGCGCATCATGTGTGATCAGACTTGCCATCTTTCTGATGCCTCCACCCGGTCACCCGGCGGCTTGAACCGGCAGGGTGATGTGAAATTCCGACCCGTGTCCCTCTTCTGAACGGACACCGATCGCTCCGCCCATGGCCTCGACCAAGTTTTTCGCCAAAGCCAGCCCCAGACCGGCTCCGCTCCGCGACCGCGTGAAGAACGATTCCACCTGATGGAAATTCTCGAACAGATGGACTTGGTTCTCGGCGGCGATGCCGATTCCGGTATCCGCGACCGCGAAGCGCACCCCGCCGCCATCTGGACCGACCGAAACCGTCACCGTTCCCTGATCGGTGAACTTGACCGCGTTACAAAGCAGGTTGCGAAGAATCTGCCGCAGGCGGGTCGGATCACAAACCACGAACTCTGGCGTATTCTCGCTCCATTGCAGGTTCATGGACAAGCCCTTCTTTTGGATTTCGGCGGCTTGTTCGGCCATAACCGCGTCGATCAACCCCCGGATCGCCACCTTTTGGGGGTCCAAGACCAGCATGCCCGCCTCGGTTTTCGCGATATCGAGGATGCTGTTGACGAAATCGACCAGCCGGGTGCCGCTGTCGAAGATGATCTGGGCATGCTGGCGGTTTTCCTCGCTTCCAGAATCAACCCGCAGCAGATCGGCGAATCCCAGGATTCCGTTCAGCGGCGTGCGCAACTCGTGCGAGACGCTGGCCAGGAACTGCGACTTCAGGCGGCTAACCTCCAAGGCCTTGCGCCGCGCCTCGTCGAGACGTTGAACCGAATCGGCGACCGCGTCGGCCATGCGGTTCAAGGACAGGGCCAGATTGCCCATCTCGTCGTGAGTTTCGACCGGCAGGCGATAGTCCAGATCGCCCTTCTCGAAACGCCCGATCCCGGCGACCACGGCGGTGATCCGCCGGGTCAGCACCCCGGCCATCCACACCGCGACGCCGATCACCAGCGAAATCATCACCACGGTCGATAGGCTGAGCTTGCGGGCCATTTCCTGGAACTGCCCGGTGATTTTTCCCAAGATATCGTCGCGCTGGGCCGCCAGCTGCGCCTCGCGCTCGACCACCAAGCCGTCGATGCGTTCCTTGGCGGCGGTGGCGGCGCGGTGGAAATCGTCGATATTGGCGCCGATGGTCACGAAGCCGAAGCCGCGCGGCGAGGCCGCATAGGGGCCGGTGTAATAGGGAATGGTCGCCGCCGTGGTCAGCTTCCACAGCCCGCTCCATTTGATGACGAACGAGCCGGAACCGCCGTTCCGGGTCAGATCCATCCAGCCCGCGCATTGCGGGGCGAAATTCAAAAAGCGGCAGTCCAGCGCCACCGTGCCCGCCGCCACCAATTCCTTCGAGGGTTTGCGGTCGAGAGCTTGAGCGCGAAAGGTCGGCGCCTGGGAGCTCCATTCGGCATAGGGCAGACCGCTGGCCTTCCAATCGCCGTACAGCGTGTCCTCCAGCCAGGGCACGACCGGCTGGCCGGTGGCGGGGTCATAGCCCGTCATGAAGTAATGACGGGGATGAACCACCGAACGGCCGAGATAATCCCAGATGAAGGCGTAATTGCCCGATCCCGCATCGGTGATCGCCGAATAGCGGGCATCGGTCGGCACGATGTGGTCGACCAATTCGCGTAAATGCACGTGATCAAGGGCCAGGGTCACCCACCCCACCACGTCGCCGTTCTTGGTGACCGGGGTCGCCCAGCGGATCAGGCCCTGATATTTGCGGCCAACCGGATTTTCCATGCCGGCATAGGCGCTGTCCTCGGGCTTGAAATCGATGCCCTTGGCCTTGGCGGAAACGGGGGTATAGGCGCCGATCATCTTGGTCGGCACATAGGCGCCGATCACGTCGGAAACCCAAATTTCGCCGGGTTTGAGCGATTTCAGATGCTCGAAATAGGTCTCGGCCTTGACATAGGTATTTTGGCGGCGCGACACATCGACCAGGTCGCCCCGCATGCGGTCCGAGGTCGTCACCTTGACCTTTTCCCGCCCATCCAGACCGATGAAGGTCATTTCCAGAAACAAGGGCTTAAGGGCGGTGGCGCCCATATGCTCGGGCGCGCGGTAATGGAAATCGAGTTCGTTGTCCTTCACCGACGAGGTGATGGGGGCACCCTCGGGTGCTTGCGGCGCCGCGGGCTCCCACTTGGCGCCATCGGCGGAGAGAACCCAGGGTTCTGGTTGAATGACGGGCCGCAGCCGCGCCGACAAGAATGCCTTGTACGCGGCCGCATCGGGGGCGATGGCCGCCGCGTGGCGGATATCGTCATCACGATCGTACAAGAAGGCGGCGACCGAGCGGGCGGTGTCGGTGGTCAGACGCTCGATCGCTTCGCGCGATTGCACGTCGAGCGCGCGGATGGCGTCGTCGGTGATGCCGCTGCTGACCATGCCGATGGTCTGGCGCATCTCGCCGGTCATCCAGCCGATGGCGTCCTTGACTTGATCGCGCAACCGTTCCGAACTGTCCCAGGCGAACCAGGCCAGCGCCAACAGGGGGATCACCTTGATCAGGACGAAAATCCCGATCAATTTCCCCCGTATCCCGATCGAGTGCCGATCCATCATCCGCCGTGCCTCCGTCCCACCTCGTTTGATCTTTAGCATTTGGATTAAAACGAATCCAGCCGCAGGCGATGAATAAAGCGATCCTCGTAACCCGGAACGGCCGAGAGGTTGATGACCAAGGCCCGGCGGCTCGGACCGGCGAGGCGCGCGCCGCACACCATCCGTTCGGCGCCTTGCAAGGGCAAATCCGGCAGGGCTTGGGTCCCGCCCCGGCTGGCGGGGAGCAGGCCGATCCCGGCCGCGTTACCACCGTCCAATCCCTGGCCGAAGGCGCCGGTGACCAGCACCCGTTCGAGATCGGCGACGCCGATCCCGGCCTTGTCGAGCAGGCAGTCGATCCCGGCGGCGACCGCCGCCTTGGCCCGCTGAAAGGCGTCGATATCGCGCCCATGCAACCGGATATGCGGACAGCCCGCCGAAACCGGACAGCCCGCCTTGGGATCGATGCCGGTCACCCGTCCCACCGCGTCGATGTGACCCGACGACCGCAGCCGGGCGATGGCATCGACCAGCCCCGATCCGCACAGACCCAACGCGGCCCCGCCGCCGATCACTTGGACACGGCCCGCTTGGTCGATGCGGAACACCGCCCCGGGATCGGCCGCCATGCCGCACGATACCCCCGATCCCTCGAAAGCCGGACCGCCCGCCGCCGCCGTCACCCACAATCGCCGCCCATCCCACAAGGCGATTTCGGTGTTGGTGCCGAAATCAACCAGCAGGTGCGGCTGCCGCCGGCCGGTCAGCCCGCTGGCCAGGACCCCGGCCGTCAGATCCGATCCGACGAATCCCGCCAGCGACGGCACCAAACGGATCCCGGCGGACGGAGCGAGGTGCCAGCGGCGGCGCCACCCCGCCGTCGAGGACGGCCGACAGTCGATGAACACACCCCACTGATCGGGATCGAGCAAGCGGGCATGCCCGCGATTGGCCAGAAGCGCCAGCATCGCCGTATTACCGACCAGCACCAAACGTTGCGGCGGCGGCACCGGATGCCGGTCCAGCAGGAACCGGATCCCCGCGCCGATCGTGGCGGCGGTTTGCTCGGCGATCCCGGCGGCGACGGCCGGATCTTGAGCGGCGGCCAAACGGCTGAGGACGTCGGCGCCATGACCGGTTTGCGGATTCGGCCCCACCGCCGCCGCCCCGCGGCTTGCCCGCGCGCGGTCGATCAACGACACCCGGACTCGGGTCGATCCCAGATCGACGGCGATCCCCCATCCGGGGGCCGCGACCGTTCCCCCTTGAATCGGTGGCAAATCGCCCAACTCGCGCCAGACCGGAAGCACACGGCGCGCTTGGCAGGCCAAGCGCCATCCGTGGGCAAGCTCGTCGGGGGTCAGATGATGGCGTTCGGCGCCGCTGGGTGGCACGGACGGCCCCGTCACCAAAACCCGGCACAAGCCGCATGTGCCGTTGCCGCCACAGCCCTGAATTACTTCATCCGAACGATCGATGATGCGATCCCCGCCTTGGACTAAAACGGCTCCCAGTATATGCTTAAGGCCCTTATGAGGTTAAGCCATGACGCTTGGCACGGTCATCAACGACTATCGGCAGGCCGTTTTCGATACCGATCGCGACCGGGCGCTGTCGATCGTGCGGGACGCGGTCGAGAGCGGCGTTTCCCCCGAGGATATCGTTTTCAAGGTGGTGATCCCGGTCGTCGAAGCGATGATGAAGGCGATCGCCGAGGATTACGACAACAACCTCGCCCAGCATTTCATGACCGCCCAGATCTCGGCCCAGGTCACCGAGGAAATGCTGCCGCTGTTCGCGACACCGCCCGCCATCGTCGGCCGCGCCGTGCTGGGCACCACCAAGGGCGACCTGCATTCGTTGGGCAAACGCATCGTCATCGGCTGCCTGCGCTCGCTGATGGTCGATGCCATCGATCTGGGCGTCAACGTGGCGGCCGAAACCTTCGTCGAGCAGGCGGTGGCGCATCAGGCCCAGGTGATCGGCATTTCGGCGATGATGATGCACACCGCACAAGGCGCGGACGGCTGCCTGCGGGTGCGCGCCCTGCTGGCCGAGCGGGGGCTGGAGGACAAAATCCGCATCGCGGTGGGCGGAGCACCCTTCCGCTTCGACCCCCATCTGTACCGGGCGGTCGGGGCCGACGCCTGGGCGCCCGACGGCATTTCCGCGGGCCGGGTGATCGTTGATTTGATCGAACAGGTGCGGCGATGATCACCGGGATGGACCGCCTGGCGGCCGCGATAGCGGGCCGCGCCGCCGATCGTATTCCGGTGTTCTGCAATCTGCTGGAACAAGGGGCGGCGGAAGTCGGCGTGTCGATGCGCGCCTTCTACCAATCGCCCGACTTGGTCGCCGAGGCGCAGTTGAAGATGCAGGCACGTTACGGCCACGACAATGTCTGGAGCCTGATGTATGTCGGCAAGGAAGCCGAAATGCTGGGCTGCCGCGACATTCTGTACGCCGATGACGGCCCACCCAACGTCGCCGATTTTATCTTGAAATCACCGGACGACATCGACCGCCTGACCATCCCCGACGACCTGTTCGATCATCCCGGCTTCGCCGATTCGCGCCGCTGCACCGAGATTTTGCGGGCCGAGGTCGGCGGCAAAACGCCGATCTGCGCCTATGTCACCGCCTCGATGTCGCTGCCAGCCCTTCTGATGGGCATGGACAAGTGGCTGGAGCTGCTGCTGATGGGGCCGTTCGACCTGCGCGACCGGCTTTTGGCCAAATGCTCGGACTTCTTCATTCGCGAGATCGACGCGTACCGCAAGGCCGGGGCCGATATTTTGGTCTATTCCAACCCCTTCGGGTCCACCGAATTGCTGCCGATGGCGATGATCCGCGATCTGGCGATGCCGTGGATGGAGCGCGATTTGGCGCCCGGCGGGGTCGATGGCGTGGTCTATTACTGCGGCAGCGCCCGCTTCAACAAGGTGATCGACCTGGTGATCGAACGCCTGGGCATCCGGGCCTTCTACCTCAGCCCGCTCGACGACGTCGCCGCCGGAAAGAAGGCGGTGGCCGGGCGCGGCCTGACCTTCGGGGTGATCGACGACATCAAGATGGTCGGCTGGTCGGGCAATGAGACCCGCGCCGAGGTGCGCCGCCTGATCAAGGCTGGAAAACCGGGCGGCCGTTTCGGCTTCGGCACGCTGCTGATGCCGCTGGCGATCCCCGAACGCTCGATCCAAATCATGCTCGACGCCGCCCTCGAGGCCGGCGCCCAAGACGAGGGCGAGCCATGACCGCGCTGACACCGCCCCCCTTGATGATCGGCTGCGGTATCTTCGCCAAGGAAATCATTACTCTGGCGCACAAGAACGGCTGGCGGTTGGAAACCTCGTTCCTTGATTCGGCGCTGCACAACAATCTCGACAGGCTGTCCAAGGGGCTGACCGGCAGCCTCGCCAAGCGGCGCGACCGCCATCCGATCGTGTTTTACGGCGCCTGCCACCCCCTGATGGACCGCTACCTCGCCGAGGCCCACACCATCCGCACCCCCGGCCAAAATTGCATCGAAATGCTGCTGGGCCGCGAGCGGTTCGACCGCGAACTCGAACAAGGCGCCTATTTCCTGGTCGAGGATTGGGCGCTGAACTGGACGCATGTGATGGGCACGATGTTCGGCGCCAACCCCGAGATCGCCGCCGAGCTGTTCGGCACCGACCGTTCCTACGTCTTGGCGATCCGCACGCCCTGTTCCGGCGATTTCCTAGCCCAAGCGGAAGAGGCGGCCCGGATGGTCAAGCTGCCGCTGGTCTGGACCGATGTAAGCCTGGATCATCTGGAAGCCGTGCTGGCCGAAACCCTGGCGCATGCGCCATGACCAAATCCCCCGCCCACGGCCCCGACAATCTGATCACGCCCGAGGAACGCATCCGCTGGCTGGCCCAGGAAAAGTCGTATCTGCAACTGATCATCCACATGATGAACCAGCTGGGCGGCATCGGCGATTTGGACGGCTGCATCCACTCGATTCTCAGCGGGGTGGTCGAGAATATCGGCGGCACCGACGCCCGGCTTTATGTGTTCCTCGACGACACCGTCCGCTCGGCCGATCTGATGGGGGCCGATGAAATTCTAACCAGCATCGAGGATTCCTTGGTGCTGGAGGTGATGGAGCTGCGCAAGCCCTTCGCCATCGCCAGCGACTTCGTGGCGACCCACCTGATTGCCAAGCCGTTCGAACGGGCGTGGACCTGGGTGGTGCCATTGATGGTCGGCAGCGAGGTGGTCGCGGTCTTGAAGCTCAGCGACACCCATCTCAGCTTGGACGAAATGTCCGACGTCGTGCCGACGCTGTTCCGCTACATGGCGCTTAGCCTGCGCAACGCGCTGGCCCGCAGCCGCCTGGAGAAGGCCTATGGCGCGGTGCGCGACGTCAACGAACGGCTGACCCGCACGGTCGATACATTGACCCGCACCAACGCGGAATTGGAACGCTTCGTCCACGTCGCCTCGCACGATCTGCAAGAACCGGTGCGGACCGTGGTCTCCTTCACCCAACTGCTGGAACGCCAGCTGGGCGACCGCCTGACCCCGGACGATCGGCCGATCCTGGAGTACATCGTCAACGGCGCCCACCGGATGAGCGACCTGCTGCACGATCTGCTGTCCTATTCCCGCCTGACCGGCCAGGATCGCCGTCATGGTCCGGTCGATCTCAACGACGTGCTGACCGCCGCGCGCGACAATATCTTGGCCGCCATTCAGGAACGCGGGGCCGAGATCAGAATCGATCCCTTACCGCGGATTCACGGCGACCGCGTGCAACTGATCGGGCTGTTCCAAAACTTGCTGTCCAACGCCGTCAAATTCACCGCCCCAGACGTCACCCCCAGCATTCATGTCTTCGCCGAAGCCGAGGGCGAATTCTGGCGGATCTCGGTCGCCGACAACGGCATCGGCATCGCGCCCGACTATTTCGATCAAATCTTCGTGATCTTTCAACGCCTGCACGCCGGCCCCGCCTATCCCGGCACCGGCATCGGCTTGGCGGTCTGCAAACGCATCGTCGAGCAGCACGGCGGACGGATTTGGGTGGATTCGGCGGAAGGGCACGGGGCAACCTTCCACGTCACGCTGCCGGGTGCTGAAAACGGAACGGCGGCTCAGTGACGGGTGGTGTGGGTCCACCAGTAAGCGCCCCCGCCGCAGACCGCCAACACCACCAACGGCGCCACAAGCATATAGATTTCAAAGCTAGTCACGGCCTCATGCCTCCAAGCACCGTCTGCGCCACCAAATGTAATCCAACGCCCGTAAAAAGCCAAACAATCCCAATGAGGATGGCCGTCGTATCGGATGATATCGCGCCGTGGCCGTAGAGGTTGGCCGCGATTGGAGCAACCACCCCGGTCACGATGGTGGCTACGCCGAGATTGTTCAGCGCCGTCGCCAAAAGCTTCATGCGTTCGTTCTCGATCAAGCTCATTCCATATCCCCCTTCACGCCCATATGCCCTGCCCCTTTGTTGATGACCAAGGCAGATCATCTATTCAACGGTGTAAAAATCCGAGGGAAGAGATTTTTTCGGCCGACATCGTACCTGACGGACCAGCTAGGCACGGGGTGGCCAAGGGTTTATCGTCAGCCGGAATGACATTCTAGGGAAATGAAAATGGGTTAGGCCCCAGAAGGACCTAACCCATCGAATTCTTGGGGCGAGAGACCGGAATTGAACCGGCGACATCCAGAATCACAATCTGGCGCTCTAACCAACTGAGCTACTCCCGCCACCGGGAGGGCTGATGTTTAACGAAAGCGCCCACCGCGCGTCAAGGCTTCCGTCACGGTTTCTTGGGGAGTAGAGAACAAAATGCCGGAAAACACGCTTCGCCTGTCGCTTTCGGGGGCGATCGCCCGCGTCACCTTGTGCCGCCCCGAGGCCCGTAACGCGCTGGATGCCACGCTGACCGGCCATGTGACGCATGCCTTTCAAAAGCTGTCGGTCGCCGATGCGGTGCGGGTGGTGATCTTGGACGCCGAGGGCGAGGCGTTCTCGGCTGGGGCCGATCTGCAAACGGCCCGGGACCAATCGGTCGAGGACAACCGCCGCGACGCGATGGAAATCGCCGTGATGCTGGACGCCGTCGAACGCTGCGCCAAACCCGTGCTGGCGTTGGTGCACGGTGCCGCCTTCGGGGCGGGGGCGGCCCTGGCCGCCTGCGCCGACATCGCCTTGGCCGCCGAAAGCGCCAGCTTCGCCTTGACCGGCGTTCACCTGGGATTGGATCCGGCGCCGATCCTGCCCTATCTCGACACCGCGATCGGTCTGCGGGCCTGCCGCCGCTATCTGCTGACCGGCGAGCGCTTCGATGCCCGCGAGGCGTGGCGCCTGGGCCTTGTCCACGGCGTCACCGCGACCGCCCAGTTGACCGAGGCCGCCGACCGCATGATAAGCCGCCTGCTCGACGGCGCCCCCAAGGCGCAAGCCGCGATCAAGGAAAGCATCCGCGTGCTGCCCGACATTCCGTTCGGACCCGACCGCATGCGCTGGTGCGCCGAGCGCTTGGCCTCGTCGCGGGCCGGTGACGAGGCAAAGGAAGGAGCGGCGGCGTTCTTCGAAAAACGCCGCCCCCGCTGGACCGAAGGGACCTAAGCCGTAAAACCCTCAGGCCGTTTCACGGCCCTGAAGCAAACCTTCCGAGATCTGAAGATTGATCTTGGTCAGGGTATCGATCTCGTCGTCGGAGATCTCGACACCGCTGCGGAACGTGGTGTCCGCTACGAAACCCGACAGCCGAACCAAGTTCTCTTTAATGTTCGCCGGAAGCGAGCAATCCTTTTCGCCGACCAGGGTCTTGATGGCCACCCACAATTGCAGGTTCTGATCGAGCGCCCAAGCCATTTCCGTCTTGTCGTCGCGATTGCCACGCGCACGGTCAAGGATAACCGCAGCCCGCGTCAGACCAAACGCCTCGATTTCAGGAAGCGACAACATGCTGAGATCGACATCATCGTCCATGCTTTACCCCTATCGAGAACAGTCTTCTAATGACTCCAGATTGAGCCTGGCCGAATCACCCGTCAAGCGGGGATTCACCCTACACCCACAATATTTTGTGGCGTTTCAAATTAGTGACCATATGGCCACCCGGGCCGTTCGTCCGCCAATGGACTGTCCAAACGAACCGGGCGGCGGGCCAGTTCGTCACGATTGATTTTGCCGCCCGGGCCACGCGGCAAGGCTTCGACGAACTCCAGACGGCGCGGTACCTCGAACTCGCCGCGACGGGCGCGCACCCATTCGATCAACGCCTTGGCCAAGCCCGCATCGGCGGCGCGGCCGTATTTCAAGCCGACATAGGCACGGATCTCGCCCGCCCCCACCGCGATCACCCCGGCTTCGGCGACATCGCCATGGGCTTCCAAGGCCGCCTCGATGCCGGTCAGCGACACCCGCACGCCATCGACCACGGCGGTGTCCGCTTCCGGCCGGTCGTCGTCGGCCCAGACATACCCGTCCAGATCGCGCACCCCCATCCGGCCCGACGGCGTCCAGCCCATCAATGTGTGCGAGCTGCCCACGGGTTCGCCCCACAGGCCCAGCATGGCGCCCGGCGTTTTGGGCGCCGCCGCCAATTGGCCGCGCTGACCGGCGGGCTGGGTATGGCCGTCCATCACGGTTTCGACCGTCACCCCCGGGGCCATCCGGCCAACCGATCCCTCGCGCCGTTCCATCACCGCCGGACAATGGGCGGCGACCGCGCCGGTTTCCAGCGTTCCCCACACCTCGTTGGCGGTTACCCCGAAGACCCGTTCGATGCGTGCTTGATCCTCGGCCGAAACCGCCGTGGGCGTACAGGCCATCGCCCGCAGCAGCGGATGCGGACGGTCGGCGGCGGCCCGGACCAAGGGACCCAGATGATGCGAGGCCAAAAAGGCGGCGCGCACGCCGTGGCGCGCCATCAACCCCAAGGCCCGCTCGGCCACGAAGCGGCCGGCCCCGGCGACCACCGGCACGCCGTGATGCCACGCGGCCAGCACCCCCCAGACCAAGCCCTCCATCTCCATCCAATCGTGCGAGGTCCAGAACACGTCGCCCGGCTGGGCGAAGAACCCCAACGCCAGTTCGATGGCGGGCAGATTGCCGGGCAGCACGCGATGGCCGTGCAAGGCCCCCTTGGGCTCGCCCTCCCCATCGAAGGAATAGAATAGCAACGCCGGCTCGTCGGCGCCGGTGACGGCGGGGGGAAAACCATCGGCGCCCCGCTCGATCACCGCCCACAGATCGCCGCCCAGTTTGAAAAGATCGTCCGGCAGCCCGGCCAACACCTCCGGCACCGCCAGCGCCGCCTTGGCGCCGCAATCCAGAATGCGGGTCCGCATCGGCACGCTGCCCAAGCGCACCGGCACCGGCACCGCGATCGCCCCCATCTTGGTCACCGCCAGCACCGCCACCGCCGCTTCCGCGCCCGGCGGAAAGGAAATCAGCACGCGGTCACCGCGCGCGACCCCCGCCGCCGCCAGCCGTTCGGCCAAGCGATTGGACAGATGGCGCAAGCGAAGAAAGCTGAAACGTTCGACCGCCCCGTCCGCCGCCTCGACGATCAAGGCGGTGCGATGCCCGTCGGCCCCGGCCATGGTTTGCCGGTCGCAGGCGTCGAAGGCCAAGTTGTAGCGTTCGGGGATGCGCCAGCGAAAGGTCCGGCAGGCTTCCTCGTAGCTGCGGGCGTTCTTCAACATCAGTCGTTCACGGGCATCAGATCCTCGAACCACAAATAGGTGTCGAGATCGTCGAGAACCACGCCGTCGAAGCCCAGATCCACCACCCAGGCGACGTATTTACCCAGAATCTCCTTCCAGGCGGGATCGGCGAGATCGGCGATATAGGCCCCCGGCTCCTTGGGATCGACCGCGAACAGGAAGGGCGGCGAACCGGCATGCCAATCTTGTTTCCAATACATCCGCCAATCGAAGGCCCGCCCGATCGGAATGTCGGCCAGCACCAGACGCGGCCCGCCCAGTTTCTTGAATTTGAGCGCGCGAACATCGGCCTTGGTCAGCGGTTCCTGACCGCGAAAGGCGGCGTCGACCACCAGCGCATCGTAATTGGTGTCTTGCAGCGCGATCATCCATTGCGCCTTGGTGCCGAAGCGGTCGCCCCGCGTCATCATCAGCCAATTGCGGGCCGCCGCGATGGTGGTCACCGGACTTGCGTTCTCGAAATGGGGAAAGCCCGTGGGCAGGCGGTCGAAATCGCCCTCGCCGACCTTGGCCCAGCCGACCAGTTTGTCGCGATCGGCGCCGGCAAGGGCGGCGCGGGCATCGGCATCGGTATCGCAGCGGTCCAGCGACCACAGCACCCGGCCGGTTTCGCGCATGGCATCGAGCGCATGTACCACCCGGCGGATACGTTCGCCACGTTCGGCTTGGCGTTTGACCTCGTCCGAGCGGCGGATTTCCTCGGCTGGATCCAGGCTGAAGGGACCCATCGCCAACGGCACCGCCGGACGCTCGATCCCCTTGGAGCGTTCCAGCGCGATCTTGGCGTCTAGGTCGCGGCGTTCGGCGATCAGTGTCGCCACCGGTTTTTCCAGTTTCATCGGGCCGCAATACAGGCCGTTCATGATCTCGCCGTCGATCACCTTCAGGTAGGGCCGCTCCCAAGCGCCCAGCGGCAGGCGTTTCTCGAAATCGCGGCCCGTGGGATCTTGCGCCTGCTCCCAATCGGCCTCGCGCTCGCCCTTGACCGACAGTTCGACCCCACCGCGCACCAAAACCACGAAATCGGCGCGGCGCCCCTTGGCGTAATTGCCAAGCTGGATCACCACTTGCCGCCATTGTTCACGGAAATTGGGAATTTGCGAGATCGGCGGCGGTTGCCAATCGCGGGGGCGTTCCTGGGCGGCGGCGGCGGCGGTAACCAGCCCGAGGGCAAGCGCGATCCAAAGGGGTTTCATGCCAAACACTCCACCACCCGGTCGGCCAGGGCGAGACTGGCGGTCAGCCCCGGCGATTCGATGCCCAGCAGCGCCAGCGCGCCGGGCCGTTGCAGGATCAGAAAATCCCGGTCCGCGTCCCCGGTCCGCAAATCTTGGGACGGATACCGGCATAAGCGGGCTCCAGCCGGTCGGCCGGACAAGCGGGCCAATAGCGATGGATGGCGCGGGCGAAGGCCTCCTTGCGCGCCGGATCGACCCGGTAATCCTCGGCCTCGACCCATTCGACATCGGGACCAAAGCGCCCGCATCCGCCCAGATCCAGCGTGTAGTGAACGCCTAGCCCCCCCGCCACCGGCACGGGATAGACCAGGCGGGCGAACGGCGCCTTACCGGTCAGCGTGAAATAATTCCCCTTGCACAGCCGCCCCGTGGGGACATCGTGAAACCCCAACCGCGCCGCCAAGGCCGGAGCAGCCAGACCGGCCGCCAACACCACCTGACGGGCGATCAGACGGAACGGCTCGCCGCCGCCGTCGATGGTCAGAAGCGTTCCGCCGTCCACCGGCTCGCCACCGGTTACCGTTGAGCGCAAGGCCAATTGGGCGCCCTTGGCCTCGGCCTCGCCCAACAGCGCCAGCATCAAGGCATGCACGTCGATGATCCCGGTCGAGGGCGACAGCAACGCCGCCCGCACCGCCAAATCGGGTTCCAGCGCCCGAACCCGCGCGCCGCTCAGCCATTCCAGATCCACGACACCGTTGGCGCGCGCGCGGGCGTCGATCGCCGCCAATTTCGCCTCGTCGTCGGCGTCGGTGGCGACGATCAGCTTGCCGGTCATGCGAAAGGGCACGCCGCGCGCCTGGGCATAGGCGCGCAAAAGGCGGTTGCCCGTCCCGCACAGCGCGGCCTTCAGGCTGTCGGGCGGATAATAAAGGCCGGCATGGATGACTTCGGAATTGCGCGAGGAAATGCCGGTGCCGATCGCCCCCTCGGCCTCCAAAATCAGGACCGAGCGGCCCGCCAGCGCCAGGGCGCGGGCCGCCGCCAGCCCGATCACACCCGCCCCGATCACAGCGCAATCGACGCGATCAATCAACGTTTCGCCCCCCTGCGGTCCGAGCCGCCACAACATATCGGAAATCGCCCGCTTGCGGAAGGGACGACGCGATTGCTAATCTTGCGCCATGACCATCACCCGTCATCCTTCGACCTGCCCGCTCGACTGCCCCGCCGCCTGCGCGCTGCTGGCCGAACGCGACGGCGAGGGACGCGTGGGGCGAATCCGGGGGGCGGATTCGCCGTTCAACCAGGGCGTGGTCTGCGCCAAGGTCGCCCGTTACGGCGAACGGGTGCATTCGCCCGCCCGGCTGCGCACGCCGCTGCGCCGGGCCGGGGATGACTTCAAGGCGATAACCTGGGACGACGGGCTGGACCTGGCGGCCGAGGCGATCACCCAGGCTACCGCCCGCTTCGGGGCCGAATCGGTATGGCCCTATTACTATTACGGCACGATGGGGCTGGTGCAATCCTCGGGCCTCGCCCGGTTGGGCCGCGCGGCGGGATGGTCGGCGGCCCTTAAGACCCTGTGCTCGACCCAGGCCGGGGCCGGTTGGACCGCCGGAACCGGCGCCAAGATCGGGGTGGGGTTCGGCGAAATCGAGCAGTCGGATTTGATCGTGGTATGGGGCGCCGATCCGGCGGTGACCCAATTGCCGCTGATGAACCGTATCGCCAAGACCAAGGCGCCGCTGATCGTCGTCGATCCCCGGCGGACCCGCACGGCGGACAAGGCGGCGCTGCATTTGGCCCCCCGTCCCGGCACCGACGGCGCCTTGGCCTGCGCCGTCATGCACGGGCTTTTCCGGGACGGGTTCGCCGACCGCGATTTCCTGGAGCAATACACCAAGGACGCCGAGCGGCTGGAGGCGCATTTGGCCGCCCGCACGCCCGAATGGGCGGCGGCGATCACCGGGGTTGCCCCCCGAAGACATCGAAAGCTTCATCCGGCTGTACGGGTCCACCAAACGCAGCTGGCTGCGCGCCGGATACGGCTTTACCCGCAACCGCGACGGGGCGGCCAACATGCATGCGGTCAGTTGCCTGCCCGCGGTCACCGGGGCGTGGGCGCAACCCGGCGGCGGCGCGCTGAACAGCATGGGCGGCGCCTTTTCCGGGCTGGACCGCCGCCTGCTCGACGGCCCCGAACATTCGGCCCGGACCCTTGATCTGTGCCGCATCGGGCGGCACGGCGGCCCGCCGGTTTCGGTGATGCTGGTGCAAAACGCCAATCCCGCCACCATCGCCCCCGACAGCGACTGGGTGCGCGGCGAACTGACCCGTGACGACCTGACCTTGATCGTCCACGAACAGGTGATGACCGCCACCGCGCAACTGGCCGATCTGGTGTTTCCGGCCACCACCTTCTTGGAGCATGCCGATCTCTACGCCTCCTACGGCCACGGATTCTTGCAGCGGGCCAAGCCGGTGATCGCACCGGTCGGCGAGGCGCGCTCGAACCATCGTTTCATCGCCGGGCTGGCCACACGGTTGGGGCTGGACGATCCCAGCACGCGGATGGACGAGGAGGCGATGATCGACGCGGTGCTGGCCGCCTCGGGCCTCGATTTCGGCGGCGCGACTTGGCTGGATCTGTCGCCCGATTTCGACGCCGCGCATTTCCGCCACGGCTTCGGCCACCCGGACGGCCGTTTTCATTTCGCCACCCCTTGGTCGGATCTCCCCGATCATCACGGCACCATCGACGCGCCGACGCCGGATCGGCCGTTGCGGCTGATCACCCCGCCTTCGATCCATTTCCTGAACTCGACCTTCGGCGACAGTCCGACCCAACGCCGCTTGGCGGGCCGCCCGACGGTGGATATTCATCCCGCCGACGCCCTGGGCGTTTTTGACGGCGATGTCGTGCGGCTGGGCAACGACAGGGCAAGCGTGCGGCTGCATGCCCGCGTCACCGAAACCGTGGCGCCCGGCGTGGTGTCGGTGGAAGGGCTGTGGCCCGGCGACGCGTTCTTGGATGGGATTGGCATCAATCGGCTAACCTCGTCGGATTCCATCGCCCCCAATGGCGGGGCGCCTTATCACGACACCGCCGTCTGGCTGAAACGAGATCCATGACCGCCAAAATCTTCGTGATCGGCAACGAAAAGGGCGGCACCGGCAAATCCACCCTGTCGATGCATTTGATCGCCGCGTTGCTGGGCCAAGGATTGTCGGTGGGATCGCTGGATGTCGATGCCCGCCAAGCGACCCTGACCCGTTATCTCGCCAACCGGCGGGCGCGCGCCGATCTGGATGAATTGGGCATCCGCCTGCCCGAGCATGTCGCTGTCCCGCCCTCGGCCGACCCGGCCGCCGACGCCGACCGGTTCTTGAACGCCTTCACCGATTTGTCGGCGCGTCACGACGCGGTGGTAATCGACACCCCGGGCAGCGACCACCCGCTGTCGCGCCAAGCCCATTCCTTCGCGCAGACCCTGATAACCCCGATGAACGACAGTCTGATCGACCTGGATGTTCTGGCCCAGGTCGAGCCCGGCACGCTGAAGATTCTGCGGCCCGGCACCTACGCCGAAATGGTCTGGCAGACCAAGATGGCCCGCGCCCAGCGGGGCGAGAAGGCGGCGGTCGACTGGATTGTGGTGCGCAACCGGCTGTCGTCGCTGGACGCCCGCAACAAGCGCGATGTCGAGAAAATTTTGAACGGCCTGTCCAAGCGGGTGGGCTTTCGCATGGTGCCGGGGCTGGGCGAACGGGTGATCTATCGCTCGCTGTTCCTGGAAGGCCTGACCCTGTTCGACTTGCGCGAAAAGACCGTCGGCATCGAGCTGAGTTTCAGCCATGTCGCGGCCCGCCAAGAACTGCGTTCGCTGATCGAGGCGATCGGACTTTGACCTTTGCCGCCCGGCGGGGTAGGGTCTTGACGTCAATTTCGGGGAGGACACGCGATGCTTGTGTGGGAAGACAGCTACCGGATCGGCAACGAGGAGATGGATTCCGAACATCTGATTCTGTTCGCGATCCTCAATCAAATCAGCATCAATATCGACGCCGACATGGCCGCGTCCTGCCTGAACGAGGTGTTGGGCGCGCTGGAGGCCTATATCTCGTATCACTTCGCGCATGAAGAGGCGCTGATGCGCGCCTGGGGCTATCCCGGCTTGGAAAGCCATTCGGAAAGCCACCGCCGTTTCATCGAGGATGTCGCCCGCATGCGGTCGGCGGCGCTGGTGTCGTCGGGCCACGAGGCGGCGATGCGCCTGCGCTTCTTCGTCCTGGACTGGCTGCTCAACCACATCTTGGAAACCGACGCCGACTACGCCAGCTTCATCGCCGCCAAGGCCGGGAATCAATAATACCGGCGAGCCACTGAAGCGACTTGCCTATCTGCCCTCGCCGGGCGCGCCCGTCCGGGCGCTTGGCCGCCGCCGCAATGGCGGCAAATACCGGCGAACGAATGACGGGGAGGTCAGTTCGAGTGTTCGCCGGTATTATTCCCGAAAGACGCGATCTCATGCGGCCAATTTACTCCTCCGGGACGCCCTCGACCAGGGGGACGAAGCGGACCGCCAGAAAGGAATGGATGTCATAGCCGCTGTCGGTGCGCCGGACGCGCAGGAGGTCTTGTTCGGTGTCGCCGACCGGCAGCACCATGATGCCGCCGACCTTCAGCTGTTCCAACAGCACCGGGGGAATGTCGTGGGCGGCCGCCGTCACGATGATGCGGTCGAAGGGGGCCTGTTCCGGCCAGCCGCGCGACCCGTCGCCCAAGCGGGTGGTAACGTTGTGCAGATGCAGGGCGCGGAAGCGCGCCTCGGCTTCGCGCAGCAACGGGCGGTGGCGTTCGATGCTGTACACCCGGCGGCACAACCGCGACAAAATCGCCGTCTGATAGCCCGATCCGGTGCCGATCTCCAACACCTTGGCGCGGTCGTCGAGGGCCAGTTCCTGGGTCATCAGCCCGACCACCAGGGGCTGGCTGATGGTTTGGTTGCAGCCGATCGGCAGGGCGGCGTTGTCGTAAGCTTGGCCGACGAAGGGGCCGGAGACGAATTCCTCGCGCGGGGTGCGCTCGATGGCCGCCAGCGTGCGGGCGTCGGTCACGCCGCCGCCGCGCAGCTCCATCAGCAACCGGACTTTACGCGCATCGGAGATGCTCACCCCGTCAACCTCACGCGAAAACCGCCGACAATCCGCCCATCGTAGCATGATCGGTAAGATCGACGCACAAGGGAGTGATCGAGATGGCGCCGCGCACCACCGCTTCCAAATCCGTGCCGGGGGCCGAGCGTTCCTCGGCCCGCTGGGCGCCGATCCAGACATAGGGATCGCCGCGCGGATCCAGCCGTTCGGCCAATTCGTCGCCGATCTTGCGCTTGCCCTGGCGCGCCACCTCGATGCCGCTGACCTGATTGTGCAAAACATCGGGGAAGTTGACGTTGATCAGCACGTTGCGGCCCCAGCCGACACTTAAGGCACGCCGGATGATGCCGGGCGCCCAATGTTCGGCGGTCGCCCATTTGACCGGATGATCCAGGGTGGTGAATTGGCTGAAGGCGAAGGCCGGAACCCCCAGGATCACCGCTTCCATCGCGGCGGCGACCGTGCCGGAATAGGTGACGTCCTCGCCCAGATTGGCGCCGCGGTTGATGCCCGACAACACCAGATCGGGTTTGCGATCCTTCAAGATATGGTTGATGCCCAGCAGCACCGAATCGGTCGGCGTGCCGTCGACCGAAAAACGCCGCCGCGACAATTTGCGGATGCGCAAGGGCCGCCGGATGGTCAGGGAATGCCCGGCCGCCGATTGTTCCGCATCGGGTGCGACCACCCAGACATCGTTCGACAGGGCGCGGGCGATTCTCTCCAGCACCTTGATGCCCGGCGCATGGATGCCGTCGTCGTTGGAAATCAGGATGCGGATTTTCGACAGGTCTTCGATCGGGGCGAACATCAGCCGATCACCTCAAGCCCGCCCATGTAACGGCGCAGCACCTCCGGCACCGTGATGGTGCCGTCGGCGTTCTGGTAATTCTCCATCACCGCGATCAGGGTGCGTCCGACCGCCAGGCCCGAGCCGTTCAAGGTGTGGACGAAGCGGGTGGTTTTCTCGCCCAAAGGGCGGAAGCGGGTTTTCATCCGCCGCGCCTGGAAATCGCCGCAGTTCGAGCACGACGAGATTTCCCGGTAGCGCCCCTGGCCGGGCAGCCAGACTTCCAAATCATAGGTCTTGCGGGCCGAGAACCCCATGTCGCCGGTACACAGCACGATGCGGCGATAGGGCAGTTTCAGCGCCTCCAAAATGCCTTCGGCGCAGGTGGTCATCCGCTCGTGTTCGGCGTCGGAATGATCGGGATGGGCGATCGACACCAGCTCGACCTTCAAGAACTGGTGCTGGCGGATCATGCCGCGCGTGTCGCGCCCGGCCGCCCCGGCCTCGGACCGGAAGCACAGGGTTTGCGCCGTCATGCGGATGGGAAGCTGGCCTTCATCCAAGATGCGGTCGGCGCACAGATTGGTCAGCGGCACCTCGGCGGTGGGGATCAGCCAGTGGTTGGTGTTCAGATGGAACAGATCCTCGCCGAATTTCGGCAATTGGCCGGTGCCGAACAAGGCGGTGTCCTTGACCAGGACCGGCGGATTGACCTCGGTATAGCCGTTGGTGCCGGTTTGGGTGTCGAGCATGAACTGGCCCAAGGCCCGCTCCAGCCGCGCCAGGGCGCCCTTCAGCACCACGAAGCGGGCACCCGACAGCACGCCCGCCGCCTCGAAATCCATCAGCCCCAGCTTCTCGCCCAAGACATCGTGATCGAGCGGGGTGAAATCGAAGCCGGGCGGCGTGCCCCAGCGCTTGATTTCGACATTGGCGGTCTCGTCGGCGCCCTCGGGCACGTCGTCGGCGGGCAGGTTGGGGATGCGGGCCAGCAGATCCTCGATCTCGGCCCCCAGGCGGCGTTCGTCCTCCTCCAAGGCGGGAATCGCCACCTTGAGCTCGGCCACCTCGTTCAGAACGGCGGAAGCATCCTTGCCCTCTTTCTTCAAGATCCCGATTTGGCGCGACAGATCGTTGCGCCGGGCCAGCATTTCCTGCAACCGGGTTTGCGCGGCGCGGCGCGCCTCGTCTTGCGGCAGCAGCGTGGGCGACAGCGGCGCCAGCCCCCGGCGGGCGAGACCTGAATCGAACGCCTGCGGATTGTCGCGGATTGTTTTCAGATCATGCATGACTAGACATCCCGAAACCACGGCCGTTTGGGCTTATACGTCGGCGAGCGGGGGATTGTCGAGGGGAGCTGCCGTGGGATGCCGCCACTCAGTCTTCCCGTTGGGCCGGAATAGGGCTATCCTGATGGCTATAATGAGGAATGCCGGGTTGGCATTCCCTTCATGCTCCATTGGGGATTCAGGGAGTGTCCGCCCATGCCGCGTCTCAAACTTGCTGTACTTGCAGGCCTTTTCGTCGGCCTAGTGTCGCCGGTTCCAGCCTTCGCCGATGTCTCCATCGGTGTCGTCGCGCCGCGTGGCGAGGCGCAGACGAAGGCGGAATGGAGCGAGTTCGCCCGCTATGTCGAAAGCAAGATCGGCGAGCCGGTGGTCCTGACGCCGGTGTTGGTGAACAAGATGGTTCAGACGATCGCCGACAAGCAGCTGGATTTCGCGCTGACCGATCCGGTTCAGGCGGTATCCGTGTCGCGGGCCCACGGCATGGCGCTGGTGGCCTCGCTGGTTCCGTCCAGCGGCGCGCAGTTCGGGGGGGTGATCATTGCCAACCCCAAGGCCGGCATCGCCAAGATTGAAGACCTGAAGGGCAAGAAGGTGGCTGCCCTGTCCAACGTTTCGGCTGGCGCCTATCTGTTCGAGGCCTACGAGGCGATGAAGCACGGGCTGAAGGTGCCGCAGGATTTCGCTCAGATGTTCGAGCTCAAAAATCAGGACGACATTGCCTTCGCCGTCAAGGCGGGGGTGATGGATGCGGGCTTCATCCGCACCGGCCAGTTGGAAGACATGGTCAAGGACGGCAAGCTCGCCGAGTCCGACGTGGTGGTGGTGGACCGCAAGGGGGGCTTTCCCTTGGCGCTGTCCACCGCGCTCTATCCGGAATGGTACTTGGTAAATGTGAAAGGCGACGCAGCCAAGGCGGCCAAGATCAAGGCGGCGCTGTTGGCCCTGGGGGCGGATTCGCCCGCGGCCAAGGAGGCCAAGATCAAGGGATTCTCCGATCCGCTCGATCCCGCCCCCATCGTCGAGATGATGAAGGCCATGAAGGTTCCGCCGTTCGACCACTAAGCGGAATCGATCGCAATCCGGGATTGTTGCCATGAAAATGTCGGTCAGCCTAAAACTCAATCTGCCTTTGGCCGCCGCCATCGTGGTGCTGATGGCCATCGGTACGGCGGTGCAGGTCGGGCTTGGGCAAGGGGCGCTCCGCGACATGGCGCGGGGCGTGTCCGATATGATGGAGCAGACCCGCGACAGCGGCGTGGCGGCGCAGAAGGACGCCACCCGCGTCAAGGTCGAGGGCATGGCCCGCCTGTTGGCGGACATTGCGCCCGACGCGATCGCCGGGTTCAGCCTGTCCGCGCTGAATCAATACGCGCAAACGGCGACGGCCGATCCGGAAATCGCCAAGGTGGAGTTCGTCGACAAGTCCGGCAACGTGCTGGCTTCGGTGGGCAAGGATGTTCCCGACGGCTTGGTGAGCCGTAAAAGTGTCGAACGCGGTGGCGAGACGTTCGGCGCCGTCGTCGTGACCAGTTCCCCCGCGGTGCTGAGGGCCACGGTCGAGCGTGAAGTTGTCCGTTCAAGCGAACGCATGGCCACTTTCGACGGTATGGTGCGGGCGTTTTCCTCGCGCTCTCTGGCGTTTGCCATCGGCCTGTCTTTGGCCGTCGCCGTGCTGGTGGTGGGGCTGACCGTGGTGGTGGCGCGGATGGTGGTGGTCCAGCCGCTGCACGAGATCGCCACGCTGGTGGTCGCCTTGGCCGGTGGCGATCTATCGGCCAAGGCCGCCATCGTCGATCGCAGCGACGAGATCGGCGACATGGCGCGGGCGGTCGAGGTGTTCCGTCGGCAGGGGCTCGAGAACAAGGCTCTGGTCGAGCAGCAGGAGGTCATCCGCCACACCGCCGAACGGGACCGCAAGGCCGGCTTGGCGCGGGTGGCGGACGATCTGACGCAGTCGGTGGGCTCGGTGGTGGACGTGCTGACGGGCACCTCCACCTCGCTTCAGGCCACGGCCGGCGATATGACCCGCCTAGCCGAGATGGCGAGGGCCCGCACCGCCGAGGTGGCCAGCGCCGCCGAACAGGCGGCCAGTAACGTCGAGACGGTGGCCGCCGCGACCGAGGAATTGTCGGCCTCAGTTTCCGAGATCGCGCGGAGCACCGAATCCAGCAGCCGTGTCGCCTCGGACGCGGTGCAGCGGGCCAGGGATGCCGACCATCGGATCGGCGAGTTGGACAG
>CAIULK010000151.1 GCA_903899885.1 uncultured Rhodospirillaceae bacterium
CAATCGGCATAGGCGGCCCATGCCATCCCCAGGCTGGCGGCCCCCTCCGCCATCAACAGCAGCGCCGCCAAGACGGCAAGGTTAATGGCGGCCAGTTTGATCAGACGCGTCGGCATCGGAGCTTGCTTTTTCCGTTGCGGGATGGGCGGCAGAATAACCGAGGCGGCGGGGTTCGAAAAGAGCTTAGGCCGGGAACTGGGGCGGGGTACGCGTGGCTATCATCAAGCGGTTCCAGGCGTTGATTTCGGCAACCGCGAAGGAAAGATCCGCCACCTCCTTGTCCGAGAAATGGCGGCCCATCTCGGCGTAGACCCCGTCGGAAACGTCGCCTCCGGCCAGGTGGGTCAAAGCTTCCGCCCAGGCTAGGGCGGTCCGTTCCCTCGGGCTGTAAATCGGGGCTT
Source organism: uncultured Rhodospirillaceae bacterium (assembly GCA_903899885.1). Classification (GTDB taxonomy): domain Bacteria; phylum Pseudomonadota; class Alphaproteobacteria; order Rhodospirillales; family Magnetospirillaceae; genus CAIULK01. The sequence goes on from CAIULK010000151.1 coordinate 402, forward strand.
CGCGCCACGCGGCGAGAAGATGCAATTGGTCGTCGCCGACTCCATGTTTACGCGCCAAGGGAACATGCATGGCGATACAGAAGGCGCAGGCGTTGATCTGGGACACACGGATCTTCACCAGTTCCAGCAGGCCCAAGGATAGGCCGCTGTTTTGGACATAGGAGTGCACCCCCAACATGGCCTTGTAACCCTCGGGAGCGATCTGGGTAAGGTCGAGACGCTGGTCCATGGTCTTGTCCTCGCATGGTTGGGTGATTGGGTTAGCCGGTTGCCGCCGCGCCACGGCGGTTTGACGCTCGGTCCTCCAGCCGGATGGCGATTTGCCGGCTGAAATCGGACGGCGCCTTGGCCGCGACCCGCGCCGCAAGCTCGCCCAGGGAGTGGCTGGCCAATTCGTCCTTCATGCGCTGTTCGGCGGCAAGCATGACCGCGTGGATCGAGCAGGGGCCGGCGGTCGCCCAAGCCGGTGCCTGGTCATCGAAAACGGCGCAGCGCCCGCGGATTTCACGGCACGTGAAGAGTTTCCGGTCGCCATCAATCGCCGTAACCACATCGAGAAAGCTGATGTCATCGGCCGGCCGGGCCAGGGCATAGCCGCCACGCGCGCCCTCGGTGGCCACGACCAGCCCGGCCCGGGACAGTTTGGTAAACAGCTTGGCCAAATATTCGGCCGGAACGCCTTGAAGATCGGCGAGGTCGCGAACACTGGGGGCCGCCGCCCGACCGGGAGGCGCCGTCAGATAAAGCAGGCAGTGCAGCCCATATTCCACGCCGACGCTGATGAAGGACATCGTGAACTCAGACCAAATTGGTCTCCGTTCCACGAGCCTATGCCACCCGTGGCGAGGGTGCAAGGAAATTCCTTGCGAGAGCGGATCGCCCCATTGGGACGCCCGGCCCGCCACCCCGTCGTTGACGAACGTCCGCACTTCGCTATCTTGCCCCAGCTTCCTGTCTTATAAGGCCGCTTCGATGGACTTCACCTTCACCCCCCAGGCGATTCCCGAGGTGCTTCTGATCGAGCACGAGATTTTCCGGGACCCCCGGGGCTTTTTCATCGAAACCTTCCGTCAGGAAAACTTCGCCCGTGCCGGGTTGCCGCCTTTTGTTCAAGACAACCACTCGCGCTCGGGCGCCCATGTCATGCGCGGCCTGCATTATCAGGCCGAACCGATGGCGGTCGGCAAGCTGGTGCGCTGTCTGCGGGGGCGGCTGTTCGATGTCGCCGTCGATATCCGCAAGGGATCGCCGACCTTCGGGCGGCATGTCGCGGTCGAGCTGACCGAGGATGACACCCGCATGCTGTGGGTGCCGCCGGGGTTCGCCCACGGCATTTTGACTTTGGAGGAGAACACGGAAATCCTCTACAAGATGACCAACACCTATTCGCCGGCTCATGATCGCGCGATCCGTTGGAATGATCCGGCGATCGGCATCGCGTGGCCGGTCCAGGATGTGCTGGTGTCCGCCAAGGATCTGGCGGCGCCCTTGCTGGCCGATGCGGACAACGGTTTTGTTTACGGCGCGTGAGCGCCCCGAATGGGTTGCGGGGATATGACCGGAAAATTGGTTCTTGTTACCGGTGCCGCCGGATATATCGGCGCCCTCGTGGTTCAACAACTGCTGGACCGGGGTTACCGCGTCCGCGCCCATGATAAGATGTATTATGGCGACCAAGGCTTGCGCGCCGTGCGTGACCGCGTCGAGGTGGTGCAGGGCGATCTGCGGCGGTTCGATCCCGTGGCCCTCGACGGGGTTTTCGCCGTCATCCATCAGGCCGGGCTGTCCAACGACCCCACCGCGAACTTCAACCCGCGCGCCAACTACAGCATCAACACCGTGGCGACCCAGGTGCTGGCCGAGGCCTGCCGCCAGCGCGGCATCGAACGCTTCACCTTCGCCTCCTCGGCCTCGCTGTACGATGCCGGCCTGGGGGGCGAGGATATTTTGAAGGACGAGAATACCCCGATCAATCCGCTGATGCCCTATTCGCTGTCGAATTTCGAGGCCGAGCGGATCTTGTTCCACATGCGCGACGAGCATTTCAAGCCGACCAGCTTGCGCCACGCCACGGTTTACGGCTTCAGCCCGCGCATGCGCTTCGATCTGGTGGTCAACACCTTCATCAAGGACGCGCTGACCAAGGGCGAGATCACCGTCCACAATGGCGGCGAGATGTGGCGCCCGCTGATTGATGCCGCCGACGTCGCCCGCGCCCACATCGCCTGCATCGAGGCGCCGGTCGAGCGGGTTGATGGCGAGGTGTTCAATCTGGTCTATCGCAATTACCGCATTCTGGAACTGGCCCATTTCGTCATCGACCGCCTTAAGGCGCGGGGCCACGCCGCCGCGATCAAGGTCGAATACAGCGGGCACCCCCAACGTAGTTACCGGATCTCGGGCGAAAAGATCACCGACCGGATCGGTTTCACGCCCCAGGTCAGCGTTCAGCAGGCGATCGACGAGATTCTCGACGCCATCCTCGACGAGAACGGCAAGCTGACCACCAACATCCTCCATCCCCGTCACTACAATATCGAATGGATGACGCTGTTGCACGAGGCCGAGATGCTGGTCAAGGCGACCGGGTCGATCTATTGATGAAGCGCCGCGCCGTCATCATCGGAGCCAATGGGCAATTGGGGCACGACCTCGTCCGCGCGGTGGACGAGGCCGGGTGGGACCTGCGCGCCTGCGTGCGGGCCGATTTCGACGTTTGCGACCACAAGGCGGTAACGGCGGCGCTGGAAGCCGTTCGGCCCGACGTGGTGATCGACCTTGCCGCCTTTCACAAGCTGGAGCTCTGCGAGGAGGATCCGGGCCGCGCCTTCGCGGTCAACGCCACCGCCGTCCACCATCTGGCCCGCGAGACCGCGCGCCTGGGGGCGGCGTTCGTCTTTCTGTCGTCGGATTATGTTTTTGCCGGGGACGAGCCCACGCCGCGCATCGAAACCGATCGCTGCGCCCCCATCAGCATCTATGGCTTGGCGAAACGGGCCGGGGAACGGCTGGCGCTGGGCGCCAATCCCAAGACCACGGTGATCCGGGTGTCGGGTCTGTACGGCGTGGCCGGGCCTTCGGGCAAGGGCAGCAATTTCGTCGATACCATGATGCGCCTGGGCCGCGAGGGAAAGCCGTTGCGGGTGGTCGATGATCAGGTGCTGACCCCCACCTACACGCCCGAGCTGGCGCGCAAGATTTGGCACATGCTGGATGCGGCCCCGCCCGGCCTGTATCATTGCACCAACAACGGTGAATGCAGCTGGCACGACTTCGCCGCCGAGATTTTCCGGCAAGCGGGTCTGTCCGTGGAGCTGTCCCGCCAGACCACCGCCCAATCGGGGGCGACGGCACCGCGCCCGGCCTATTCCGTGCTCGATAACCACGCCTTGCGCGGTCTCGGCTTGGACGACATGTGCCCCTGGCAAGAGGCTTTGGCCGACTATCTGCGTTTGAAATATCCAAGGAATTGACGGCATGAAAGCTTGCTTCATCCATGTCCCGAAGACCGGTGGGAACAATATCGAGGCTATCGCATCCCGGCAGTATGGCCCCGAGGACATGTTCAAGTTGGAGAAGAACTCGTTCAGATATGCCAGCCTTTCCAACGACTGTGAAGGATATCGGCATGATCGCATGAATTCATCGGTAAAATTCTTGTTTGGACATTTCAACTTCGGGTTCCATTGGAAGTTATTGCATCCAATATTCTTTTTCTCCATGGTGAGGGACCCTCTGGAAAGGGCGATTTCGGACCACTATTTTAATTTCCAGCACCGAATGGATGCTCTTGCTAAGCAGTTTCAGAAAAATAAGTATCCGCTTGCCTATACGTTGCTAAATAGGCATTTAATCCATCAAAATATGATGGCGGATTATTTTTGCGGTGTCTCGGAGTCTGGGCATAAAACCTATCTCGATGTCGTTAATAACTATATCTCGATCATGGATCTGACGGAAAGTTACGACGAATCCCTTCTGATAATCGCGAAATCGCTTGGCTGGACGGTGCCGCTTTATATCAGGACAAACGTAACCGCCAAGAAGCCTGACCGCGGGGACGATCGCCTTGGCCTGACGCCCGATGTCGTCGCGGCGTTCAAGGCCAATAACATTCACGACTACGCCCTCTATGACGATGCGAAGCGGCGTTTCGGTGAGCTCGTCCGGGGTGAGGGGGACGCGCTGGTGCGCGCGACGGCGGCGTTCAAGGACGTGCTTGCCGAGATGTTCGAAGCGCAACGGCGAAAGCCGACCAGGATGTTCAGTAGCGTCAGCGGGCGTCGGCAGCCTCTGCCGCGCATTCGCCCGGACGCGCGGAACATGGATATCGTCAACAACTACCTGCTGTCCTCCCCGCCGATTCCGGCGAAACCCTGCATTACCGGCTGCGTCGACCGCGTTGATCACAACGGTGTCGATGGGTGGGTCCGGGATCTGAACTCCGACGCACAAGCCGCCGTGGACATTGTCGTGGGCGGTGAAATGATGGCCCGGGTAGCGGGCGAGGGCTATCGCGGCGACGTCAAGGCGGCGCACGGCTCGCACGGATATCATGGTTTCTCCTACAGCTTTCCCAGGCCGCTGCCTTATACTCGGCCCTGCGTGATCGAGGTGCGAGTGGCCGGCACGTTGGTTTGCCTTCCCGGCGGGCGGCGGGTCTGGGGATGGCATTAGAGCGTCGAGCATCGACGCGGCCAAGCGCGCCCGGCAAGGGACAAAACAAACGAGATGAAGCGTGGAGCGCATTTTGGATTCGCCAAAGGAGACGTTGCGATGAGGTCCCTGCGCGTTCTGGTGACCACCTATCACCAAGCCTTCCTGGAACCGGGCGGGGGCGAGGCGGAGCTGGTCGACATGGCGGCGTCGCTGCGTGCCCTAGGCGTGACCGCCGACATCTACGGCCATGCGTCGCAACCGCTGGCGTCATACGACGTCGTGCTGCATTTTTCCGCCCATGGCGGCGGCGAGGTGTTGTTGGAGCAGGTCAAGGCGGCTGGCAAACCGGTCGTGTTGCTGCCCAATCTGGCCTTGAATCAGGTGTCGGACCGCAACCGGCCGACCGTCCAACATCACCTTGATCTTGCCGACGCCGTGGTGTTCCGCGCCGAGTGCGACAGCCAAGCCGCCCAGGCCGCCTTCCACATCGAACCCGGTCGGGTGCGCACGGTGCCGCTTGCCGTGGCGCCTTGTTTCGCCGAGCGGGCCGACCCCCATATTTTCCCGGTGATTTATGGCGGCGAGCGCGATTATGCGCTGTGGGTCGGGCTTATCGAGGAGAGCAAGAACCAGTTGGGCGCCATTCGCGCCCTGCGTGATCTGCCCTTGCCGGTGATCTTCGTCGGCGCCTACCGCGACAAGGCCTATTTCGACGCCTGCCGGGCCGAGGCGCCCGCTCATTTCTCCTTCGTTCCCCATCTCACGCCCAAGTCCGAGGCCCTGCGTTCGGCCTATCAGAACTGCCGGCTGTATCTGGAGGTTCCCATGGAACCGCCCGGCATGTCGGCGCTGGAGGCTGGCTTGGGGGGGGCGCCGCTGGTTCTGTCCGATTGCGATTGGTCGCGCGAATATTTCGGCGATCAGGCGACGCTGGTGGACCCGGCCTCGGCGGACAGCATCCGCCACGGCGTCGAGACCGGGTTGGGCAAGGATCGGACCGGAACCGCCTTGGCGGACCGCATCCGCGGCCAGTACCGCGCACCGGACGCACTTGCCCCTCTTGCCGCCCTTATGAACGAGGTTTCCGGGAAGTTGGCGCGCCGCGAAGGATAAGCTCAACCAACCGCGCCCCACAACTCCTCCAGGCGCTGTCGATACCGTTCCCCCGCCGCCGCGATCGAGTGCTGGGCCGATACATGGGTTCGCGCCCGGTCGGCCATCGCCCGGATTGCTTCGGGGTTGGCGACGGCGTGCCGCATGCGCTGGGCGGCATGGGGAATCGAGGGTTCGGCCCAGACCTGCCCCTCGCCATGGGGATAGGCGCCCGGCGGAACCGGGACCAAGACGTGGTCCACGGTCAGCGCGCGGCCGTCCGCCGTCAAGTCGGTACTTCCCGACCAGCCGGTGGCGATGACGGGCACGCCCAGGATCATGGCTTCGGCTAGGCCGCGCCCGAACCCCTCGGCGCGGTGGAGCGACACGAAGCAGTCGCTGGCGGCGATCAAGGCCGTGACGCGATCGTAGGGCCAAGTGCCCTCCAAAAGGCGGATCGACGGATTGGCCCCGGCTCGCCCAAGCAGATCGTGCCAACGCGGGTCGGTGCCGTCGCCGTTCATCACCTTGACGGCCAGCACGGGCGCGCCGCCGATCCCGAAGGCTTCCTCGAAGGCATCGATAACGCCCAAGGGATTTTTGCGGTCCAGATAGGAATTGAAGTCGAAGACCACGGTGAACAGGAAGCGCCCGTCCGGCACCCCCAACTCGGCGCGTCCCAGGACCGGCGGCGCCAAGGGGCGTACCGCCGAGGGCATCCAGATCACCGGTTTGGCGGTCGCCGCCCCATAGCATTCGGCGCAGAACCGGCTGATCGCCCAAAACTCGTCCATCAGACCCAAGGCGAAGGACCAGGAGTCCGGCCACGCCGGCAGTTCCCACGGCCAATTGCCGATGTTGATCGAGTCGGCGAAGAAGTCGGGTCCCAGCCGCACATAGGCCCAGACCGCGTCGAAACCGGTCAGGCAGAACACGTTGGTGTCGTAAAGGCGTTGGTTGGTGACGCTGCGGTCCAGCGAATGGTCGCCGGACCGGCAGTTACTGCGCGGGGTAAGGCTGACGATCGTGTGGGGAACGGCCGCCGCCTCCAGCGCCAGGGCAAGGCAACGGACATCCTCGCCGATTCCCAACTCGCTGCGGGCGAAGCCGATCAGATTGACACCGTGCGGACGAAAGGAACGAACGGCGGCGGCGGGGCTGGGCGGATGGGACGCGAGAAGCGCCGCCAAGGAGATTTCCGCCTGGGCATGATTTTCGTACCATTGCGCCAGCTGGGCTCGTCCGGCAGGGGTGGCGGGATCGATAGCGGCCCGAAGATCGTCCCGGCCGTGCCAAGCCAGGATCATGACGGGTGAAATCGCGGTTTCCGGCGCCATGGGGGTGGTCAGGAATTCCCTGTCCCCAGCGGTCAGCAGGGGTTCAAGCCCATATTTCACCAATCCATGGAGCAGGCACCACACCGCCAACCCCCGCCTTGGATCGGTCAGAAGACGGCCGCAAAGCACGGCGCCGGATTCCGGAGGCACCGGCCACCAGCCACTGGGAAAATCGTGCCCGAAATCGCACCGCACGTCCGGGCGGTGCCGCATCATGGCATCCAGAAACGCCGCTCCCAAGGTGGCGAGGGCGCTGTCGTTCAGAAGCGGACGAAGATGGAGTTCACGTAGTCCGTGAATGAGGAACCAGTCCATCAGCGCGGGATCATCCAGCGCCGCGAGGTCACCCTGCAATTCGGCGATCATGCGAACCAGCCGGATCATCCCCGCCGGGCCGGTCGGCTGGCACAGCCAATCGCGCACCTTTGCGCCCACCAGCGGCCACAGACCGTGCTCGTCAAGCCCGTGGACGAATAGCCAAGCATTCAGCCGCGAGTCGTTCAAGGGGAGGACCGCTTGCAGGTCACTCCGCCGCCGCCAGAACGCCGCCGCGAGTGGGACGGGGCCGTCGGCGCTGGGCAGGAACAGCGGGGCATAGCGTTCGGGGGGGATCAATCCCGAAAGTGCCGGAAACTGGTCTCGGCCCTCGAACAGCCACCAGTCCATCAGCGCGGGATCATCCAGAGCCGCGAGGTCACCCTGCAATTCGGCGATCATGCGGACCAGCCGGATCATCCCCGCCGGGCCGGTCGGCTGGCACAGCCAATCGCGCACCTTTGCGCCCACCAGCGGCCACAGGCCGTGCTCGTCAAGCCCGTGGACGAATAGCCAAGCATTCAGCCGCGAGTCGTTCAAGGCGACGTCGATTTGCAGGTCTGACCTAAAGTGCCAAAGCGCCGTCGCCAGCGGGGGGGTGCCGTCCGTGCCGGGCAGGAACAGCGGGTCGTAGGCATCGGCCGGAATCAGCGGGGCGATGACGGGAAAATCGTCCCGCCCGTGGAGAATCCACCAGCACAGAAACTCAAGACGTCCCTCCCGGGTGTCCGGGTTCATTCCGGCTGGCAAGTCCCCCCGAGAAAGCCATACGTAGCGTAGCAGCTCGGGCAGGGGAGGGGTAATCATTGTGCCCCGGCCGCCGCGCTTTCGAACAGGGACCGCAGTTCCTCTAGGATTTCAGCGGGTTCCAGGGTCTTTAGCACGATACCCCGCGCATAGCCGTGCACCCGCTCCGGCAGCGCGCCCATGTCCGAGACCGCGACCGGCACGCCCATCCGCACCAATTCCTCGGTCACATAGGAAAAGGTCTCCGGCCAGATCGCGGGAACCAGGAACACGTTGGCCCCGGACTCCTCGATCGCCTCGACAAGGTGGTCGCGCTTGTAGCGTCCGGTCACGGTGGCCACGGCCGGATTCAGGGTTGCGTTGATGGCTCCGATCACCGTCAGGCGGCTGCCGTCGTCGCGTTCGGCCATCAGGTCGGCCAGGGCGCGTATCAACTCGGCCCCCTTTTGAAAGCCGATCGCGCCCAAGATCCCCACATGCAGGGCTTTGCCGGGCGACAGGCGCGCCGCGCGGGGAACATGGTCCACCGAGTGAGGACGGACGACCAAGCGAGACGCCGCGCCCGGAAAGGCGCGCGCGAACAGATCCCGGCTGGAGCGGGAATAGCATTCGATTTCGGAGCAGACCTCGCCGAGAAAGTGCCCCCAAGCCTTCCGCCACTCATCGATTCCGTAAAACGGCACATCGTACTTCCCGTGATACCGCTCGTTGCCGAGTGCGCAGGTTGCGCACGTCTCCGGGCCGGGAAGGTCACAATAGGTCCCCGTGTGGTCGAGCAGGGTGTAGGACGGGCAGATGGAATGGAAATCATGCCCGGCAAAGCGGACAAAAGCCCCGGTTTGGCGCCGTATTTCCTCCACCGCGCTCAGGATCGCCAGGGGATTGGCGCTCGAAACCACGCAGTTGACCAGCACCTCGCGCACATTCAGCAAGGGAGCCGCCGTCACCAAGTCTTCCAAGGCGGATTGGGGGAAACTCAACAAGTGCGATCCCGCCGCGCTGGTGACGTTGAACTTGTCCGTGCCGCGTTGGATCAGCGCCGAAATGACCGGGCGGCCTTGACTTTCCCATTCCGCCACCCGCTCGGCGCGGTAATGGTTGGCGCCGCCGCCCAGGGCGTGGTCGATCACCAGAACGGTCCCCTCCGGCGCCTCGCCGCACAGGGCGGACAGTGCGACGGCCTGGCGCAGACGCAGCGCCGGATCTAGCTTGTAGTATTCTTGGATTTCCTTCCGGTAACCGGGATAGCGCTGCTCGACGATGGCCAAATTGCGCTTCAACAGCGCCCGTTTCTCGGCGGGAAGGAAGCAAGCGCCGTGTTCATGCCGCACAAAAAGGTTGGGGATCAGAACATTGCGGTATCCGGCCGCGCGCGCGCGCAAGGACCAGTCGTTCTCCTCGGAATAGCCGCGGCCAAAGGCGGCGGTGTCGAAAAAGCCGATCCGATCGACCACCCGGCGATTGAAGCCCATGCAGAACCCGACGCCGGACACAATGTCGAGCATGGCTTGGCCGGCATCGACACGGGCGAAATAGCGGTCCAAACGCTCGGTATCCAGGCCCAGGAACATCGCATTATCAACGGCCAGATCGGGAAAACTGGCGATTGCGCCCGCATTGGTGAAGGGGGTGGCGCTGGCGATCCGCTCCGGGTCGGCGAAAATGGGCGCCATTATCCGCTCCAGCCAGCCGGGCGGCAGCTCGGTATCGACATTGAGGATCACGAAGTGGCCCTTCGAATTCTCGAAGGCACGGCAGATCGAATAAAGGAAGCCGCGATTCTCGTCGTTGCGCAGAACGATGCTGCCGGGGACCCGAGCCGCCACCTCGCACATCCGGTGGTACTGGCGTTCGCCGGCCATATCGTCGTCCACGATGACCAAGCGGTAAGGCGAGCTGGTGTTGCGCAGCAACGAGCCGAAGAAAGACTCGAAGAACGGTTCGACATTGTAGGCCGGGATCAGCAGGTCCACGGGTTCCGGCAGCGGTTCCAGTTTCGCGGGGCGTGCCGACATCACCCCCATGGCGCTGCCGAGCGAGGTGTCCCGGACGAAAGGAAAATGGCGAAATTCCTCGAAAAAGCGAGGGACCTCGTCAACGCTGACCGAGAGGATCTTGGCGTGAGCATCGGGGTGAAAAACCGTGCCCGAGGCCGACGCGGCAAGGCGGCCAAGCGGAATGACCGTGTCCGTGCCGTCCTCGAAGGTCGCGGCCAAGGACAGCTGGCAGGGAATGCAATACGGGCTGCTGGTGAATTTGAACCCGCTTTCGAGTGATGTGGCGAATGGGTGGTCGGCATGGACGTCGCCGCGTTCCTGGCGTATCCGTCCCGGCGTCCGAGACGTGCCCGAATCCGCTTCCATCACCAAGTCCAGCCGCGCCAGCCTGACGCTGGGATGGAACAGCCAGCCGAGCGCTTGCAGGTTTCCGCGACGAAAATCAAGCGAATCGACATAATAACGCGGCATGTTGGGCCCAGCCAGATGGACAATCAAGGGGTCGGACATTACGCGAGGGCGCGCCCGGGGATCAAGGCTGGTTTCGGCCGCCGTTCGCCCGTCACCCGATTACGAGGGTGTTCACAGGACATGCAGGACTCCCCGCCACGAGGCGGCCATCGGCGGCAGGCCGGGATCCTGTGGAGAGCGGCACGCCAATCGCCCGTCCTCGACCCGCAGCATCGTGCGCGCCTTGCGCTTGGTGAAATCCAGCGATTGGCGAAGGTCGGGCCGCCACAGGTGGAACCCGGCCAGATGGGTCAGCCATTCCTGGTGGACGGCGACCTGCTCGGTCCCGTCCGTCCAGCCATATTGGTAGGTGGCCGAGAGCGGGTGGTCGAGATAACCGAGAATTCCGCGAGCGGCGCGATGCGCGTCCAAGGCCTGGCGATACACGATCAGATCGCGGCCAGCGCGGTGATAGCAGTCGCCATGCAGCATGCATTGATGGCTTTGCGACACGAGGCCCGAGCCGAAGGGCACGACGCCCGAGCGCGCCAGCAGGAATTCGGGGTCGTTGTGGATGACGCCGCCGATGAATCCCTCTAGTCCGGCCGCCGCCAATCCGGCAATGGCCTCGCGCGAATTCTGATGGAACGGCGATACGGCGTAGGGGCAGGGGGCGCCCGTCCGCTCCTCCAGCCATCGCCGCGATGCCGCCGCTTCAACTTCGGCGGCGGCGCGGCTGCCGCCCCAGTCGGCCGGATGGGTGACCGAATGCGAGACGACGGCGCCGTTTCGCGCCACCGCATCAAGCAAGGCGAGGTCATCGCCGTCCATGGTCAATCCGGTGGTTACCGCCAGCGAAAGGGCAACCCCGTGGTCGCGGTAAAGCTCGAACAGCGGGCGGGCGGTGGCGATGGCCTGGTCGCAATCCAAGCGCATGGTGACGGTGGCGTCAAAGCCGAACGGCACATCCTCCAAACACGCCAAGCAAACCAGATCCTCGGCCCGCCAATCGGCGACGAACCGCTCGACCAGCCGCCAGTCCAGGCCGTCCACCGGCCCGACGGGGCGGTTGACCCACAGCACGCTGGTGTCCGGCCGATCCCGCAGGGCGGCGTAGCAGCCGCCCGCCCTGTCCAACGCCGCCAACACTTGGGTGTCCGGTCCCGCCTCGGCCCGGCAGGCCAGCGCGAACGGCCCATTGTCGGCGCGGATGCGGCCATGGCCAAGATTGTTCCATTCATCGGTGAAGTCGAACCGCCAGAGCGGGCGCTCGCCATAAGGCGGCGGTCCCCGCCACACCGGATGCGGGGGGTAACGCAAGCGGACCGCCGACTCGCCCCAAGGCTGGATCTGGTCCCAACCGGTTTGCCCGGCGTCCAACGGCGTCACCGCAAGGCCGATCCACTCGGCCACCCGGGGGCCGGGGCGGCCGAACACCACCGCCTTGCCGCCGTTTCCGGCGATGTCTTGCAAGACGCCGAGGCTGGAATCGGTGGGGTTCACCGCCACCGCGACGCTACCCTGCCCATCGGCCGAGATCTGCGCCGGCGTGAACGATCGCTCGAAGGCGGCGGCGACGATCGCCGCCGCGTCCCCCGGGCTTGGCAAGAAAACGATTTCAGGCCGTTCGCTGGTCACGACGCTCCGCCGGGTTGGGGTTATTCGGAGACCTTGTAGCGGAATTTGCCGCGATCCCCCACCCTGCGCAAATCGGCAAGATCGACGAAGGCGATTTCCACCGCGTTTCCCCACCATCCGTGCAGGCGGGCTTCCAGGCCTGGGCGACGATCGCGGTCGGGCACGGCCAAGCGCAGCAGCGGCACCGCCTTGTCCCGCTCGGCCACCTGGAATTCGTCGATGCCGCCCAACCGATCAAGCAGATCCTGGAGGTAATGGGTCGGGTGGGGAACCCCGGCGATGGTGACGATGTCGTGGACGCGGCCCTGGATATTCGTAAGGAAGAAGCCGTCATCGTCTTCCTCCAATGTCGCCAAATCGCCGGTCGCATAGCGCAGCAACGGCATAGCCGGATTGGTCAGGGACGACACCAACAGCTGCCCGCCGTCGCCGGTTTCCGGCCAGACCATCGCGTCCAGGACTTTGAGGCCGGCCTCGGCGCAAGGCTGGATCTGCTGGGCGATGACGCCGACTTCGGCATTGCCATAGGAATTGAACACGGCGCAGCCCAGGGTTTCGGCGATCACTTGGCGTTTGCGGCCGTCCAGCACCTCGCCGGTCGATTGGAAGCGTTGAATGACGCCGCGTCCATCACGGCCGCTTGCCCGCAGATGCAAGGCCAGGGCGTACACGGTCGAGGGATGGCCCTGCAACAGGGCCGGACGGGCCCGGCGAAGAATCCGCCACGCCCGTTCCAACCCTTCGGCGGAAAAGGCGTCGGTGGCCAGGTTGGTGCGGTTCAAGGCCTGACATTTGACCCATTCCCTCAGACGGTCCCGCAACGGGAATCTTTCGGGAAAACGCGACGACAGATGCGCTTCCGTGTGGTGGCGGCGCTTGCCCGTCCATTCATAGGCCAGCAGATGAGCGGCGGCCGACCAATCCAACGCCTCGGCCGAGTAATAAAAGAGGGCCGCCGGTCCGGTCGAGCCGCCGGTCTTGCGCTCGAAAAGGCGGTTGCTTCGGGCGTCGTCGGACAGCATCCGCTCGCCTTGTTCAAGGACGATCGCCTTGGTCAGCGGCGGCAGGTCGGCCAGCCATCGGCCATCCTCGGTCAGGCGGGAGGGATCAAAGGCCAAGGACCGGAAAAGGTCACGGTAATAAGGAACCGTCGCCCCGGCGCGTGCCACCACCGTCGCCAACCGGGCCAACCGAGCCGAACGCCGCTGGGCGAACGGCACCGCCATGGTCTGGCGAAGAACGCGCAGTTTGGCGCGGATATCCCGTCCTTCCCAGGCTTCGCAGGCCGGGTAGAGGGCATGGCCCTTCAGCCACCTCAACAGCATGGGAAAAGCCTCGCGCGGCCGGGATGATGGGCCAAAAATGCCGAAGGGGCGTCTTTTTCAAGACGCCCCTCGCATTTCAACATAGGCCGATTAGAACCCTATGCGGACGGTTCCAGACACGCCGTAGTTGGTGACGTGCTCGCGGAACTGAGTGGAGGTTCCTTCGAGATTGAAGGTGGTGGAATTACCGACACTCGCGTTGACACCCATGCCGAACGTGGTCCCGAAGCGATCATTGGCGGTGGGGGTGCCCTGAGAGTCCGCAATTCCCGACGGCGTATGGCTGATGTCATACTCAAGCCGCACCGAGGCGTAAGGCGTGAGCGATCCCCAGCCCTCTTGGATCAAATAGCCCGCCTTGTTGGTCCAGCGGCCTTGGCCCAGGCGAACTTGGTTCGCGGGGTTCGCGGCGGCGCCAACACCGGTCTCGGTGTAAGCGTCCTGCTTCTCCAGCAGCCACATGTACCCCAAGGTGCTGCCCAGCGACCACTTGTTGATCATGGTGTTGAAGTTGGCGTCGGCGCTGGCGGACAGACGGCTACCCGTGATGCTGCCCGTGACGGCGTTGTCGTTGCGGGTGGTGTCGTAGTTAACCCAGGTGTAACCCGCCGTGGCATCGACACTGAAATTCTCGTTGAAGATGTAGGCGCCGTAAGGGGTCACTGCGTAGTTGTTACCCTTGAAGGTGCCGCCATTGTATTTGAGGTGGACGTCGGGATTCTCGTATCCCACCGCGAGGCCGCCGAGCACTCTGTCGGTCCACATGCGATCGACGCCGATGATGCCGGTGTGGATGGTGCCGCCAAAGTTCACGCCGGCCTGATCGTTCGCGACCCAGGTGTTGCTGCCGTTGGCCCAAACCGCGAAGTGGCTGGGATTATCACCCGCCGCCTTGGATTTGCCATCGACCATGCTGCGAGGGCCATTGCTGCTATCGGGAGTGCCGCTACCGGGGGTGCCGAGGCCGCCGCCACCACCAGGGGTGCCGCCACCGATGCCACCGCCGCCACCGCTACTGAAGCCGCCGCTGCCGATGTTGCCGACCGCGCCGCTAACCGCTTGGCTGATGCGGCCCGCCAGCAAACTGGAGGCCTGCTGGGAGGCCGACTGCGTGACCTGCGACACGACAACCGGCGCCGTCGTCCCGCTCGATCCATAGGTGGTCGTCGCGTGGGCCAAGCTGGGCAACATTACACCGGCGGCTACCAGGCCAGCGCCGCGTCCCAACATCCGAAGTGCCATCATTTCAGTCTCCACTTGCGTTGTGTCCCCTGCACGGCGCCCGCCAAAAACGGACGCCCCCTCATCAGTTATATTTGGTCCTACACGTTTCCCACCACACAAGCAAGTGCTTGGATCGATCCAGGCCACTAGATGTGCGTACCGTGGTATTTATAGCACAGTCGACAGTCTTGGACAGAATCTGGGCTCGCTTCTCGATGGCCTCCAGTTCGGCTACATTGCGCCTGGGTGTCGGGATGAGTGAGGATGGTCATGGACGCATTCGGGCTTTTTCAGGTCGTTCCGAGTGACCGGGCCGTCTTCCGCCTCGCCCCCTGTAAACCGAAGATTTCTTGATGAGGAACATCAAAAAGCCAAAAGCACATACACGGGCAGTGACGCCTTTGTTGCCGGTTTCTATGATTTCAACCTGCCGATCGTCCGCTGCCCGCATTCCATGAATTGAGAGAGGTTCCCGTGCCGACCGTCTTGAAGGTGCCTGTTGGCGGATTGATGCTTGCCGGTCTTTTCGTGGGGGGAGCCGCCATCTTAGCCGCCCGCCCGGAATTCGCCGCCGGGGCATGGCCGGAATCGGAGGCGCTGACCGCCGCCGTCCTGTTCGGCGCGGCCTTATGCCTGTTGGGTCTGGGGCTGGCCGCCGCCCAAGGAACGGGATTGGACAGTCTTGGTTCGCCGCTGGTGCTTTTGCCGTTGGCACTGGCCGGGTGGAGCGTTCTGTCGGCCGTCTTCTCGTTGTTCCCGGGAACCGCCCTGTTGGGGGCGCCGCAAAATGGATTGGGGGCCTCGTGGTTTGCCGCCCAGGCGGCCTTCACGGCGGCGGCCCTTGAAATGCGGTCTCGCCGCCCGGGTTTCGATTGGGTGGTCGCGGGGACGGCGGCCGCGATTGGCATTGCCATTGTCTGCAATCTGCG
The DNA here is from genome assembly GCA_903899885.1 of uncultured Rhodospirillaceae bacterium. Lineage (GTDB taxonomy): Bacteria > Pseudomonadota > Alphaproteobacteria > Rhodospirillales > Magnetospirillaceae > CAIULK01. The sequence goes on from CAIULK010000151.1 coordinate 16,115, forward strand.
CCATCTGGCGTGGCTCCAGCCGCTTCTGGCCGGGCGCGGCTGGCTGGTGGAAACGCCGATTTTCGGCTTCAACGAATACCTCGCTTATCCCGCCCTGGCGCTGGGAGCCATCGGGGCGGCTTGGTTCGCCAAGGGGCGGCGCGGCGCCGGGGGGGCGGTGCTGGTGTTGGCGCTGATCACCCTGGTGGCGTCCCGCAACCGGACGGCCATGGCCGCCGTGGCGGTTGTGGTGCCGGTGGTGGTGGCGGCGGCGGGGTTCCGGCTTCGGCTGGCGTTGCCTTCGCGAACCGTTCTTGGTCTGGCCTTCGTGGCCGTCGCGGCCGCGGCTTTGGCGCCGTTGCTGGTCATTCGCTTCGCCGACTTGTCCGTCGCGGCCGTTACGCTGCAATCGCGCCGGATTCTCGCGGCGGTGTTGGACCCCTCGCTGGCCGACCCGCCATCGGCGCTGCTGTTCGGCCACGGTTGGGGGCACTATCAGGAATATTTGGCCCGCAATATCGGCGACACCGGCATCAGTCTGTTCAATTCGTCCTGGATTGACCTTGCCCGCGACGAATTCCACAGTCACAACGCCCTGCTCGAGACGTTCTTTTCCGCGGGCCTTCCCGGAGTGTTTCTGTTTCTTGCGATGCTGACTGCGGTGGTGGCGGTGGCGGACCGCAAGCTGCTTGCCGTCGCCTTTGTCCTGTGCCGCGCATTCGTGGACAGCCTGTGGTTTTCCCTGCCTTCGGCGCTGGTGGTGGAGGCCTTGGCGGTCGCCGTGCTGGCCGGGGATCATCCGCCGCGCTTGCGTCCGCCGCGTTTCGTGGCCGCCGGTTTGTGTTTCGCGCTCGCCCTGGTCCTGGGCGGGGCGGCGGCGTGGCAGCGCCACCAGTCGCTGGGCCTGGAACGGGTGCGGGCCTGTTTGATGGCTCCGGGGCCGGGCTGTGAATCCCTGTCCATCCCGGCCGATCCGCGCGGGGCGGATCTGGGGCTTGCCGCGCTGCTGGGGGAAGTCCGCGACCGTGGGCCGTCTCTTCCGCTGTCCGTGCTGTTGAGCGAAGGGCAAAGGCGCTGCCGCCAATCCTGTGCGCTGGCGCTGTCGATCGCCTTGGCCAACCGGCAGGCGGCGATGGCGTTTTCCGTGCCGCCCGCCGCCGATTTCGCACCCAAGGCGTGGCGGGAGGAAGAGGAACGGATCATCGCCCGTGCTCCCCACCGCCCGGATCTGCTGACGCCGTACCTGAACTGGCTGCTGACCACCGGCGACGAGGCGACGCTGCGCGCCGTTCTCTCCCAGGCCGCGCAAGCCGACGGGGATCATCCGGTGGTTCTGTGGTTTTCTGGCATCCTGCGCCTTGATCAAGGCGGAGCGGAATCCCGGCAGGGGGTGGCGATGATGCGCGGGGCGCTGGACAAGGGCTTGGAACGGTTCATGCCGGTTCCCGATACCGTCAAGGCTTCGCTCATGGGGGGGGCACGATGAAACAGGTTTGGGCCGTGATCGCCGTTGCGGCGGTTCTCGCCGCGTGCGGCACCGCCGATTTGCTGCCCGGCCGCAGCCAAGGCGCCTATTACGCCAAACAGGCGGGGTGGAGTTGGGGCATGGTCGATGCCGGCGGCTTTTTCCTGGCGACCGCGCTTGCTCCCAACCCGGCGGGGGCGCGTCCGCTGGCGGTCTATATCGAAGGGGACGGCTTGGCCTTCGTCGGCGCCCATACGCCGTCGGCGGATCCCACGCCGCTGACGCCGTTCGCCTTGCGCCTAGCCCTGGCGTATCATGGTCCCGCCGCCTATGTGGCGCGCCCGTGTCAGTTCACCACCGATCCCACCAACGCGCGGGGCTGTCAGGTGGCCTATTGGACCAGCCATCGCTATGCTCCCGAGGTCATCGACGCGGTTGGCCGCGCCGTTGATGACCTGAAACGGCGCAGCGGCGCCGGACGGGTGATTCTGGTGGGCTATTCGGGCGGTGGCGCGGTGGCGGCGCTGCTGGCGGCCCGGCGTTCGGACGTTGTTGGTCTGGTGACGGTGGCCGCCAATCTTGATCTCGGTTATTGGACCCGGCACGACGGGTTGGCGCCGCTGACCGGCTCGCTCGATCCCGCGGATCAGGCGCCCGCCCTACGCACCCTGCCGCAAGTGCATTTCGCCGGTAGCCGCGACGACACGGTGGCGCCCGCCGTGGCCCGGTCGTTTCTGGCGCGCTTGGGGCCGGACTCTTCGGCCCGCCTGGTGGAAATTCCCGATTTCGACCATCATTGCTGCTGGCTGAAGGACTGGGCGAATCTGGTCAATCGGCCGGAATTGCGGATCATTCCAGACTGGAATGTTTACTGATACCGGCCAACCTTTGATTTGACTTGTTGGCCGGTATCCAGCCGCCACCCGCGGCGGCGGCCAAGGGCGCGGACGCGCCCGCCCGGCGAGGGACAAGACACAAATACCAATCGGTCATTTCAATGGCCGATTGGTATGAGTTTCCCGTGGCGGGCAAGCGCGGCCTCGACGATCGCCGCGATCCTTTGCCGGAAAAGCTCGGGGGCGTAGCGTTCGGCGCGGGTCCGGCAATCCTCGGGACGGATGCGATCGGCGGCCGTATCGAACCGGCGCACGGCGGCTTGCAGTGCCGCCACATCCTGGGTTTCAAAGAACACGGCGGTCGGCGCGGGATCCTCCAGTCCGGCCAGGGTTTCGGCGGCGCCGCCCCGGCCGAGCGCGATCACCGGTTTGCCGCAGGCCTGGGCCTCGACCGGTCCGATGCCGAAATCCTCGATGGCGGCGATGACGAACGCCCGGCACCGCGCCAAGTGATCGCGCACCACCGCGTCGGGCTGATGGCCGAGGACACGGATATTGGCGGCGCCCCGCGCGATCGCCTCGACCCGCCTTCGTTCCGGGCCGTCGCCGATGATCACGAGATCGCGGTCCGGCATGCCCGCGAACGCCTCGGCGATCAGGTCGATCCGCTTGTACGGCACCAAGCGCGAGACCACCAGAAAGAACGCCTCGGAGTGCTTGGACGGACGCAGGGCATCGATATCGACCGGCGGCGGCACCACCACGGCTGGACGGCGGTAGATCTTTTCGATCCGCCGCGCGACGAATTCGGAATTGGCGATGAAGACATCGACCCGCTGCGAGGCCACTTGATCCCACAGCCGGATCCGGTGAAGCAACCAGCGCGCCAGCCAGCCCTTCGGTCCGCTCAGCCCTTGTTGGCGCAAATAGGCGGCCTGAAGATCCCAGGCATAGCGCATCGGCGAATGGACGTAACCGACATGCACTTGATCCGGCCCGGTCAGCAGCCCCTTGACCACGGCATGACAGCTGGAAATCACCAGATCGTACCCGGAAAAATCCCATTGCTCGACGGCGAAGGGCATCAGCGGCAGATAGGCGCGGTGCCGCGTGGCGATGAAGGGGGCTCGTTGCAGAAAGCTGGTGATCGGCTGGCGCCCCCCCAGCCAGGCGCGCTCGCCCTCGGGCAGCACATCGATCAGGGTATAGAGGTCGGCCTGGGGATAGAGCCGCAGCAGCTGCTCAAGCACGCGCTCGGCCCCGCCGGTCACGGTCAGCCAATCATGAACGATGGCGACCCGGGGTCGCGCGGAACCGTCAATAGGCGCGGTCATCACGGAAACTCACCACCACCGTTCGCAACAAGATACTGGCATCCAGCCAGATCGACCAGTTCTCGATATAAGCAAGGTCGTATTCCACACGTTTGCCCATATCCTCGGCCCCCGCGACCTCGCCCCGATAGCCGTTGACCTGCGCCCAGCCGGTCATGCCCGGCTTGATCCGGTGGCGCGCCAGATAATCCTCGACCATCGGCGCGAAACGGCTGCCGTGCGCCACCGCGTGGGGACGCGGTCCGACCAGCGACATGCTGCCGTTGAGAACGTTGAACAGCTGCGGCAATTCATCCAGGCTGCTCCGCCGCAAAACCCGTCCGACACGGGTGACGCGCGGGTCGCCGCGCCGCGCTTGCGGCACACCCTCGTCCTCGGCGCGGTCGATCATCGTGCGGAATTTATAGACGATGAATTCCTGGTTCGCGAAGCCGTAGCGGCGTTGACGGAACAGCACCGGCCCCGGCGAATCCAAGCGGATCGCCACGGCGATCACCGCCATCACCGGAGCCGCGAGAAGCAGCAACAGCGCCGACAGCAACCGGTCCTCGATCCATTTGGCGACCCCTTGCCACCCCTCGAAGGGGCGTGCCCGCAAGCGCAACACCGGGACGCCGCCCAGCGTGCGGCCGTCGTGAAACGGCAGCCCGATCAACGCGTGATCCGGACAAATATCGATATTGGCCCAATAGTGACCGATGCGCGGCACGATGGCGCGGACCAGATCCAGCCGGGCGCCCGGCACCGCCAGCACGACATCGTCCGGCATGCGGACGGCGCAAGCGTCGTCGAGAAGTGTTAGACCAGCGGCGATATCCGCCTCCTCCTCGATCCGCACGCTGGCCGCGATGTCGATTTTCTCGGACTGCTGGGCCGACAGGCGCTGGGCCAGCGCCGACAGCAGCGGCTCGGCCCCGATCAAGATCACCCGGCGGCGCAGCCACCCCGCCTTGTCCTTGCGCCGCAACCAAGCGCCGATGACCATCCGCGCCGCGACCAGCAGCACCGGCGCCGCCACCGCCCAGGCCACCGCCCACAGGCGCGAGTATTCTTGCGTGACCTTGGCGACATAGCCCAGCGTGAATAAGATGAACACCGCGATGCCCGTGCCCGCCACCGCGATCCGCAGGCAGTGGACAGGATCGAAGGCACGCAGCCGCTTGTAAAAGCCCAAAAGATGCAGGGCCTGAACCGTGACGATGGGGGCGGTGATCAGCAGCGTGGTTTGCGCCGCCGATGGCGGCTGGGCGCCGTGGCGAAGCACGAAGGTGCCATAACCGGCGGCGGCGATCAGCGCGGCATCGACAAGATGCAGGCCATCGACGATCATTTTAAGGGTGCGATGATTGACGACGGACTTCAGCGACACCACTCACAACACCCAAGCTTGACGCACCTTTTTATCAGCATCTCTGATTCCGCCCAACAAATCAACAAGATGGTGGGGAAAACGAGGCCGAGCGAAACATAGTCCTTGACGCTGATGACCGGGATCACGGAACAATGCCGCGGTGGAAACGTTACCTACGGAGATTATGTCCATGCGGTGGGCGGAAGCGTTCGAGGCAGACTATGTCGCGATGATTACCCGCTCCGGGCTTTTCGACGGCGAATTTTATCTGAGGTGCAATCCGGATGTGGCCGCCGCCGGCTCGGCATCCATCAGTTTGCGAGGGCAATCCATAGGCGTGGTAGAGGCAAGGTCGCGAGCAGCAATTTCATGATGCGGCGGATGCCTCTGGTGAACCAGG
>CAIULK010000152.1 GCA_903899885.1 uncultured Rhodospirillaceae bacterium
CCGATTCACCCGCTGCCATGTCCATTTTGACCCGCTCCAGCAACCGTCATCACATTGATTTATATAGCATAATAAGCGATGGACGTCACGAAATGGCTCGGTCATCTGGGAAATCCGGGTTTAGATATGCTGGCACGTCCGTCCATCGTCATTGATACCAACGTGTGGCTGAGTTCCATTCTTTGGCCCAATCCCACGCTTGTCGGCGACCCTTGGAAAGCCAAAATTTCTCGCCCGAATGTCGCTGAGAGAGCGGCAGCTTGCCGTTGAGATGACGGAAGCGCGCTGAATCGCGGAGCATTCCGGCCGTCAGGCGCCGCGCACGCCGTCCAGGAAGGTGCCGACAACGCCCTTCAGATCGGCGGCTTCGCGGGCCAGCGTCTTGGCCGAGGCCAGAACCTGATCGGCGGCACTGCCGGTTTCGCCGGCGGCCTGGGTGACATCCCGGATATTTCCGGTGATCTGCTGGGTGCCCGCCGCCACCAATTGAATGTTGCGGGCGATTTCGGCGGTTGCGGCCGATTGTTCCTCGACCGCCGTCGAAATGGCGGTGGCGATATGATTGATTTCCTCGATACGCTCGACGATGCCCGCGATGGCGGCAACCGCCTCTTGGGTGGACGTCTGGACCGCGCCGATCTGCGCGCTGATTTCCTCGGTCGCCTTGGCGGTTTGGTTGGCCAGATTCTTCACCTCGCCCGCAACCACCGCGAAGCCCTTGCCCGCCTCGCCGGCCCGCGCGGCTTCGATGGTGGCGTTCAGGGCCAGCAGATTGGTCTGCGACGCGATATCGTTGATCAGGCTGACCACGGTGCCGATCTTGGCCGAGCTGTCCGCCAGACCCAAGACGGTGGCGCGCGTGTGGCTGGCGTCGTTGGAGGCGGTCTGCGAGATCCGGCTCGACTGCTCGACCTGACGCGCGATTTCGAGGATGGAAGACGACAGTTCCTCGGCGGCGCTGGAAACGGTTTGCACGCTGACCGAGGCCTCTTGAGCGGCCGTGGCGACGGAACCCACTTGGCGCGTGGTCTCCTCGGCGTTGGCGGACATCGTTTGGGCGGTGTTTTGCAACTGGGCCGAGGCGTCGTTGACCGCGCCCAGAACCCCGGAGGCGTGCTGGTCGAAATCGCGCGTCAGCGCCTCGATGACGCGGCCGCGAGCCTCGCGGGCGGAACGCTCGGCGTTCTGAGCGGCGGCCAGTTGATTGGCGCGAAGCAGCCCATCCTTGAACACCACCATGGCGCGGGCCATGGCGCCGATCTCGTCGTTATGGGCGGCGGCCGGAATCGAGATATCCATATTCCCGTCCGCCATGGCGCTCATCGCGCCGGTCATGTCGGCGATGGGGCGGCTGACGCTGGCGCCCAAACGCAGGGACAGCCAGACCATGGCGCCGATCGCGGCAACGATCACCCCGCCCAGGGTCAGAAGATGTTTCCTAAAGGCGGAATCGATGTCATCGACATAGACCCCCGTGCAGATCACCCAGTCCCAGGGCGCGAAGTATTGGCTGTACGAGATTTTCGGCAGCGTGCGTTCGCTGCCCGAACGCGCGGACAGATACGAGGTATAGCCGCCCCCGGCCATGGCCCGCTCGATCATCTCGCGGCCGTAAAAGGTGCCGGCGGGGTCGTGATCGCCAAGGCGGTTAAGGCCTTCCCGCTTGGGGTCGCCACCATTGATCTGGATGAACCCCTTGCTGTCATAGGCAAACAGATAATTGCCGTTGCCATAGCGGAGCGCCCGGATCGCGATCTTGGCCTGCTCCTTGGCGTCGTCATCGGTGATGGCGCCGCTTTCGGCTCGTTTGTGGTGGAACTCGGCGATGCTGGTTGCCGCCTCGACCAGCTGGCGGACGACCACCTTGCGATCCTCGCCCATCGTGGCGCGCAGCTGATACAGGCTGGAGGCGGCGACGACGATGGCCCCCGCGATCCCGACGATGATGAGAACACCCAACTTTCCAACGATGCCGAGTTTGTTCAGCATGGGGGATCCTTTAGGCAATTTCCCAAGCGTCTTATCACCTCGCCAAGGGAACGGATACCACTAATCCGATCACTTTCGGTCTTTCGTTATCGATGGTTGAGTCGGCCCCACGGTGGAGGATGTGGCAAAGGGTGTCTATTCCCTGGGCTTTTTCGCCTTCCCCGCCCACGGCTTCTTCCCCGCCGGTTTGGCGCCGTGCGGCCGCTGTTCCGGGCGCGGGGGGGCCGGTTCGTGCATTTCGCCGTGGGCACCCTCGCCCAAGGGCTCGATGCGCGCGCCGCCGCGGTCCGCCCCGCCAATCGCCGCGATGAAGCGTTCGGCGGCGGCGGCGTCGATTTCAAAGCGGGTTTCGCGTTCGAAGATGCGGATCGACCCGATATCGGCCTTGGTCACCTTGCCTTGGCGGCAAATCATCGGAATCAGCCAGCGCGGATCGGCGTTTTTCTGGCGCCCGACATTCATGCGGAACCATACCGCCTGACCCGGCAGGCTGCTGGGCCGGGGGCCGCGCTGCGGGCGGGGCTCGCGCATCTCGCGGTTGTCTTGCGGCGCCGGGCCGCTGCCGGGATCGAACACCTCCTCGGCGGCGGGCAGGTGCGAGCGGTACATCCGCACGAGGGCGGCGGCAATGTCCTCGGGGCGGCGCTCGGCCAGCAGGGCCTTGGCCATCGCCACGTCGTCCTCGCTCAGCTCCTCGGTCAGGAAGGGGCTTTGCAGCAGGCGTTCTTGATCCAGGGCGGCGATTTCCTCGGCCGAGGGGGCGCCGCTCCAAATCGCCTGGGTACCGGCGGTTTGCAGCAGTTGTTCGGCGCGGCGGCGGCGCGACAATTGCACCAGCAGCACGCTGATTCCCTTGCGGCCCGCGCGGCCGGTGCGGCCACTACGGTGTTGCAGGGTTTGGGCGTTCTGCGGCAATTCGGCATGAATCACCAGACCGATATTGGGCAGATCGATGCCGCGCGCCGCGACGTCGGTCGCCACGCATACCCGGGCGCGGCCGTCGCGCAAGGCTTGCAGCGCCGAATTGCGTTCGTTCTGGCCCAATTCGCCCGACAGCGAGACGGCGGAAAAACCGCGTTCCAGCAAAATCGCCTGAAGATGGCGCACTTGTTCGCGGGTGTTGCAAAACACCAAGGCGGCGGGCGATTCGATGAAGCGCAGAATGTTGACCACCGCATGCTCGACCTCGTTCGGCGCGATGCGGACGGCGCGGTATTCGATATCGGCGTGGCCCTGCTGCCCGGCCGACACCGCGATCCGCCAGGCGTTGCGCTGATAGCGCTGGGCCATGGTGACGATGGCCTTGGGCAGGGTCGCCGAGAACAACAGCGTGCGGCGTTCCTGCGGCGTGGCCTCGAGAATGAATTCCAGATCCTCGCGAAAGCCGAGATCCAGCATTTCGTCGGCCTCGTCCAGCACCACCGCCTTCAGTTTGGCGATCCGCAAGCCGCCGCGTTCCAAATGGTCGCGCAACCGGCCCGGCGTGCCGACCACGATATGGGCGCCTTGCGCCAGCATCCGCTGCTCGGCCCGGGGATCCATGCCGCCGACGCACGACACCACGCGTCCGCCCGCATGCTGATACAGCCAGGACAGTTCCCGGTGCACTTGCAGCGCCAGTTCGCGGGTGGGGGCGACGATCAGGGCCAGCGGCTCGCCCGCCGGTTCCAATCGCATCGCGTCGCCCAGCAAGGTATCGGCGATCGCCAGCCCATAGGCGACGGTCTTGCCCGACCCGGTTTGGGCCGAAACCAGCAGATCGCGGTTTTTGGCGGAGTCTTCGAGAACCGCCGTCTGAACGGCGGTCGGATCGGTGTAGTCGCGCTCGATGAGCGCTTGGGCGAGCGGATGACCCGCAGGAAAAAAGACCATGTCGGCGGCGATGCTTTCGGTGCATGAAAGGGGAGCGGCCCCTGAGGTAGCACGAATCGGCCCGAAAAGCTCAGACTCCTTTGGCGCGGCAGCCGTGAAGAAACAGCGTCACGGTATCCTTCGCCCAAGCGTCCAAATCGGCCGCGGTCATCGGCGGCCCGAATCCCATCGCGCGGCGCGACGGCAGCGACACCACCATCGCCAGGAATTGCTCGGCGGCGAATTCGGGCTTGTCCAGCGTGATCCGTCCGGCTTGGCGTTCGCGCTCCAGCAGCGCGGCGATCCGCGCGACCGCCGCCGCCCGCGAGCCTTCGCCCATCGCGGCGGCGGCCAATTCGGGAAAACGCGGCGCTTCCGACAGAATCACCCGCTGCAAGGCGATCGCCAGCGGCGACAACACCGCCGTCAACGCCATTTGGGCGAAGCGCAGCAGAACCGCCTCAAGCTCCGCCCCATGGAACGGATCGCCACCGGACCGGGCGGGATAGATCCGGGCGATCACCTCGTGCACGACGGCGCCGAACAGCGCCGCCTTGTCGGGAAAGCGGTGATAGAAGGTTCGCTTTGAAATCCGCGCTTGCCGGGCGATGGCGTCGATGCTGGTGGCGCCATAGCCTTGGGTCAAAAACATCCCGGTCGCGACGTCCAAAATGGTCTGGCGCAGCCGTTCGGAATCTTCCCGCGACGGGCGCCCGCCCCGGCGCGCCGGTTCAACGGCCGCCATAGCCGGGTGGGGGGGGTGGCGGATAATAGGCGGCGACCGGCGGCGCGTAATAGGCGGGCGGCGCATAGGCAGCCGGAGGCGCATAAGAGTAGGCCGGGGCGGTATAGATCGGCGCCGCGTAACCCGGGGCGGGCGGCGGAATCTCGGCCAAGGCGCGCACCGGGGCGGTGACGATCGTTGCGACGCCAACCACGGCGGCGGTTCCCAGCGCCGCCAAACCGAACAGCAACCCGCCGTCATGGTGATGGCCATGCGCCGAGGCGGGTGACAGGGGGGCAACGGCCATGGCAACCCCGGCAATCGCCGCGATCAAGGTGGAATTGTACCGCATGACGGCATCCTCCCGCATATCGAAGGCCTTCAGTATAGTCGAAACACTAACAGAACGCAACGGATGCGTACCGTTCTGGCGCTTGACGCCGGGCGCGGTTTGCCGTCGTCTAGCGGCCATGACCCGCTCTTCGCCCAAGCTCGCCGCCACCTTGCGGGCGCTTCGTCACCGTAATTACCGCTTTTTCTTCGTCGGCCAGTTGGTGTCGTTGATCGGTACCTGGATGCAGACCGTGGCGCAATCCTGGCTGGTTTACCGGCTGACCGGTTCGGCCGAGCTGTTGGGCTTGATGGGATTCGCCTCGCAAGGGCCGGTGTTGATGCTGGCGGCGGTCGGCGGCGTGATCGCCGATCGCTTCGATCGCCATCGTATTTTGCTGCTCACTCAAAGTGCCGCGATGGTGCTGGCCTTCGCGCTGGCGGCGCTGACCTTGGGCGGACATATCCGCATCTGGGAAATCTTCGGTCTGGCGACGCTGCTGGGAACCACCAACGCCTTCGACATTCCGGCCCGTCAGGCCTTCGTCGTCGAAATGGTGGGGCCCGAGGATCTGTCGAACGCCATCGCATTGAATTCGTCGATGTTCAACGGCGCCCGGCTGGCCGGCCCGGCGATCGCCGCCGCCATGATCGCCGGAATGGGCGAGGGATGGTGCTTTTTCGTCAACGGCCTCAGCTTTTTGGCGGTGATCGCCGGGCTGCTGGCGATGCGCCGCGCGAAGGTGGCGAGCAAACCAATCGAGGACAGCATGATCACCCGGGTTCGCCAGGGCATGGTGTTCGCCGCCGGGCATCCGCCGATCCGCATCCTGATGCTGCTGGTCGGGGTGTCGAGCCTGATGGGGATGTCCTACACCGTGTTGATGCCGATCTTCGCCGACCGCATCCTGGGCGGGGGGCCGATGATTCTGGGCACGTTGATGAGCGCGTCGGGCTTCGGCGCCTTGGCCGCCGCCCTGCTGTTGGCATCGCGCCCCCGGGGGCCGGGCCTTGCCGACTGGGTGGCGCGCGGCATGATCGGGTTCGGGACCGCCTTGGCGTTGTTCAGCCTGTCGCGCTGGCTTTGGCTGTCCTGCGTGCTGATGACCGCGACGGGATTCGCCTTCATGGCGCAGATGGCGGCCAGCAACACGCTGATTCAGATGATGGTGCCCGATGAATACCGGGGCCGGACGATGGCGCTGTATTCGATGATGTTCATGGGAATGGCGCCGCTGGGCGCCGCCATGGCCGGAATGCTGGCGGGACGGATCGGCGCGCCGTTCACCGTGACCTTGGGGGGTACGATCTGCCTGTGCGCCGGATTGGTGTTTCTGCGCTACCGCCCGCTTCTAAGACGCGAGGAAGGCACGGTTTCCGCGATCGGCGTTCCCTCCTGACGTCATATCATTCGGCGCGGACTGGAATATCGGCCGTATCATAAAAGACCGCCACAATGGCAAGGCTCGGATCCCACCGATAACCAACCCAATATCGCCCGGCCTTCACCCACGCGCGCCCCGGCCGTGCAAGCCGGGGATAGGCGCGGGAAGTCCGGCGGTGGGATCGCTTTCGATCGCCGCCTGTATCTCGGCGAGTACCGTTTCTCCCGGTACCAGGATACCAGCGTCAACCTCCGCCTCGCTGATTTCGAGGTCGGCCAGCCAATCGGAAACGGTGCGGTTCGCCGGATCGCTCATGGGCCGGGTATAGGCGATCCGAAGCCGGTTTTCTGGGTCAAGGAATGGGGCCAAGAAACGAACCGGAAAACAAACCTTATTCCTTGCCGCCGATCTTGCGGTGAAGCGACACCGCCTGTCCGGCGATTTTTCCGGCCTCGAAGGCGCCCGCCGCAACCCGTTTGCCCGAGGCGCGGCCGCGCCGTAAGTTCAGGTCCAGCTTGGCGAATTCGGCATCGACGATGGCGTGGCGCACCACCACCAGATCGCGGCCGGTGGTGCGCCGCGTGGCCTCGTCGCGCTGGGATTTCATCGCGATCAGTTTGTCGGCGATCGACACCGCCATGCCGAACAGGAACGAGCCTTTTTCATCCTGGCCATACCGGATGAAGCGTTGGGTGCGGACGTAATGGTCCCACGCGGTGTGCATCGCGATCGATATAACGTCGTAAACATAATGGGCCATTTCGATGCCCGGACGCAGCCCGAAGAAAACATAACGGATGCGGCCATCGGGGTCCTTTTCCCGCCAGACCTTGCAGTCGCAATATTCGGCGATGGCGGGCACGCAGGCGGAAATCGGCTGGCGCTGTTTGCGGTGGGTTTCCAGGACCGATTGCTCGCACTGTTCCTCGCGGATCTCCAGATCGCTGAGCGACAGGTCGTGACGATCCAGCAGTTCGGCAACCTTGGCGGCGGCGGCCAGGGCCTCCTCCTCGGTGCAGCCGTTGTGGGTGGTTTTCGCTCGCAGCGCTTGCAGCCGGTTCTTCAGTTTGTCGAGATCGGTGGTCATCAGGGCGTCCAGTCGATTTGCGCGCCGGGAAGTTTCATCCGGGCAAGCAGCACCCGGTCGGGGCCGATCCCAGCCGTTTCGGCCAGCTTATGCACAAGCGCATCCTCGTGCAGCACGAAGTCGAGGACCGCGCCCAGGAAATCGGGATCATGAACGCGCTGGCGCACATCCCGGGCGTCGCAGCCGGTCAGGCCAAGAAAGCGGACCAGCAAATCCTCGTCGGCGACGATCATCGCGACCGCGTGCAGGGCCAAAGCCTCGGCGGCTTCGGGTCCCAAAGGGGGGGCTTTCGGCGGCATGATGACCCTCGGACAACACCAAACACCGCCGATCTTCAACGCCCGCCGCCGTTCTGACAAGCCCGATGGCAAAGAAGTTGTCGCTTGCCTTTCCGGCCCGGCGGTGCCACTCCCGGCACGACAGGATTTCAAGGGGGACCGTCATGACAATCGAAGGTGTGGCCCAGGCATTGCTGGTGCTGGCCGGAACCGCCGCCCTTGGCTTGTTGCTGGGCGAGGCGAAGCTGGCCGGGGTGAAGCTGGGGGTCGGCGGCGCCTTGTTCGCCGGGATTGCGCTGGGTCATTTCGGCGTCGCGATCGACCCGACCATGCTGGCCTTCGTGCGCGATTTCGGGTTGGTGTTGTTCGTCTATACGGTGGGCGTCAGCGCCGGACCCAGCTTTTTCGAATCCTTCCGGCGCGACGGCATTGTCATGAATGGCTTGGCGGCGGCGGTGGTTGTGTTGGGAACGCTGCTGGCGGTGGCGGTCAACCGCTTCGCCGGGGTGTCGCTGCCCGCGACCCTGGGGCTGTTGGCCGGGGCGACCACCAACACCCCGTCGCTGGCCGCCGGACAGCAGGTGCTGCGCGAGCTGGGCGGCGCGGACGCGGCGGCGGTTCCGGGCCAAGCCTATGCGGTGGCCTATCCCTTCGGCATTGTCGGGATCTTGCTGGCAATGCTGGCGATCCGCGCGCTGTTCCGCCTGAACACCAAGGCCGAGGCCAAGGATTTCGAGGCCAGCCAAGGCGGCCCGGTCTGCGCCATCGAGACCGTCAACATCGAGATCCGCAATCCGGCGGTGATCGGCGCCCGCTTGCGCGATCTGGACGAGTTGAAGGCGATGGGGGTGGTGCTGTCGCGCGTGCTGCACGACGGCAGCCAGCATGTGGTTCACGCCGACGACGTTTTGGCCGAGGGCGATGTCGTGCTGGCGGTCGGGCCGCACAAGAAGCTGGACCAGCTTCGCCGCTTGTTGGGACCGACGGCGAAGGTCGATCTGAAATCGATGCGGACCGCCGACGTGACGCTGGAGCGGATGGTGGTCACCAACGCCGCCGTTTTGGGTAAAACCTTGGGCGAATTGGATTTGCGCGCCTCGCACGAGGTGGTGGTGTCGCGGCTTGACCGCGCCGGTCACGAATTGGTGCCCGATTCGATTTTGCGTCTTCAATTCGGCGATCTGCTGACGGTGGTCGGCGAGGCCGAACGGCTGGCCGAGGTGGCGCGGCTGGTCGGCAACCGCTCGAAGGCATTGCAGGAAACCCAGATGGTGCCGGTGTTTCTGGGTATCGCATTGGGGGTGGTGCTGGGCAGCGTGCCCTTGGCGGTTCCGGGTTTGCCCGCGCCGGTCAAACTGGGATTGGCGGGCGGGCCGCTGATCGCGGCGATTCTTTTGTCGCGGCTGGGGCATTTGGGGCCGCTGGTGTGGTTCATGCCGCCCGCCGCCAACCATGTCATCAAGGATTTCGGCATCGCCCTGTTTCTGGCGGCGGTTGGCCTGAAAGCGGGGGATTCCTTTGTCCACACGCTGGTCGGCGGTCCCGGTTTGGTCTGGATGGGCTGGGGCGCGGTGATCACCTTGGCGCCGCTGCTGGTGGTCGGCGCCGTTGCGCGGGCGTGGCTGGGTCTGAATTACCTCAGCATATGCGGCCTTCTGGCGGGCAGCATGACCGACCCGCCCGCCTTGGCCTTCGCCCAAGGCCTGTCGAGCAGCCCGGCGACGGTTCTGGGCTATTCCAGCGTCTATCCGCTGGTCATGGTGTTGCGGGTGGTGGCGCCGCAGATCGTGGCGTTGCTGTTATGGGGCTAAGCGGCCATTGCGGCCGCGGCCAAGGGCGCGGACGCGCCCGCCCGGCGAGGGCAAAATTAACGGAAGAGCGAAACGACAAACGGCAGCAGAATCGCCGTCAGTACCCCGTTCAAGCCCATCGCCAGCCCGGCGAAGGCGCCCGATACCGGCGACATCTGCATCGCCCGCGCGGTGCCGATCCCGTGTGAAGCCACCCCCATCGCCACGCCGCGCGCCGCCGGATCGCTGACCTTCAAGCGGTCGAGGATCCAAGGGCCGAAGGTGGCGCCGGTAATGCCGGTAACGATCACCAAAACGGCGGTCAAGGATGGCAGGCCGCCGATCTGGTCGGCGATGCCCATGGCGATCGGCGAGGTTACCGATTTGGGGGCCAGCGACAGAATCAACGGCGTGGTGCCGCCGAACAAGGCCGCCAACCCGGCGCCCGAGGCGGCCGCCAGCGCCGATCCCGAGACCAGCGACACCGCCAGCAAGAACAACGAGCGCCGCACCACCCGGATTTGGGCATACAGCGGAACGGCCAGCGCGACGGTGGCCGGACCCAGCAGAAAATGAACGAACTGGGCGCCGCTGAAATAGGTCTTATAATCGGTCCCGCTGATCCGCAGCAGCACCACCAGCCCGGCCACCGCGATCAGCACCGGATTGCACAGGGGATTGTTGTTCGACAGCCGGAACAACCCGTTGCCGATCTGATAGGCGATCAAGGTCACCGTCAGCCACAACAGCGGCGTGGTTTGCAGATAGACCCACAGCTGGCCGACCGAGGCGGTCATGGTGCCGCCTCGTCCCGATTGCGGGCCAGCCGTTGCCAAATCCAGCCGGTCACCCCGATGCTGAGGATCGTTCCGGGAAGGACCGCCGCCGCGACCGGCAGCCACTGGTCGGTCAGCAGCCCCAAATAAGTGACGATGCCGACCCCGGCCGGAATGAAGGCCAGCGACAAATTGCGCAGCAACCCCCCGGCGGTATCCTCCATTCCCGGCAAATTGCCGCCGCGCGCCAGCAGCAACAGGAACAAGACCCCCATTCCCATCACCGGCCCGGGCACCGGCCAGCCGAACAAACGGACCAGGATCTCGCCCGCGAACTGGCAGACCAGCAAAATCGTGACCGCGCCAACCGTCATCCGTCTGCCTCCGTCAGCCCGCGCGGCGGGTCACCTTGCGGAACAAGGCGCGTGACCGCTCGCGGTCGGTGCGGAAGGCCACATGCAAACGGTCCGCGCCCGTCGAGCGGGTTTCGAACTCGATGGTGTCGCCCGCCACCGCGATCTGGCCGCGCGTTCCGGCGGGCGCCGGTTTCGTTCCGGCCAGTTGGGCGCCGCCTTCCGAGATGTCGGCGATGCGTCCGGTCTGGGTGGTGCCGTTGACGGTGATTTCGCAGGTTTGATCGACCGCCACGCGTTCGAACATCCGGCGGTCGGTTTCCTGGGTGCTGGTCCGCACCAATTGCACCAGCACGCGGCGCAATTCCGAGATGCTGTCCGCCACTTGAGCGGCGATGCTTTGCACGGTCGCCGCCTGACCGCCGGTTTCGGCGGCATCGCGCGACACGCCCGAGATCAGTTGCGCCACCTCGCGCGCCGCCGAGCTGGTCTCGACGACGTTGCGGCTGATTTCCTGGGTGGCGGCGCTTTGTTCCTCCATCGCCGCGGCGATCGACGAGGCGACCTCATCGACCCGTTGGATGGTTCCCCCGATCCCCGACACCGCGCTCACCGCCGCGTCGGTCAAGGCGGTGATCTTGCCGATCTGCCGCGAGATGTCCTCGGTCGCCCGCGCGGTTTGGTTGGCCAGATTCTTGACCTCGCCCGCCACCACCGCGAAGCCCTTGCCCGCGTCGCCCGCGCGTGCCGCCTCGATCGTCGCGTTCAGGGCCAGCAGATTGGTTTGGCTAGCGATATCGTTGATCAGCTTGGCGATCTCGCCGATCCGGCCGACTTCGTCGGCCAGCGAGCGGATGGTGCCTTGGGCGCGCTCGCCCTCGCTGACCGCGTCGGCGGTGACGGTGCCCGCATAGGCCACCTGCGACGAGATTTCCCCGATCGACGAGGCCAATTCGTGGGTGGCCGAGGCCACCGCCTCGGCATTGACCAGCGCCTCTTCCGCCGCCGCCGCCACCCCTTGCGAATTGCCGCTGACCCGGCTGGCCGAATTGGCCATGCCTTCGGCGTCATGGGCCATCGCGCCGGTATGGGCCGCGACCCGTTCCACCGCCGAACCGGCTTCGCGTTCGACCTTTTCCGCCATTTCTTGCAACGCCCGGCGGCGATCGACTTGCGCCTTGCGCTCTTGCTCCAAACGTTCCTGGACACCATAGGCCAGCTTCGCCTTGGTGGCGCGCAGCAGATTGGTCACCCGGTGGAACTCGGGCGCCGCTTCCGCCTCGATTTCGTGGGTGAAGTCGTTGCGGGCGATGGCGTCGAAATGCCGTTCGAAACGAATCAGCGGGTCCCTCACCGCGTGCAGCGTGCGGTTGGCGGCCAAGGCGGTGGCGCCGATGCCCAGAACCACCAGGCCCGCCACCGCCGTTCCACCGGCCCCGGCCACGCCCATCGCGCCGACCGCCGCCAGCAGCGCCGACGACAGACCGAACAGGGTAACCAAGCGGCCCTTGATGCTGGTCATCGCCACCACCAGCCGGTGACCCAGCCCGGTCGGCACCGCCGCGCCGTCCTCGATCTTGACGCCCTTGGCTTGGCCCGAACGAACCTGGGCGTACAGCGCGTCGGCGGCGTCGGCTTGTGTTTTCGAGGGCCGGAAGCGGATCGAAATATAGCCGGTAACCTGTCCGTTTTCGGTGACCGGGGTGACGTTGGCGCGCACCCAGTAATGATCGCCGCTCTTTGCGCGGTTCTTGACCAGCCCCTCCCAGGGCCGGCCGGCCTGAATGGTTGTCCACAGATCGCCGAATGCCTCGGGCGGCATGTGGGGGTGGCGGATCAGATTATGGGGGGCACCCATCAATTCGGATTCGGAATAACCGCTGACCTTGGTGAAGGCGGCATTGACGAAGGTAATCCGCCCGGCGGTGTCGGTCCGCGAGACCAACAGCTCGTTCTCGGGGTAGTCGGCGACCTCCCGGTTGGTAATCGGTTCATTCACGCGCATGTCAGTCCGCCCCCGGTGAAGTGTCGCAAGATGCTTTCAAGGTCAGGAAAAAGGTCGATCCACGGCCCACCGCCGATTCGATCCAGATCCGGCCACCGTGTCTTTCGACGATTTTCTTGCAAACGGCAAGGCCGATGCCGGTGCCCTCGAATTCCTGGCGGGTGTGGAGGCGCTGGAAAATTCCGAACACCCGCTCGAAGAATTGCGGCTCGATGCCGATGCCGGTGTCATCGACGCGCAGTTCCCACAGATCGCCCTGCCGCGCCGCGCCGACATGGACCGCGCAAGGCCGGATGGGGTCGCGGTATTTCACCGCGTTGCCGATCAGATTTTGGAACAACTGGGTGATCTGAACGCTGTCGCCGACGATCACGGCGCCGGTCACCGCCTCGTCGACGGTCACGACGGCGCCCGCTTCCTCGATGCTGATCCCCAAATTGGCGACCGCTTGCTCGACTGCGGGGCCGAGGGGCATCGTGACCATGGGGGCGCCCTTGCGGTCGATCCGGGAAAAAGCCAGCAGATCAAGAATCAGGCGGTCCATGCGCTGGGCGCCGTCGCGGGCGAAGCCCAGGAATTCGTGCCCCTCGGCATCAAGACGATCGCCGTACCGCCGCTCCAGCAAGGCCATGTAGCTGCTGACCATTCGAAGGGGTTCGCGCAAATCGTGGCTGGCGACATAGGCGAATTGTTCCAGCTCGGCATTGGACTCGGACAGCTGGCGGGTGCGCTGCTCGACCCGGCGCTCCAGCTCGGCGTGGCTGTCGTTCTGGATGGCGGTCATCGTGTTGAACGCCTCGGCCAGCTGTTCGGCCTCGCGCCAGCCGGACACCGTGATTTTGGCGGGGGTTTCCCCGTTGGCGATGGTCCGGCTGATCGCCGTCAGCCGATGGATGGGCGCGATGATCGAACGCCCGAACCGCCACGCGGCCAAGCTGACCGCCGTCAGCAACAAAAGAAAGGCCGATCCCCCCGCCAGCCGCAAGGTCCGGGCTTGCCGGAAGGCTTCCCTACGGTCCATCTTGACGACCATGCCCCAGCGCGGATCGGGCAAATAGCGCCATGCGGCGACCACCGTTTGCCCGGCGTAATCTTGGGTGATCCCCTGGCCGCGCCCGCCCGCCAAGGCTTGGCGCATCGGCGCCGCCGCCGTGTCCAACGCGATCTTGTAACGGAAAGCGTGCCCAGACACGCGGGGCAAATCGACGGCATAAAGAACCTCGCCGCCGACCCGTTGGGCCAAGATGGTTTCCCCGCTGGCGCCCAGCCCGGTGTTGTCGGTGGCCACCCGCATCATCGAACCCAGGTCCAGTTGCAGCGCCAAGGTTCCCAGCAAACGGCCCTGGCGCAGAACCGGCGTGACGACATAGACCGCTAGCCGGTCGTCGTCCTTGGAAAAGGGGCGGACATCGGTGATTTGGGTGTCGAGCAGCGCTATCGCCGCTTGGTGTCCCCGCATCAATTCGCTGGCGCCGCCGCCCGGTGCCGCGTCCACGGTTTCCGGATGGGTCGCCGAAAAGACAATCCGGCCGCCGACACTGGTTAAAACGATGTCGCGGTAATCCCCGCGCGCCCCGAAGGCCCGCAAACTCCGCGCGGCGTCGGCCGCGCCGGGACCGGACGCAAACAGTGTTTCGACCTGCGGCAACAGGATCAGGCTTTGAGCGTTCTCGGCATGTTCGTGCAGATAGACCGCGATCTGGTCGGCCTTCTTGTCGGCGATGATCGCCAGGGTCGAAAGGGTCGATGCCTCAAGCGCCGTTTGAAACTGGCCGAGGAACAGCGCGGTCAGCCCCGCCATCGGCACCAGCGACAGCAGAATGAACACGGCCAGCAGCCGGGTGGTGATGCCGTGCCCCCTCATGGCGCGGTCCCGCTGGTCAGGGCGGCGGTGATCGCGTTCCAATCCTCGCGGTCGCGATAGAACGGAAAGGGCGCCGGACGCACCGGATCGTCGGTGGCGGCGACCTGCTGGAACTGTCCGTCGGGGCGAACCTTGCCGATTCGCACCATTTTCCAAAGATGACGGGTCGCCGGGTCGATGGTAACGATGCCGGACGGGGCGTTCATGCTTTGGCGCAGGATGGTCCGGTTGACCCGGCCCGGATCATCGGAGCCCGCCTCGCGCACCGCTTGCGCCCATAGGCGCACCGCCACGTAAATCGCCTCGACCGGGTCGCTGGTCACCGCTTGGGCGCCGAAGCGCGCCTGGAACGCCGCCACGAAGCGTTTGTTTTCGGGGTTGTCCAGACTTTGGAAATAGGTCCAGGTGGCGTAGTGCCGGGTCAGCGCCGCGCCGCCGAAGCTGCGCATTTCGTTTTCCGCGACGCTGAACGACATCACCGGCACATCGCCCAGGCCCGCCTTGCGCAAGCCCTCGAAGAACGGGCGGTTGCTGTCGCCGTTGATGGTGTTCAAAACCACGTCGGGGTGCAGACGGCGGATGTCGTCGATGACGGCGCCGACATCATCGCTGCCCAGCGGAACGTAACGTTCTCCCAAAATCCGCCCGTCGGCGATGGCGGCCACGTCGTGGATGATGCGGTTGGCGGTGCGCGGAAAAATATAATCCGATCCCACCAGATAGATTCGCCGCCCGAAATGGTCCAAGGTCCAGCGCGTGCCGGGGATGATCTGCTGATTGGGGGCGGCGCCGGTATGGACGATGGCGTCCGACTCCTCCAATCCCTCGTACTGAACCGCATAAAACATCAGATGATGCAAGCCTTCGACCACCGGTTTGACCGCCTTGCGGCAGGCCGATGTCCAGCAGGCGAAAACGGCGCTGACATGCTGGTCCTTGATCAGCCGCGCGGCTTCGGCGGCGAAGACCGGCCAGTCGGACTGGCCGTCGGCCACCACCATCTCGACCCGCCGGCCCAAAAGGCCGCCGTCCGCGTTGATTTCCTCAACCCCCAGACGGACGGCATCGAGCAACGGGCGTTCGCTGTCGGCCATTGTTCCGGTTAGCGAATAAACCACCCCGATCCGGATCGGCGGCGCGGATTGGCGCAGCGCGCCCAGCAGCGCACCCGAAAAAAGAAGGACGGCGAAACCACCTATCAGGGAAAGGGCAACCTGTTTGCGCATCACTTCGTCCGGTTCCGAAGCGATCAGACTACCCCATTGTTCAAGAGGGCCAAAGCGCGCGATTGGATAATAATCACAGCTTTATTTTACCTGTTTGTGTGGGGTAAAGTCCGCCCCCAGGGACAGGCGGGCGGGACCAAACCCATGCGGATCACCTTGAAGGCACGAATGATGGCGACGCTGGTTGTCGTCATGGCGGTATTGTCGCTGTTGGGTGGACGCATCCTGATCGACACGTGGCAGGCGCGCGACAGCGCCGTCCGGTTGGAGGGGATGATCCGGCTGTCGGTCGCGGCGGCCGAGGTGGCGCACGAGCTGCAAAAGGAACGTGGCGGCAGCGCGATCTATCTGAACAGCCACGGCCAGAAATTCGGGCCCGAGGTGGCGGCGCAACTGGGACGCTCGGACCAAGCCGCCGCCGGGTTCCAAACGACCCTGGCGTCGGACTCGCTGGCGGACGCGGTGCAAGAACAGGCGGCGCGGACCGTCGCCGCGCTGGGCGAACTTGCCAGTCTTCGAACCCGCGTGCGCGGTCTGAATATCGAGAGCGCCGCCTCGTTCGCCGCCTATACGGACGTGATCACCGGCCTGTTGCGGATGGCCGAATTGTCGCAGGCCCAAGCGGGCGACGGCGCCATCGCGCGCAAGGCGATGGGGTATGTCAGCCTGTTACAGGCCAAGGAACGGGCCGGGCGGGAGCGCGGCATCGGCGCCGCCGGATTCACGGCGGGCAAGTTCGACAGCGCGTTGTACAGCCGTTTTTCCGCGCTGGCCGGGGCCGAGGACGCCTTCCTGGCCGGTCTTCGCGCCGCCGGTTCGCCCGACGCCGTGGCCCAGGTGAAGGCGATGGAGGACGGCCCGGGGGCGGCGGTCGGGCGCTTGCGGCAGGTGGCGATGGACAGCGTGACCGGCGCCGGGGTTGGCGACATCACCGGTCCGGTTTGGTTCGAGGCGGCCAGTGCCCGCATCGATGTTCTCAAGGGGATCGAGGACCGCTTGGCCGCCGAGCTGTTGGCCGATGTGCAAGCGGTCCGCGCGCGCGCGGAAATGCGTCTTGCCGTCAGCCTTGCCGAGGTGGTGATCGCCACCGTGCTGGTCGCCCTGCTGGTGGTGACCACGGTCCGCCGCGTGGTTGGGGGAACCCAAGGGCTGCGCGGCGCGATAACCGGGCTGATGACCACGGGCGATCTGTCGATCCGCGCCGATATCGGCGGTCATGATGAATTGTCGCAGGCGGCGGACGCCTTGAACGGGTTGTTGGGCGATTTGAGCGATGTGATCGGTGCCATCAATGCGGCGATGGAGCGGGTGGCGGCCAACGACCTGTCGGCCCGCGTCGAGATCGCGGCCAAGGGCGATGCCGATCATTTGAAAAACAACATCAATCACTCGTTGACCACGCTGGCCGGGGCGTTCGGGGGCATTGCGACGAGTATCCGGCAGGTCGCGGTTGCCGCCAATCAGGCCTCGACGGCGGTCGGCCAAATCGCCAACGGCGCGGCGGACCAAATGGGTGCGCTGAACGGCATTTTCAACGCGCTGGAACAGGCGTCGCGGTCGGTCGATCTCGTTTCGGAAAGTGCCCGGACCTCGAGTGCCCACGCACGCGAGGCGGCGATGCTGGTCGAAAAGGGCGGTCAGCAGATCGACCACATGGTCGAAACGGTCAATGCCATCGCGGTGTCGAGCGCGCAAATCGCCAAAATCACCGACGTGATTTCCGGGATCGCCCGGCAAACCAACATGCTGTCGCTGAACGCCTCGATCGAGGCGGCGCGCGCGGGCGAGGCGGGCAAGGGCTTTGCCGTGGTCGCCGAGGAGGTCGGGCGTTTGGCCGATCATTCCGGCAAATCGGTCGGCGAAATCATCGGGCTGACCGCGACGGCGGCGGACGAAACCCGCCGCGGCGTCGAAATGGGCCGGCAAGTGCGCGCCGCGATCGGCCAGATCGCCGCCGGGGTCGCCCAAAACGACCGGATGGCGGGCGGCATCGCCAGTGCCTTGGAAGAGCAACAGACGGCGGTGGGCAATATCCGCCAGGCGGTCGATCATCTGAAGGCGATCGGTGAAGGCAACGCCGCCGCCGCCGAGGAAATCTCGGCCACGATGGTCGAGATGGCCCGCCTCGCCGATGGCACAAGGCAAGACCTGGCGCGGTTTAAACTTGTTTCTTAAAGCATGATGCAAACAGATTGCATCATGCTTTAAGCCTTCTGTATCCCCTCGCCGGGCGCGCGCCTCCGCGCGCTTGGCCGCTGGAGCGAAGTGATTCAATCTGAAATCCCTTCGCTCTAAGAAAGCGGTCGCCCCGAGGGTGGGGCTTGGTTTATTGTGCGGCCCCATGACAAGCGATCGCCAAACCCACTTCGGCTTCCGGTCCGTTCCCGAGGACGAGAAAACCCATCTCGTCCGCGAGGTGTTCGATTCGGTGGCCTCGAAATACGACCTGATGAACGACCTGATGAGCGCCGGGATTCACCGGCTGTGGAAATCGGCGTTCCTGGATTGGCTGCGTCCCCGCCCCGGCATGAGCTTGCTGGACGTCGGCGGCGGCACCGGCGACATCGCCTTCGGGTTCAAGAAACGCGGCGGCGGGCCGGTGGTGGTGTGCGACATCAACCGCGAAATGCTGGCGGTCGGCCGCGACCGCGCCTTCGACCGCAATATCTTGGGTGGTATCGGCTGGGTGACCGGCGATGCCGAACATTTGCCGGTCAAGGACCGCTCGGTCGATGCCTATACCATCGCGTTCTGCCTGCGCAATGTCACCCATATCGAACAGGCCATCGCCGACGCCTACCGGGTGTTGAAACCCGGCGGGCGGTTCATGTGCCTGGAATTCAGCCATGTGGTGATCCCCGGTTTGGCCCAGGCCTATGACGCCTATTCCTTCAACGTGCTGCCCTTGATCGGCGGCATGGTGACCGGCAACCGCGAGGCCTATCAGTATTTGGTCGAAAGTATCCGCCGTTTCCCGCCGCAGGCCGAATTGGCCGCGATGATCGAAAAAGCCGGGTTCGAAAAGGTCGAGGTCCGCAATCTGTCGGGCGGCATCGCCGCGATTCATTCCGGCTGGCGCCTGTGATTCCGACGAACACGACGTGTTCGTTGGACCGCCGCGACCGCGGCGGCGCGCCCGTCGGCTTCGCCGACAGTCGTATGACTGCACGCGTGCGGGGCACGGGAGCCAAGCGCGCGGACGCGTGCGCCCGGCGATTGAGGGGCCAATTAACATGATCCGTGCGATTAGGAACCTAAGCCGGGCGCTTCAAATCGGCCGCGTCTTGGCGCGGCACGATGCCCCGCTGCCGTTCGATGTGCCGCTGGCCGCCTTTGGCTTGGCGGTGCTGCGCCGCGGCCGCCATCGCCCCGGCCGCCCCGGCGAGCGTTTGGCCGAGGCCCTCACCGAATTGGGGCCGACCTTCATCAAATTGGGCCAAGCACTGTCGATTCGCTCCGATCTGGTCGGCGAACAAATGGCCGCCGATCTGTCCAAGCTGCAAGACCGGTTGGCGCCGTTCCCGGCCGATGAGGCGCGGCGCATCATCGAGGAGGATCTGGGCCGTCCGATCGAGCAACTGTACCGGTCGTTCGACGACCGGCCGGTCGCCGCCGCCTCGATCGCCCAGGTGCATTTCGCTGTGACCCACGATGGGCGCGAGGTCGCGGTCAAGGTGCTGCGCCCCAACATCGAAGCGGCGTTTCAACGCGACATCAATCTGCTGGAATGGCTGGCGGAACGGGCCGAGGCGGCCCGCCCGGGCCTGCGCCGTCTTCGCCTGCCGGAAACCGTGGAAACCTTCGCCGCCTCGGTGAAGATGGAAATGGATCTGCGGTTCGAGGCCGCCGCCGCCGCCGAGATGAGCGAGAATTTCGCGGGCGACCCCACCTTCCGGATTCCGGCGATCGACTGGACCCGCACCGCGCGGCGCGTGCTGACCCTGGAACGGGTGATCGGCCTGCCCGTGGACGAGCGCCGCAATATGATCGCCGCTGGGCACGACGCCGACGAGGTGCTGCGCAAAACCGCGGAAGCCTTCTTCCAAATGGTGTTCCGCGACGGCTTTTTTCATGCCGACATGCATCCGGGCAACCTGTTCATCGACGCCACGGGCAATCTGGTCGCGGTGGATTTCGGCATCATGGGGCGCATCGACCGCCGTACCCAGCGCTTCCTGGGCCAGATGCTGATCGGTTTTCTTAACGGTGATTACCGCAAGGTTGCCGAGGTTCATTTCGAGGCGGGCTTCGTGCCGGTCGGTCAATCGGTCGATGCCTTCACCCAGGCCTGTCGTTCCATCGCCGAACCGATTCTGGGCTGCCCCCTGCACGAGATCTCGATCGCCAAACTGCTGGGGCAGTTGTTCGCGATCACCGAGACCTTTTCGATGCAAACCCAACCACAATTGTTGTTGCTGCAAAAAAGCATGCTGGTTACCGAAGGGATTGGGCGTCGCCTGAACCCCAACGTCAATATGTGGGAATTGGCCCGGCCCTTGATCGAAAGCTGGATGATCCGCCACATGGGTCCGGCCGCCCGGCTGAAGGACATGGCGGTCGATGTGTGGACCGCGCTGGAAAAGCTGCCGACCCTGGTCCGCGCGATGGAGCATCTCACCGCCTCGGCGGTCGAGGGCGGAATCAAGCTGCATCCCGACACCGTGCGCGATTTCACCGCCCGGCGTTCGGGTGGCGGCGGGTTTCCCTGGCTGGCGTGGGGAACCGCCGTGGTTTTGGCCCTAGTCCTGGTTTTCCGGCCGTAGCAGCGCGTCGATCACCCGGCGCGCCGTGTCGTAATCAAAGCCGGCGCGGCCCAAGACCGCCAAATCCCGCATCCGCCGCTCGGCGCTGAGGCCCAATTTGCGCCGCCGCGCCAGTTCGCGGGCGGCTTGCAAATCCTCCTCGGGTCCGCCGATCAGCGGATCGACCAATTCGGCGGCGATCCCCTTGGCCGCCAAGGTGCCGCGAATCACCCGGGTCGAGCGGCCCTGACGGCGCAACCCGGCCGCCTTGCGTTCGGCGTATCCGGCGTCATCGATCCAACCCTGGGCGATGCAACGTTCGATCAGCGCATCGACCAAGGGAACCACCTCGTCCCGCTCGCCGCCCCAATGGGCCAGCGAGCGATCCACCTTGCGCATCAGCACCCGGCGCAGATTGGCGGCCGAGCTGTCGAAGCGTTCCAGATAATGCAACGCGGCATTTTCCAGATAGGTCGCGGTGATCTTGGGCGGCACTTTCGGGGTCATTTGGCCAGTATACCCGTAACGCCGGTCTTGACGCGGGGGGAAAGTGGGGCCACGGTGCCGGCCATGTCCGCTCCCGCGCAAGCCGGTGGCGAACCGATCGTGGCGAAACGTCAGTTGGTCGAATTCCTCGAAGCCGGGTGCAAACCGCGCGAGGCATGGCGAATTGGCACCGAGCACGAAAAGTTCGCCTTTCGCCTGTCCGATTTGTCGCCGCTCGCCTACGACGCCGGTATCAAAAACCTGCTGGAGGGATTGACCGCGTTCGGCTGGACGCCGGTTTTGGAAAACGGCGCGGTGATCGCGCTGTCCGAACCGGGCGGGGCGGCGATCACCTTGGAACCGGGCGGGCAGTTGGAACTGTCGGGCGCGCCGTTGGAAACCCTGCACCAAACCTGTTGCGAGGCCTATCGCCATCTGGAGCAGGTCAAGCGGTTGGGCGACAGGATGGGGGTCGGCTTTCTCGGGGTCGGCTTTCACCCCAAGGCGCGGCGCGAGGATTTCGCCTGGATGCCCAAGGACCGCTACCGCATCATGCGGGCCTATATGCCCGTCAAGGGTGGGCAGGGTCTGGACATGATGCTGCGCACCTGCACCGTCCAAGCCAATCTGGATTACGCCTCGGAATCCGACATGGTGCGCAAGCTGCGCGCCTCGCTGGCCTTGCAGCCGGTGGTGACGGCGCTGTTCGCCAGCTCGCCCTTCGTCGAGGGGAAGCCCACCGGTTTGCTGTCGAACCGCGCCCAGGCCTGGACCGACACCGATTCCGACCGCACCGGCTTGTTGCCCTTCGCCTTCGAGCCGGGCATGGGGTTCGAGCGCTATGTCGATTGGATGCTCGACGTGCCGATGTATTTCGTGTTCCGGGACGGACGCTACATCGACGCGGCGGGACAGAGTTTCAAGGATTTCATGGCGGGCAAGCTGGCCGCCCTGCCGGGCGAACGTCCGACCATCAATGACTGGGCCGACCATCTGACCACCGCCTTCCCCGAGGTGCGGCTGAAGCGGTTCTTGGAAATGCGCGGCGCCGACGGCGGTCCGTGGAACCGGGTGTGCGCCTTGCCCGCGTTATGGACCGGGTTGTTGTATGACGACGCCTCGCTCGACGCCGCGCTCGACCTTGGCAAGGGCTGGACACCCAGCCAGCGCGAACGCTTGCGCCAGGACGTCATCCGCCTGGGGCTGAAAGCCGAAATCGGCGGGCGAACCGTGCAGGATCTGGCCAAAACCCTGTTGGGTTTGGCGGACGCGGGCCTTGCGCGCCGCAATCGGTTGAACGACGCGGGCGAGGATGAAACGTTCCACCTCGACTCCTTGCGCCGAATCGCGGATTCTGGCCGCACCCCCGCCGAGGAAATGCTGGACGCATTCCATGGCCGCTGGCAGGGCAGCGTCGATCCGTTGTTCGCCGAGTATTGCTATTAGAGGAGGTTGTCCGTGGCCGATTGCTCGACCCTCGCCGACGTGCGTGTCCAGATCGATCGTCTGGACCGGCGGATCGTGTCCCTGATCGCCGAACGCGCGGGTTACGTCGAGCAGGCCGCCCGCCTTAAAAAGGAAAAGGCGCAGGTGATCGATCTTGGCCGGATTGAGGAAATCATCGGCAAGGTCCGCCACCTCGCCAACGAAAACGGCACTTCGCCCGAGCTGGTCGAGAATATCTACCGCGCGATGATCGACGCCTTCATCATGCACGAAAGCCACGAATGGACGCGGCTGCATTCGGAGCCGTGAAAAACCCGGCGGTACGAGACCGCCGGTTTTAAATCCCTACGCCTGAACCTTATCCATCTCGCGCACGATCGCCTCGCCCATCACGGTGGTCGAGACCTTCGCCTTGCCCGGCTGCATGATGTCGGCGGTACGCAGCCCGCCCTTCAGCACGCCGCGCACGGCGGCTTCGATCTGGTCGGCTTCGCTGACCATATCAAAGGAATAGCGCAGGCACATCGCGAAGCTGAGAATGGTCGCCAGCGGATTGGCGATGTCCTTGCCCGCGATGTCGGGGGCCGAGCCGTGGATCGGTTCATACAGCGCGCGGACCTTGCCCGTGGCGTCCGGCGCGCCCAGCGAGGCGGACGGCAGCATGCCCAGCGAGCCGGTCAGCATCGAGGCACAGTCGGACAGAATATCGCCGAAGGTGTTTTCGGTGACCATCACGTCGAACTGCTTGGGGTTGCGCACCAGCTGCATGGCGGCGTTATCGACGTACATGTGGGTCAGCTCGACATCGGGATAGTCGGACTGTTGCAGCTTGATCATCTCCTCGCGCCACAGCACCGTGCATTCCAGCACGTTGGCCTTGTCGACCGAGCAGACCCGGCGGTTGCGCTTGCGGGCCAGATCAAAGGCCACCCGGCCGATGCGGCGGATTTCCTCGGTGGTGTAGACCAGGGTGTTGACACCCCGGCGGCTGCCGTCGGGCAGGGTTTCGATGCCGCGCGGCTCGCCGAAATACAGCCCGCCGGTCAATTCGCGGACGATCATGATGTCGAGGCCCGACACGATCTCGGCCTTCAAGGTCGAGGCATCGACCAGCGCGTCGAACACCACGGCGGGGCGAAGATTGGCGAACAGGCCCATTTCCTTGCGGATGCCGAGCAGGCCGCGTTCCGGCTTCTTGTCGAAGGGCAGGTCGTCCCACTTCGGACCGCCGACCGCGCCCAGCAGCACGGCGTCGGCGGCCATCGCGTCGATCAGGGTCTGTTCGGGCAGCGGCGTGCCGCAGGCGTCATAGGCGCATCCGCCGATCAGGCCCTCCGAAATATCGAATTCGATTCCGCGCTTCTTGGACAGCCAGTCGATGATGCGGCGAACCTGAACCATCGCCTCGGCACCAATACCGTCACCGGGCAGAATAAGGAGTTTCTTGGCAGCCATCGACATACCTCATCAATTTAAGTGCATACTGGGGTACCCACTGGGGTGCCCCAAAAACCGTCGTCCGTCAATCCTTCTCGCCCCGGTAGAGGGGCGTGACATCGCTACATCCAGGGCTGAGCGGCGGCGCGGGTGGTTTCGAACGCGGCGATCCTATCCTGTTTTTGCAGGGTCAGGCCGATATCATCCAATCCATTCAGCAGACAATGCTTGCGGAAGGGGTCGATCTCGAAGCGGATGCAGCCGCCATCGGGACCCCGGATTTCCTGCGCTTCCAGATCGATGGTAACGGTGGCGTTGGCGCCGCGCGAGGCGTCGTCCATCAGCTTATCGACCTGCTCTTGCGGCAGTTTGATCGGCAGGATACCGTTCTTGAAACAGTTATTATAGAAGATGTCGGCGAAGCTGGTGGCGATGACGCAGCGGATGCCGAAATCGGCGATCGCCCACGGCGCATGCTCGCGCGACGAGCCGCAGCCGAAATTCGCCCCGGCAACCAGGATCTTGGCTTGCCGCCACGCCGCCTTGTTCAGCACGAAATCGGGGATTTCCTTGCCGTCCGGGGTATAGCGCATCTCGTCGAACAGATTGCGGCCAAGACCGGTCCTCTTGATGGTCTTCAGGAACTGCTTGGGGATGATCATGTCGGTATCGACGTTGATCATGGGCAGCGGCGCCGCGACGCCGACCAATACCGTGAACTTTTCCATGGTCTATCCCGAAGCTGGATCGAAAGCGGGTTTGCTAGCCGATTTCGCGCCTCGCTGCAACCAACGATTCCCACCCGGCAGAATCTTCCGCTGTCCGGCGGCATAAACTGCCGGGCGATCCACCGCGATTTCCGTCGAAAGCACCGTTTTCCGCCGTTTTTCGGATCTGGCACGGCGAATGCAAAAGAATTGGCGTCCCAAGGCCTCTCCCCTGTCGAGGAAGCGAATCATGACGATCACCGCGCTCAACAATCCGACGCTCGACCCGTCGAACGCCCCGGCCCCCGCCCAACAAAAGGCGAATCCGGCGATTTCGGCCGAGCAGGAGTTTCTTCAGACGCTGCAGTCGTCCTTGAACTTCTCCACCACGGGGATGACGCCCGCGATCACCACCGCGCTGGCCGGAACCCTTAATCGGCCGACCCCGTTGCCGAGCGATCATTCGCGATCGACGAACAACAACGCGTCCGGTCAGCCGACGCAGTCGACGGCGCAGAATAATGCTCCCGCGCCGGTCGATGCGCCCGCGCCGACCCAGCAGGCCGCCGCGCCCAGCCAGGCGCCGCAGTCCAGCGACACACACACGACCACCTCCTCCTCGAAGGACGACACGGCAACGTCGAACGCTCCGGCCGCGACGACCACCGACACCAGCGCCGCGACCGATGCCGCCGCTCAGGTCCAGGGCCAAGTGCTGGCCGCCGCCTTCCAGACCCAGGCGCAGACGGTGCAGACCTCGGGCGGGCCGGTTCAGCAGACCGTCGCCGACACCAACACCAATGCCGATCAGAATCCGTTTGATTGGTTGGACAAGATGCACGGCGCCAGCATCGCCCAGCTGACCCAGCAGATCACCTCCGATACGTCCAGTGGTCCGGTGGTTCAAAACGCCGGTCCGGCGGTCGATACAACCGAAACCAGCGGCAACGGCAAAAGCTTCGGCATCGCCGCCGGGCTGCAAAACCAAGGTCCCGTCGATCCGGTGCAGGCCCAGGCCGATACCCTGGCGCAGAGCCTGAACGGCACGGGCGCGGCGATCAGCGTTTCGGTCAAGGTGACCGGTCCCGCCATCACCCAGGTTGCCACCGACGACACCGCCGCCCAAGCCGCGCAGGCCGTTCCGCAGCAGCCGGTGGATACCGCCCCGGTTTCGTTGGCCGCCACGCCGGCCGTCAGTTCCCAGGCGCAAGGCGCCCAGGACGATGCCGCCGCCGCCCAGGCCGCCGAAAACGCCCAGGTGCAGGCCCAAGTGGTCGAGCAGACCACCGCCGCCGTCACCACCGCCGCCGTGACCCATGCGGCCGCCGCCGAGGCCCCCGCCGCCGAGCCCACCCCGATCACCGGGGTCGGTGCCACGCAGTCGGCCGATGCCGCGCAAAAGACCTCGGCCCCGGCCGCCGCGCGTGCGCCGCAGCCGTCCAGCCAATTGGAACAAAAGGAAATCCTCGATCAGATTTCCGTGCAGATCAACAAGGCCGCCGCCAACGGCAACGACACCATCAAGGTGAATTTGAAGCCGGTCGAATTGGGCCGCATCGAAATCAAGCTTGAGATGGGAAACAACGGTCAGGTGACCGCGACCGTCACGGCGGATAATCCCAACACCTTGGCGATGCTGCAAAAGAACTCGGCCGATCTCAGCAAGTCGCTGTCGGACGCCGGGTTGCAGGCCAATGCCGGGTCGCTGAACTTCAATCTGCGTGGCGATCAGCAGCAGCAACAAACCACCAATGATGACGGATCGCGCGCGCAGCGCCGCCGGGCCTTGGCGTCGATGGACACGGGCGATCTGCCCGCGATCGGCGCGCTGGCCCAGTCGCGGGCCGCCGGGATCATGTCGGGCGTCAATATTCAGGTTTAAGGAATCGTGCCATGACCACAACGGCCGCCAACGTCTCGGGCAGTAACGCCAGCGTTATCGCCAACATCAACAAAGCCAATGCGTCATCGCAGGCGACGTTGGCGGGCAACACCGGCACGTCGAAAGCGGCGACCGCGCAGCAGCAGTTGACCGGCGACCTGAACACGTTCTTGAACATGCTGACGGTTCAGATGAAGAATCAGGACCCGCTGAACCCGACCGACAGTACCCAGTTCACCAACCAGCTGGTGCAGTTCTCGGGCGTCGAGCAGCAGATCAACATCAACTCGAACCTCGAATCGCTGATTGCGTTGCAAAAGACCAGCCAGCAGTCGAGCGCCATCGGCTATATCGGCCAGACGGTCGAAACCTCGGGTTCGACCCTGCCGCTGGAAAGCAGCACGGCGGTGTTCAGCTACACCTTGCCGTCGAACGCCGCCAACGTGGCGGTGACCATCTCCGATTCGTCGGGCAACGTGGTCGCCACCATGCCCAGCCTGAAAGGCACCACGGCGGGCAAGCATATCCTAAGCTGGAACGGCGCCGAAGCGAACGGTTCGACCGCGCCCGACGGCACCTACAGCTTCAGCATCGCCGCCAGCGACACCAACGGCAACGCTATGACCCCGACCACCACGACCTATGGCTCGGTGACCGGCGTGACCTCGGATTCGAGTGGCAATTGCGAACTGTCCCTGGGGACGACCGCCGTGCCTCTGAGCAGCGTGATCAGCATTATCGATCCCAATTCGTTTTCGAGCAGCAGCAGCAGCAGTTCGAGCAGTTCGAGCAGCAGTAGCACAAGCAGCAGCTCCAGCAGCACTAGCAGTAGCAGCACGAGCAGCAGCAGTTCGACCAAAAGCTAACCACCCGTGACCGGGACGAGAACGATTTATTAGGAGGATGCCATGAGCTTATACGGCGCGTTGTTCTCCGGGATATCCGGCATGGCGGCGGAATCGTCCGCGATGGGGGCTATTTCCGACAATATCACCAACGTCAACACGATCGGTTACAAGCAGACCGACGTTAATTTCCAGACGCTGGTCACCAAGCAGGTGTCGGTCAGCGCGTATTCGCCGGGCGGCGTGCAGTCCAAACCGCGTGCGGGCATCAACGTTCAGGGTCTGTTGCAGTCGACATCGTCCTCGACCGACGTGGCGATCTCGGGCCAGGGTTTCTTCGTCGTCAACTCGGTCGCCAATCCGGCGACCACCAACACCGGCCAGTTCGGCTATAGCCGGGCCGGGTCGTTCTCGGTCGATAAGAACGGCTATCTGTGCAACACCGCCGGGTACTATCTTCAGGGCTGGCCGCTCGCCAACTGGGACGGCACCGCCACCGCCGCCCATCAGGTGATCAACGGCGAAACCATGATGTCGGCCTACAAGAATTCCAGCGGCCAGTACGTCTATATCAATCAGGGCGTGGTCAATCCGACCAACTTGCAGTCGTTCAATCTGAACGACATCGCGGGCACCGCGTCGGCCACCTCGTCGGTGCGGATGGGCGCCAATCTGCCCTCCGCCGACGAGGTCGGTCAGGACGAGCAGACCAACATCCAGATCTACGACACGCTGGGCAACAGCCACAACGTCTTGGCCACATGGCAAAAGACCGGGCAGAACCAGTGGGATATCGAATCCCAGCCGCCCGAAGGGGCCAAGAACCTGACGCTGTATGACAGCAGCGGCAACGTCTATTCGACGATGGGCCGCTTGGATTTCTCGTCGGTCCCGTCGGCGGGCGCGATGACAATGACGATTGGCGGCACCACCTATACCTTCGATGCCTCGGCGGGCACCAGCGGCTCGACCGGCAATACCTTGAATATCGACCCTTCGGCGGCCAATGGATCGTCGGGGACCTATGCCGCCAACATGGCCGCGGCGATGCAGCAGGCCTATGAGATGCAGTATTGCTCTGTGTCCAAGGTGGCCGATGCCTCGTCGGGCACCGCGACGACCGCGTTGGCCGCCGCCAGCAACCTGTCGATCACGGTGGCCGGAACCACCTACAAGGTCAGCCTGGCCGGTATCGATCCGACGACCGGCGGCGGGGCGGGCGGCGGGTTGGCGACCGCGATCAACACCGCGCTGGTCGCGGCGGGCGTTCCGGGCACCGTCACGGCATCGTTTAACACCAGCACCAACCTCCTGTCGCTGAACAACGGTACCGGGGCGGCCATCACGGTGTCCGGCTCGGGCGATCTTGTCGATATACAAGGCAGTATCGCCAACGGTGCCGCCGCCTCGACCTCGGCGGGCGACCTGGACGTCTATGCCGCCAGTACGCTGACCCTGGGCGCCAAGGTCCTGACCATGACCGGCCTGACCCGGGCCGCCGCGCTGAATCTGATCAACAATAATGCCAGCACCACCAAGGTCTCGGCGATGCTGAACGGCGGCAATTTCGTGCTGTACACCGGCACCGCCGGGAGCACCTCGATCTCGGCGACCGGTGATTTCGCCGGTGCCGTCGGCGGCACCGCCGCCGCCGCCAACACCACCTTCAACGGCACCACCCTGACCGGCACCGGCACCACCTATGCCGATCAGATTTCGGGCACCAGCTCGATCGAGTTCCGCAATTTCGACACCAGCACCACCACCGGCACGTTGACGGTGGGAGGCCTGACCTCGCTGACCAATTCGAGCGGCGCGTTTAGCCTGGAGCAGGCGCTGGCCCCCACTTCGCCGTCCGGCTTTACCTTGCCCTATGTCGGGTTGAACCCGTCCACCACCAACGCCATCACCTTCAACGGCGACGGCACGCCATCGGCGATCAATGTCGCGTCGATGTCGATCGAGTGGGCGAACGGCTCCGAGGACATGACCACCTCGAACGCGGTCGGCGTTTCACCGCAGATCAGCCTGTTCATGGGCGATCTGAACGTGTCGGACGGCATGACCCAGTTGTCGGGAAATTACCAGCTGTCCTACATGACGCAGAACGGCGCGAAGTTCGGCAATTTCTCGGGCGTCTCGGTCGGTTCGGACGGTATCGTCACCGCCTTGTTCGACAACGGCGTGACCCGCCCGGTGTTCCAGGTCCCGATCGCCACCTTCGTCAATCCCGACGGGATGGAAAGCCTGACCGGCAACGTCTACGAATCAACCGACGTTTCGGGCGATCCGACCTTGCGCGTCGCGGGCACCGCCGGGGCGGGCACCACCACCGCCTCGTCGTTGGAAGCCTCGACCGTCGATATCGGTGCCCAGTTCACGACGATGATCGTCACCCAGCGGGCCTATACCGCCGCCTCGAAGATCATCACCACTGCCAACCAGATGCTGGACGATCTGGTGCAGATCATCCGGTAAACAATCGGTTGATTTTCTTCCGGGGCCGGTGCGCAGAATGCCACCGGCCCTTTTTCTTTTCGGCCCCGGCAAAATTTGCCGGGGATTAACCACCTTTAAAGTGGCATCGGCGTAAGGTTCGGCGTCGAGCTGGTCTTTCGAGGACGACGCGTGAACGCTTTCCTTCAGATGCTGAGGGGCCTTGGGCCCATGCGGCTGGCGGCGATGGCCGGCGTCGGCGTATCGATCCTGGGCTTTTTCATCTATTTGATGAGCCGGGTGGCGGCGCCGCAGATGGAGTTGCTTTATGGCGATCTCGCCATGGAAGACTCCAAGGTCATGATCGAAAAGCTGCAAACCGAGAAAATTCCGTTCGAGATCCGCAAGGACGGCGCGGAAATCTGGGTGCCCAAGGACCGTAAGAACGAAATGCGGGTCAAGCTGGCCGAGGACGCCATGCCCTCGGGCGGCGGCCGCGCGGTCGGCTACGAGCTGTTCGACAAGCAAGATGCGCTGGGAACCACCAGCTTTCAGCAAAACATCAATTACGTCCGCGCGCTGGAAGGCGAGCTGTCGCGC
Organism: uncultured Rhodospirillaceae bacterium; assembly: GCA_903899885.1. Taxonomy (GTDB): domain Bacteria; phylum Pseudomonadota; class Alphaproteobacteria; order Rhodospirillales; family Magnetospirillaceae; genus CAIULK01. The sequence goes on from CAIULK010000152.1 coordinate 30,240, forward strand.
ACCATCCGGGCGATCGACAAGATCAAGGTGGCCCGCGTCCATCTGGTGCTGCCGCAGCGCGAGGCTTTTTCGCGCGACACCGCCGAGCCCTCGGCCTCGGTGATCTTGAAGATGGCGGGCAATCAGCGCCTGGAACGCGGCCAAGTGCTGGCGATTCAGCATCTGATCGCGGCGGCCGTTCCCAAAATGAAGCCGACCCGGATTTCCGTGGTCGATGACAAGGGAACCCTGCTGGCCAAGGGGTTCGACAACGACCAGCAAGTCGCCTCGGAAACCGCCGACGAGGTGCGTTTGAACACCGAGCAGCGCCTTGCCAAGGTGATCGAGGATCTGTTGGAGCGGTCCTTGGGGCCGGGCCGGGTGCGGGCCGAGGTGGCGGTCGAAATGGACCTGTCACGCGCCGTCACCACCGAGGAAACCTACGACCCCGACAGCAAGGTGGTGCGCAGCGAAGTCACCACCAACGAAAACGAAGCCAGCTCGGAAGGCGAGACGCCCGGCGTCAGCGTCACCCAGAATCTTCCCGATCCCGGGGCGGCCCAGGCGACCTTGGGCCGCGCCTCGTCGAAATCGGGCAAGACCCAGGATACCGTCAATTACGAGATCAGCAAAAAGACCAAGAACACGGTCAAGGAACTGGGCGAGATCAAGAAGGTCTCGGCCGCCGTGCTGGTTGACGGCATTTACGAAACCGGCGCCGACGGCAAGAAAATATACCGCGAGCGGTCGGCCAAGGATTTGACCCAGATCGAGGCGCTGGTCAAATCGGCGATCGGATTCAACAAGGAACGCGAGGATCAGGTCACCGTTCAGCAGATGCAGTTCGCCGGCGGCGAGGAGCAGTACAACGCCGAGGAACCCGGCGAGTACATCTTCGGCATGCGCCGCGACTTCGTCGAAAAGGTCGCGTCGAACCTCGGTCTGTCGGTGGTGGCGATCTTGTTCCTGCTGCTGGTCCTGCGCCCGCTGATCAGCCGCGTGATCGAGGGCATGCAGGCGGGTCCCGTCGGTCCCGATGGGCGCCGTCTGCTGACCGCCGATGGCCAACTAGTGCCGGCCTTGGCCGGACCTGCTCCGATGCCCGCTCCCGCCTTGGGCGGCGAAGAGGAAATCATCGCCGACGAACTGATCGACATCGACAAGGTCGAGGGCCGCGTGAAAGCGTCGTCGATCAAGAAGATCGGCGAAATCGTCGAAAAGCACCCCGAAGAAGCTCTCTCGATCGTGAGGACCTGGCTGTACCAGGAAGTCTAAATCATGGCACGCATCAAAGAAGATTACCGCACACTGACCGGGCCGCAAAAAGCGGCGATGCTGATGCTGTCCTTGGGCGAAGAGCACTCGTCCAAGCTGTTCGGCATGATGGACGACGAGGAGATCAAGGAACTTTCGCAGATCATGGCCAATCTCGGCACGGTGTCGGCCAATCTGGTCGAGCGCCTGTTCGTCGAATTCGCCGATCAGATCTCATCGACCGGCTCGCTGGTCGGGTCCTACGAAAGCACCGAACGCCTGCTGATGAAATCGCTCGGCAAGGAGCGCGTTTCGACCATCATGGAAGAAATCCGCGGCCCGGCGGGCCGTACCATGTGGGACAAGCTGGGCAATGTGAACGAGCAGGTGCTCGCCAATTACCTGAAGAACGAATACCCCCAGACCGTCGCCGTCGTGCTGGCCAAGATCAAGGCGGATCACTCGGCGCGCGTGCTCTCCTTGTTGCCGGAAAACTTCGCGATGGAAGTCATCATGCGCATGCTGCGCATGGAGGCGGTGCAGAAGGAGGTTTTGGACGGCGTGGAAAAGACCCTGCGAACCGAATTCATGAGCAACTTGGCGCGTACCCAGCGCCGCGACGCCCACGAATTGATGGCCGATATCTTCAACAACCTCGACCGCAACGCGGAAAACCGCTTCATGTCGGCCCTGGAGGAACGCAACCGCGAATCGGCGGAACGCATTAAACAGCTGATGTTCACCTTCGAGGATCTGGTGCGCATCGACGCGTCGGGCATCCAGACCCTGCTGCGCAACTGCGAAAAGGACAAGCTGGGCTTGGCGCTCAAGGGCGGTTCGGACGCGGTCAAGGAACTGTTCTTCAAGAACATGTCCGAACGCGCGGGCAAGATGCTGCGCGAGGACATGGACGCGATGGGTCCCGTGCGCCTGCGCGACGTCGATCAGGCGCAGTCGTTGATCGTCATGATGGCCAAGGAACTGGCGGCATCGGGTCAGATCGTCATTTCCGAAGGCCGCGAAGAGGACGAACTGGTCTACTGACATGGAAGCCAAGCCGCGCAAATTCATGTTCGACAACGACTTCACCCCGGTGCCCCGGTGGCAGAGGGAAGAAGCGGAGCGTCTTGCCCGTCAGGCCGCGCATGCGCAACAGGCGCATGTGGCACCCGAGGAGGTTGCCCAACCGGCCCCGACGTTCACCGAGGACGATATCAACCTCGCCCGTGAGGCCGCCTACGAGGAAGGCCGCCGCCAGGGTTTCGAGGAAGCCGCCGTCACCACCGAACGCCGGGTGCAGGAGGTGTTGGCCAACTTGGCCACCCACCTCGACCAATTGGACGCCGCCCAAGGCAACGCCAATACCGAGGCGCTGGAAAGCGCGGTGCGCATCGGGTTGGCGGTGATCCGCAAGATACTGCCCGCCACCGCCGAAGCGAACGCCTTCACCGAGGTGGTCCGGGTGATCGAGGATGTCGTCGATCAAATTCTCGACGAGCCCAGAATCATCGTCCGTGTCTCCGAACCGTTGGTCGAGGCGGTGCGCGCGCGCTTGGAAGCCGTGGTCGATTCCCACGGATTCGAGGGACGGGTGGTTGTCCAAGCCGATGGACGGCTGGCCTTGGGCGATTGCCGCGTCGAATGGACCGATGGTGGCGCCGAACGCGATCAAGCCCATATTCAAAACGAGATCGACGCGATGATCGAACGAGCACTGGCGCCGCCCGAACGGCGCTCCGATACGGCCGAGCCGGCCTAAGGAGACCGTAAAATGGTGGGAGATTTGGAACTCAACGACTTCCGGAGCGACGACGACGGAATGGGTGGCGGCGCTGGCGCCAACATTCCCGATACGCCGCGCACGGCCCGCGATCTGGAAGCGGTCTACGACATTCCCGTCCGGGTGTCGGCGGTGTTGGGCAAAACGACCATGCAGGTCAACCAGTTGCTGAAGCTGGGGCGCGGCGCGGTGGTCGAACTGGACCGCAAGGTCGGCGAGGCGATCGACATCTACGTCAACAACCGCTTGGTGGCGCGCGGCGAAGTCGTCGTCGTCGAGGACCGGTTGGGTGTGACGATGACGGAAATCATCAAAACCGAACGCTCGTGATCGATTAGCTAAGGAAAGCCGGGAATGCGACTTCTGATCATTGGAACGCTCGACGGGCAGATCGGCGCCGCCAGCCAGATCGTGATGGCGCGCGGGGCCAAGATCACCATGGCCGAGGACATCGCGCACGGGTTGGACATCTTGCGCGAACGCGGTTCCGACCTTGTGATGATCGACGTGCGGCGCGACATCAAGGCGCTGGTCGATGCCTTGGCCTCGGAACGCATCCATATTCCGGTGGTTGCCTGCGGGGTGGCCTCGGATGCCGCCGCCGCCGTCCGCGCCATCAAGGCGGGCGCCAAGGAATATATCCCGCTGCCGCCCGATGCCGAACTGATCGCCGCCGTTCTGGAAGCGGTTACCGCCGAGTCCCGCGCGCTGGTCTTCAAGGACCCCCGGATGGCGCAAACCCTGCGGATGGCCGAACAGGTCGCGGGGTCCGACGCCTCGGTGCTGATCGCGGGTGAATCGGGCACCGGCAAGGAACTGATGGCCCGCTTCGTCCATCAAAAAAGCAAACGGGCCGACGGGCGTTTCATCGCCATCAATTGCGCGGCGATCCCCGAGGCGCTGCTGGAATCCGAACTGTTCGGGCATGAGAAGGGCGCCTTTACCGGCGCCGTCGCCCGCCGCCTGGGCAAGTTCGAGGAAGCCAACGGCGGCACCTTGCTGCTCGATGAAATCTCGGAAATGGATATCCGGCTGCAAGCCAAGCTGCTGCGGGTGCTGCAAGAACGGGTGGTCGATCGGGTCGGCGGCAACAAGCCGGTCAAGGTCGATGTGCGGATTTTGGCGACCTCGAACCGCAATCTCGAGGACGAGGTCCGCCAAGGGCGTTTCCGCGAGGATCTGTTCTACCGCTTGAACGTGGTGACGCTGGCGCTGCCGGCCTTGCGCGAACGCCCGCTCGATATCCCCTTGCTGGCCGACCATTTCATCCGCAAATATTCCGAGGCCAACGGCGTGCCGCCCAAGGCCTTGACCGCCGACGCGCGCACGATGTTGCTGCGTCACGGCTGGCGCGGCAATGTCCGCGAGCTGGAAAACACCATGCACCGCGCCGTTTTGCTGGCGTCGGGCGCCGAGATCGGCACCGAGGCGATCTTGTTGACCGGCGGCAGTGTCGGCAGCAATCCCGATCCGCTGGTCGCCCAAGCCGCCAACGCCGCCGCGGCCGCGTTGACCGCCGCGCAAATGAACGCCGAGGCGGGGAGCGGCGAGCCGGGGCGCGGCGATCTGGTCGGCAAAACCGTGGCCGAGGTCGAACGCGATTTGATCTTGGACACCTTGCACCATTACCTGGGCAACCGCACCCATGCGGCGACCATTCTGGGGATTTCGATCCGCACGCTGCGCAACAAGTTGAAACAGTACGCCGACGAAGGCATGCCCATTCCGCCCCCGGCGGGAGGGGAATGTGAACGGGCCACCCCGTGAGGATGATGCCTAGCGATGGCTGATCCGGCCGCCACGTCGATGGGAACGGCCCAGGCCGCCTGGGGGCGTTTTGCCCAGGCGATGCAGCGCGGCGACGTCGCGCTGGCGCTGGCGATCATCATGATCTTGCTGGTCTTGATCCTGCCGCTGCCGCCGTGGGCGCTGGATTTTGGCCTGTCGATCTCGATCACCTTCGCCGTTCTGGTTCTGATGGTGTCGATCTTCATCGAAAAACCGCTTCAGTTCAGTTCGTTCCCCACGGTTTTGCTGATCTCGACCCTGATTCGCCTGGCGCTGAACATGGCATCGACCCGGCTGATCCTGGGGCATGGCAACGAGGGGGTCACCGGCGCGGGCCAGGTCATCGCCGCCTTCTCCAGTTTTATCATGAGCGGCAATTTCGTCATCGGAATCATCGTCTTCGCGATTCTGGTGATCGTTAATTTCGTCGTCATCACCAAGGGTTCGACCCGTATCGCCGAAGTCGCGGCGCGCTTTACCCTCGACGGTTTGCCCGGCAAGCAGATGGCGATCGACGCCGATTTGTCGGCGGGGTTGATCGACGAGGCGGCGGCCAAGAAACGCCGCGCCGATCTGGAAGGCGAAAGCCAGTTCTTCGGCGCGATGGACGGCGCCTCGAAATTCGTGCGTGGCGACGCGATGGCCGGGTTGATGATCGTTTTCATCAACGTCATCGCCGGCATGATCATCGGCATGGCCCAAGGCGGGATGAGCTTTACCCAGGCCGCCGACATCTATACCAAGCTGACGGTCGGCGACGGTCTGGTTACTCAGGTTCCGGCCCTGCTGATTTCGGTGGCGGCCGGTTTGCTGGTCACCAAGGCGGGCGTGCAAGGCGCGGTCGATAAGGCGCTATTCAGCCAGCTCGGCGGTTATCCGCGCGCCATCGGCACGGCCGGGGCCTTGATGACGCTGATGGCGGTGGTGCCCGGCATGCCGTTCCTGCCCTTCTTCGTGCTGGGCGGCGGCATGGCGGCGGCGGCGTTCTTGCTGGACCGCTCGCAAGTCGATAAGGCCGAAGCCGAGGCGGCGATCGAGACGCAAGAGGCGTTGCAAGCCCCCTCCATCCCGGAGGAGCCGATCTCGACCGCGCTGCGCATCGACTTCGTGCGGTTGGAATTGGGCTATGGGCTGTTGCAGATGATCAACAACCCCAAGGGCATCAAACTGACCGACCAGATCAAGGCGCTGCGCCGCGCGATCGCCGGCGAAATGGGCTTCGTCATGCCCAGCGTGCGCATTCAAGACAATATGCAGCTTCCGGCCAACACCTATGTCGTGTTCATCAAGGAGGTCGAATCCGGGCGTGGCGAGTTGCGCCCCGGCATGTTGCTGGTGATGGACCCGCGCGGCGAGGATCTGACCCTTCCCGGCGAGAAAACCCGCGAGCCGACCTTTGGGCTGCCCGCCTTGTGGGTGGATTCCACCGCGCGCGAGGAAGCCTTGTTCCGCGGCTATACCGTGGTCGATCCGCCGACCGTGGTCACCACCCATTTGACCGAGCTGGTCAAGGACAACATGTCCGATCTGCTCTCGCACGCCGAAACCCAAAAGCTGCTCGACGAGCTGGACAAGGAACACCAAAAGCTGGTGGCCGAATTGATCCCCGGCAACATGACGGTGGGCGGCCTGCAACGGGTGCTGCAAAACCTGCTGTCCGAGCGGGTGTCGATCCGCGATCTGCCGACCATTCTGGAAGGGGTGTCCGAGGCCTGCGGCCATACCCGCAACGTGATGATGATCACCGAGCATGTCCGCGCCCGCCTGTCCCGCCAGATTTCCGATTCCAACACCGGGCCGAACGGATTCGTGCCGCTCTTGCCGCTGTCGCCGGAATGGGAACGCGCCTTCGCCGAATCCTTGACCGGTCCGGGCGAGGAAAAGCATCTGTCGATGGCGCCGTCGCAGCTTCAGGACTTTATCGGCAAGGTCCGCCAGACCTTCGAGCGTTTCGCGATGCAGGGCGAAACGCCGATCCTTTTGACCAGTCCGCTGATCCGGCCCTATGTGCGGTCGATCATCGAGCGGTTCCGGCCCGTCACCGTGGTGATGAGCCAGTCCGAAATTCACCCGAAGGCCAAGATCAAGACGTTGGGGCAGATCTAAATGCGGCTAAAATCCTTTACCGCCCCGACAATGGCCGAAGCGATGGAGCTGGTGCGCCAGGAATTGGGCGACGACGCGATCATCGTGTCCACCCAGCGCGCCGCCGGAACCAAGGGGGTCCGGATCACCGCCGCCCTGGAACCGGAAGACGCCGATTCGGTGATCGCCGAGATCTTGTCGGAAGGCAGCCGTTCGGATGCCGCCGAGGCGGTGCGCGAGGCGTTCGAGAAACACGGGCTGCCGCAACGCCTGATCGAACGGCTGGTCAACGCCGCCCGCACCTCGGCCTTGGCCGACCCGGTTTTGGCGGGCGCCGCGGCGTTGGAGGCGGGCTATGCCTTCGCTCATCTGCCGGAACATTCCGCGCCGCGCCCGTTTTTGATGGTCGGGCCGCCGGGATCGGGAAAAAGCATGGCGGTCGCCAAGGTCGCGGCGCGCGGCGTGCTGAAACAGCGCCAGATCGGCGTCATCAGTTGCGATAATATCCGGGCGGGCGCGATGGAGCAGCTGGCCGCCTTTACCCGCATCCTCGGCATCGACCTGATCAAGGCGCGCGGGCCCGAGGCGCTGCGCCGCGCCGTCGAGGGGGCGGCGGGGATGTATGATCTGGTGACGATCGATTCGCCCGGTCTCAACCCCTTCAAGCCCAGCGACATGGATTACTTGCAAGCCTTGGTCGAGGCCGCCGATGTCGAACCCATTCTGGTGATGTCGGCGGGTGGCGATCCGGCGGAAGCCGCCGAGATGGCCGAGGCCTTTGCCGCCGTCGGCGTTGGCCGGCTGTTCGCGACGCGGCTGGATACCACGCGGCGGTTGGGCGGCATTCTGGTCGCCGCCGATGCCGGGCAGATGGCCTTTTGCGATGTTTCGGCCAGCCCGCATGTGGCGGGCGGCATCTCGCCGATTTCAGCCCTTCTGCTGGCCAAATTGATGATCCCGGAAAGTCCGCCGCTTCGCCGCCGCGAAGCGGACGAGGCCGAGACCGCAGAACCCACCGACGACGCCCCCCGCACCGACGAGGCCCAGGCTCCATGACCAATCCTCCCGAAACTCCCTCGCTGGCGCCGCCACCGGCCCAGCGCGTGAAAAGCCGCAATCTCATCGCCGTCGCCTCGGGCAAGGGCGGCGTCGGCAAGACGTGGTTCGCCATCACCTTGACCCATGCGATCGCCCGCCAGGGCCGCCGCGCGCTGTTGTTCGACGGCGATCTCGGTTTGGCCAACGTCGATATTCAATTGGGCCTGATGCCCAAGACCGATCTGGGCAGCGTGGTGGCCGGGCGGGTCACCCTGAACCAAGCGCTGGTCCCGTTTCCGGCGGGGGGATTCGACATCATCGCCGGGCGGTCCGGCTCGGGGACCTTGGCCAACATTCCCTTGTCGCGGCTGCAAATGCTGGGCGACGATCTGGCGCTGCTGGCCGGGGCCTACGACCGGGTGGTGGTCGATCTCGGGGCCGGGGTGGAAAAAACCGTCCGCTTGCTGGCGCAAAATGCCGGGGTCGTTCTGGTCGTCACCACCGACGAGCCGACCGCGCTGACCGACGCCTATGCCTTCATCAAGGTCACCCATCTGGAACGGCCGGGCACCGATATGCGGGTGGTGGTCAACATGGCCAACTCGATCCGCGAGGGCGAACGGGTCTATGCCACGCTGCTGAAGGCCTGCGAGGGGTTCTTGAAGATCTCGCCGCCGCTGGCCGGGGTAATCCGCCGTGATCTTAAGGTCCGCGATGCCATCCGCAACCAGACGCCGATCCTGACCCGGTCGCCGAACGCCGAGGCGGCCGCCGATGTCGAGGCGCTGGTGGAACGCTTGTTGAACCCATGACCATCGGCCCGCCGCCGATCCTGCCTCAAGCGGTGTCCGCCAACGGACCGGCGGCGGCGATTCTCTCCTTGGCCGTCGATAGCCCGGTCTCGCAGGCGGTGGCGGCCTTGCCGCCCGGCGTGGTCATGGACGCGGTGGTTCCGCCGCAAGCCGGATTGGCCAAGGGCATGATCGAGGTTCTCACCGACGTCGGCCCCCTGCTGCTAAAGGCGCGCGGCGACATGCCGGTCTTGACGCCGGGCACCAAGGTCGGATTGCAGGTCGTGCAGTTCGAGGGCCAGGTTCTGGTCAAGATGATGGCGGTGGGGTCCCGTGCCGCCGCCGGTTCCGGTCCGCTTGGACTGTCCGCGCCGGGGATGAACGCGTCGTCGCCGCAAACCGCGGCGGCCTCGAATTCCGCCTTTATCGCGACGTCCGCCACCGGCAACGCGCCCGCCGGGTTGATCGCCACGGTTCTGCGGTCCGCGCAACCGGCCCCGGCCGCCGCGACAACCCCTGGGGCGCCAATGGCGGGCGCAAATGCCGCCTCGCCCGGAGTTCCCACCGATTTGGCCGCCGGAACCCGTCTGGTCGTGCGCATTGCCCAGGTCGTTCCGCCGTCCGCCGGGGGCGAGACGACGCCGGTCGCCGTTCCGGAAAGTGGCGCGTCGACGGCTCCCCCCTCGTCGCCGTCACCTCAAGGTTCCGCAGGCCCGGCGCAGTCCGTCGCTCCTCCGCCCTCCACGGGATCCGGTCCGCCCCCCCTGGCGACCTTGGCCGCGACGGTGACCGATCACGGTCCCGGCGGCCAGGCGATCGTCAAAACGCCCGCCGGGCTGTTGACGCTGCCCGCCGCCGACGAACTGCCGGTCGGTGCCCAGGCCACGCTGGAAGTGGTCGAGCCGCCGTTGCCGCCGTTGTCGCCGCCATCAACCAATGCGCCGCCGCCGCCGGGCTTGGGCAAGGACGGATGGCCCGCGATGCAGGAGGCGCTGCAAACCCTGGCCGAAAGCGGCGACGCGAGCGCCCTTGACCAAGTATTGCGGCAAATCCCGCAAGTGGGGCCGCGCATGGCGGCTACCTTGTCGCTGATGGCCACCGCCGTGGTCGCCAACGAAGGCGGGGGATTGGTCGGCGAGGGCGGAACGAAGGCCTTGGACAAATCGGGCAAATCGGGTCTGGCCGCGCGGATCAAGGCCGATCTGGCCGGAGCGTCGCAAGCGGCGGCGCGCCCCTTGGGCGACGGGGAATGGCGGGGGATGACCCTGCCGATGTGGTCGGGCCAACGGATCGAGCCGATCGAGCTGTATCTGCGCCGTCACCAGACCGAAGAGGTCGATGCCGACGAAAAGAAAGGCCGGGGCGGTGACGAACATCGTTTTGTGTTCGACCTTTCGCTTAGCCGCTTGGGCCGGATGCAGTTCGATGGTCTGGTCAAGCGCGACGTCAAACGCTTCGATCTGATTATCCGCACCGAAAAACCCTTTCCCGAGCGGATGCGCCAGGATATCGCGATGCTGTTCACCCTGACCGGCGACGCGGTGGGGACCAAGGGATCGGTGATGTTCCGAAGCAACGGCCGTTTCATCGATTTTCCGCCCCCCGTGGCGGGAACCGCGCGAATCATGGTATAACCGGCACGGTGATTGCTTAGCTTCCGGCGGACTGAAGGGATTCGGATCGTCATGCTAACCGATGTGCAAGACCCCGCCGGGCTATACGCGGTTCTGGGACTAACCCCCGGAGCCAGCGCCACCGCCATCAAACGCGCCTTCCGGGCGCGCGCCAAGGCCGTCCATCCCGATCGCCATCCGGGACAGGCGGCCTCGGGCGAGTTTCAACGCCTTGTCACGGCATACAAAGTTTTACGCGATGCGGTCGCCCGCACCGAATACGACACCACCGGCCATGTCGCGATCGGCGAGATCGACGACGAACCGCCCAGCGCCGCCTTTGCCTGTTCGGTCTGCGGCGTGGTCACCGCCCAGCCGCGTTACGTCGTGCTGCACGAGGTGCGAAGCTACGTGCTGTGGGCAAGAACCGTCCCGGTGGAGGGAATTTTCTGCCGGGACTGCGCCGACCACGCGGGCGTGCGCGCCGCCGCCGCCAGTTGGGTCGAGGGATGGTGGTCGCCGCCCGGCCTTCTGGTGACCCCGGTGGTGCTGCTCCACAATTTGTTGGGCGGCACGCAACCGCGTGAAGCCAATGCCCGGGTGTCGATCCGCCAAGCCCAGGCGTTTCTGGCCCGGGGCGACAAGGGGCTGGCCTCGGCCGCCGCCGCCCAGGCCGAGCGCTTCGCGCGCACGCGGGCGCAAACCAAGGCGATTGCCCAGATCCAAACGGCGGCCGGGGCGCATGTCCGTCTGCGCGACCGTTGGGGTTTCCGTTTAAGCCGGGCCTTCCTGACCCAGTTGGCGCCGTTGCTGGCGTTGCCGCTGACCGCGTTCGTGCTGTTGATGGGGCTGACCAAGACATGGGACCCGCCGCCCTCGACCAAACGGGCCGGGATCACCGTCGCGCAACCCTCGGCCGGGGATATCCGCTTCGTTGCCGTCGATGGCTTGAAGATCCGCCAGGATCCCGGCGACAGCGCGCCGGTCATTACCCTGCTCGACCGTTTCACCGCGCTCACCGTTTTGGCCCCGGCGGGCGACGGGTCTTGGGTGCAGGTCAAGACCCCGTCCGGCATCACCGGATTCGTGCCGGCTCTAACCTTGTACGGCGGGTCGGGGGAACTACTGCGCCGCACATGGTGCGAGGAACACCGGGGTGGCACCCCGGCGGCGGGCGAGGTTCTGCTCCGCCACGCCGACGGCGATCATCGCTTGCTGATTCACAACGGCGAACGCATGGACGCGGTGGTCAAGCTGAAAACCGCCCAGGGCACCACAATCGTGTCGGTGTTCGTGCCCGCGACCTATCACCTCAGCCTGGCCGGTCTCCCCGAGGGCAGTTACGGCATCGAGTTCGCGACCGGGACCCACTATTCGCGCGGCTGCGCCGGATTCGTCGAGCCGTTGAAAACCGCGCGCCTGCCCTATACGGTGACCTTCCATCATGTCCCGGCGGCGCTGATGGCCAGCATGGCCGGGGCGATCCCGGAAGTGGCGCTGGACGACGACGCCAAGCCCGCCGTGGCGATCCCTGCGGATGTTTTCGCGGCGGATGATTGAAGGAAGGTGAGGACCCACGGGACAAGCCCGTGGGTGACGGTAAGGCCGAGGCTGTGGCCAAGATGCCACAGTGCGCGACTTTCGACACAGCACCCCCCGCCCCTTGCTTGACGATGACCGGCTGGATGTGGCCTTCTGGTGTCCGTCATAAAGACTAGGGGGACGGGGTGTCAGCCTTGGGTCCCGCGACATTCAAATAGGAGTTCACATGAAAAAGATTCTGTTCGCCAGCACGGCGCTGGTTGCCGCGGGCATGCTGACCACCGGCACCGCCTCGGCGTCCGACAAGATCAACCTGTCCATCGGCGGCTTCTCCAAGTGGTGGGTTGTCGGCGCGTGGCAGTCGTCCGACTACCAGCAGGGCAATCAGGTCGGTTCGAACGCCCGTTCGTACAACAACGTTGACGTCAAGGGCGACAACGAGATTTGGTTCTCGGGCGACACGAAGCTCGACAACGGCATGAAGGTTGGCGTCAGCGTCCATCTGGAAGCCGGCGGCCACACCGACGGCACCACCGACACCATCGACCAGTCCTATGTCTACGTCGAAGGCGGTTTCGGTAAGGTTCTGGCCGGTACCATTAAGAACGGCACCTACCTGATGCACGTTCAGGCTCCCGACGCCGCTGGCAACTGGGGCGCCGCTGGTCTGATGACCATGAACTACGTCATTGCCAAGCCGAAGTCGGTCAACGCGATGGCCGGTGGTAACACCACCCAGATCAACAGCAACAACAACGCCGAGACGATCACCTACGTCGCCCCGACGTTCTACGGCTTGACCGTTGGCGCCAGCTACCTGCCGAACGGCGTCGAAGACAGCCGCGGCGTGACCGATCTGAACAACGAAGCCGCTTCGTACGTTCAGGAAGGCTACGGCGCTGCCGCCATGTACGCCGAAACCTTCGGCGCCGTTGGCGTGAAGTTGTCGGCCGGCGTGTTCCAGGCCAAGGTCAACTCGTCCACGATTTCGACCACCGGTGTTGGCGGCTGGCTGGAATCGTCCTACGGCGCGAACCTGACCTACGCTGGCTTCACCCTGGGCGGTTCGTACCGTCACCAGGACAGCAACTGCACCAAGGACCTGGGCAACAGCAACGGTTGTAACGGCGCGGCGGCTGGTGAAGCCACCACCACCGGCAACGGTTCGTATGGCAAGGGCAATGCCTACGACGTCGGTCTGTCGTATGCCTCTGGCCCGTACGCGGTCAGCTTCGCGTACTTCCACTCGGGCGTGCAGCACGACAACGCGACCGGCACCACCCTGGGTGGCGACGACACCATCGAGTTCTACCAGGCTTCGGGCAAGTACAACCTGGGCGCTGGCGTGGACATCCTGACGTCGGTCGGTTACGCCAAGTACAACAGCCAGATCCCGTCGACGGCTAACGGCACCACCGGCGACAACAACCACAACTCTGGTTGGATGATCATGAGCGGTCTGTCGCTGACGTTCTAATCGAACCCAGCGGTTTACCACGAGGGGAAGGGCGGCTTCGGCCGCCCTTTCTTTTTGTGTCCCATGTGTGCCCCTCTCTCGCCTTGCGGGAGAGGGAGGGGCCCGTCGCCGCAGGCGATGGGAGGGTGAGGGAGCCGCGCGCACGTCGGCTCCCATTACGCGATGCTCTTGCCGATGGCCGACACGACGCCCCGCCAACTTCGCACCACCTCGACCGAGGCCGAGCGACGCCTCTGGTCGGTTCTGCGCGGTCGCCGATTGGGTGGGTTCAAGTTCCGCCGTCAGCATCCGTTCGACCGCTATATTCTGGATTTTGCTTGCGTCGAAGGCCTGTTGGCGGTGGAAGCCGATGGCAGCCAGCATTGCGGCAGCGCAGGCGACGAAACGCGCACCAATATCCTGGGGCGTCATGGCTGGCGCGTATTGCGCTTTTGGAATTCCGACATTCTCACGAATACCGTCGGCGTGAGCGAGGAGATTCTGAGGGTTCTGAGGGAACGGGTGCATGACTGAGCCGGTGGCTCCCTCACCCTCCCATCGCCTGTAAGCGATGGGCCCCTCCCTCTCCCGCGACGCGGGAGAGGGATTCAAATTCGTTTTTGTGCGGACAACGGATTCGGGATAGGGCATTAAAAGGAACCCGATTTCCAACGAGGCCGACATGAACCGCCAACAGCGCCGGTCCCAGCAAAAGCGCGACGGGGCACCGGCTCCGCAAGGGCGGATGGCAGCGGTGCCGCCGCTTTTCGCCGAGGCTTTCGGACACCATCAAGCCGGGCGGCTGGACGAAGCCAAGCGGATCTACCAACGGATTTTGGCGATGGATCCCCGTCATGCGGACAGCCTGCATATGATGGGCCTGATCGCTTGGCGAACCGGTGCCTTCGACGCCGCCATCGATCTGATCGGCAAGGCCATCGCCCAGAACGGCACCGTGGCGTGGTATCACTCCAATCTCAGCCTGGCACTTCAAGAGCAGGGCCGATGGGACGAGGTGTTGGCGGCGTGCCGCAAGGCCCTCGCCCTTAAACCGGATCTGGCGGAAGCGCATTCCAATCTGGGTAACGCGCTGCGGGAACTGGGGCGTCCCGAGCAAGCGGAAGCGTCGTGCCGCGAGGCCCTCGCCCTCAACCCCGGTTTGGTCGAGGCGCATTCCAATCTTGGCGATGCCCTGATGGAGCAGGGGCGCCTGGATGAGGCGATCGCTTGTTACCATGCGGCCCTGGCATTACGGCCGAATGCCGCCAAGGTTTATTCCAATCTCGGGAACACGCTGAAGGAAAAGGGGGTTTTGGACGAGGCGGTCGCCGCCTATCACAAAGCCATCGCGCTGAATCCGGGCTATGCCATTGCCTATTCCAATCTTAGCGTCGCGCTCAGGGAACTGGGGCGGATGGCCGATGCCGCCGCCGCCGCCCAGCAGGCCATTCAACACCGGCCCGATTTCGCGGACGGCTATTCCAATATGGGCCTTGCGCTGGTTGAACTGGGCCGGTTGGAGGATGGCGTCGCGGCGTATCGCCAAGCCCTGCGGCTTCGTCCCGGCGTGGCCGAAACCCATGCCAATTTGGCCTTTGCCCTCATGGAATTGGGCCGGTTGGACGAGGCGGTGGGATTCTACCACAAGGCCCTCGACCTTAAGCCGGATTACGCGGCGGCGTTGGGTTGTCTGGTGCAGCAGCGGCGCATTCTGTGCGATTGGGCTGATATCGGCGAGGATGTCGAACGGGTTTTGGAGATGGTCCGTCGCGGGCGGCCGGGTCCGTCGCCGTTTTGGCTGTTGTCCTTGCCCTCGACCGCCGCCGAGCAATTGGCCTGCGCCCGGCTGTGGGGTGAACGATACCGGACCGGCGGTCTGGCCCTGACCGGGCCCGCTTGTATCCGCCCGAGGCAGCGGATTCGCGTGGGTTATCTGTCGGCCGATTTCCGTCAGCACGCGGTGGCCTATCTGCTCGCCGAACTGATCGAGCGCCACGACCGCGATCGCTTCGAGGTTGTCGGCTATTCGATCGGGGCCGATGACGGTGGCCCGATGCGCCAGCGCCTGATCGCGGGTTTCGACCGCTTCGTCGATCTTTGCCCGCTGTCGCACAGGGCGGCGGCCGAACGGATCGCGGGCGACGAGATCGACATTCTGGTCGATCTTCAGGGCTATACCAAGCTGACGCGGACCCCGATCCTGGCCTATCGCCCGGCTCCGGTTCAGGTGAATTACCTGGGCTATCCCGGCACGATGGGTGTTGATTTCATCGATTACATCATCGCCGATCCGGTCTGCATTCCCGCCGGGCACGAGGCGTTCTATAGCGAAAAGGTCGTCCGGCTGCCGGGCTGTTATCAACCCAACGATACCAAGCGCGCCATCGCCGAGGCAGTGCCCTCGCGGGCGGAGCATGGTCTTCCCGACGATGGGTTCGTGTTTTGCTGTTTCAACGCCAGCCATAAATTCACGCCGGAGTTCCACGGCATCTGGATGCGATTGCTGACCCGGGTGCCGGGCAGTGTGTTGTGGCTGCTGTCGCCCTCGGATTTGGTGGCCAAGAATCTCCGGCGTGAGGCCAGCGCATGTGGGATCGATCCGGCGCGGCTGATTTTCGCGCCGCGCCGTTCCTTGGGCGAGCATTTGGCGCGGCACCGACTGGCCGATCTGTTCCTCGATACCTTGCCCTATAACGCGCACACCACCGCCAGCGACGCCCTGTGGGCCGGGCTTCCGGTTTTGACCGCGATCGGAGAAACCTTCGCCGGCCGGGTGGCGGCCAGCCTGTTGACGGCGATCGGATTGCCGGAATTGATCGCGCCAAGCGTTGCCGATTACGAGGAGATGGCCTTTACCCTGGCGACCGACCGGGCAAGGTTGGCGGAACTGCGGGCGAAACTTGGGCACAATCGCCTGACGACGCCGCTCTTCGATATTGCCGGTTACACGCGCCACATCGAAGCCGCGTATCGCCGGATGTGGGACATCGCCTGCGCGGGCGGGGGTGTGGCGGCCTTCGACATTTCTGACCGGGAATCTTGACGGCGGTTTGGCCGCTGCCCAATACTGCCGCCATGCGCTTGCTGCTGGTTGAAGACAATCACTCCCTGGCCGACGTGCTTCAGCCGACGTTGGGGCGGGGAGGATTCGTCGTCGATTGGGTGGCTGACTTGGCCGACGCGCGCGCGGCGCTGGCGCTGGCGGCGTATGACGCGGTTATTCTGGATCTGTCCTTGCCGGACGGTGACGGGTTGGAGCTGTTGCGTGACATCCGCGCCGAAAACCGGCCGACGCCGGTGCTGATTCTTAGCGCGCGCGACCGTATCGAGGATCGCATCCGGGGGCTCAATTTCGGCGCCGACGATTATCTTCCCAAACCGTTCGATGTCGGCGAATTGCAAGCGCGCCTGCATGCGCTGCTACGGCGGCCCCCGGTGGTGGTGGCCTCGACCCGCGGCATTGGCAATCTGGTGGTCGATGAGGTCACGCAAGAGGCCGAGGTCGATGGCAAGCGGCTTGACCTGACGCGCCGGGAGCGGACGCTGTTGTGCTTGTTGGCACGCCGCGCGGGCAAGGCGGTGGCGCGGGCCGCCATCGATTCGGCGCTGTTCGGCTTTGACGCCGAGGTCGGCCCCAACGCGCTGGAGGTCTGCGTTCACCGGCTGCGGCGGCGGTTGAAGGAGGCCGGGGCCACGGTGTCGATTCAGACCGAACGCAATATCGGCTATGTTCTATCCGCCGACGAAGCCCCGTGATGGCCGCGCGGCGCTCGCTGGTCCGGGAGTTGGCGGTCGATCTGGTGATGGCCCATCTGATCGGCTTGTTGGGGGTGATCGTGCTGGTCGCCGTTTGGCTGCACACGACGGTCGAAATGCTGGAAGCGCGCGACATGCGCGAAGTCGCGGGCGACATCGCCGCTCACTTGAATCTGGGTGGCCAACCGGCGCTGATTCTGCCGCCCGCGCTGGCGGCGCGGTTTTCATCGTCCTACGGCCGCTATTCCTTCGCCGTGCTTGATGGAGACGGGCATCCCTTGATGTCGTCGGAACCCGATTTGGCGGCGTTGGCCGAAGTCGTTCCGGCAACGGTGCATCAGCCGACCCGCTTTGAAACCCGCCGCGGCGATGCCTTGTTGTGGGGAATTACCGAAAGTTTCGTGGTCGGCGGCCAGCCGGTGCTGATCCAGGTGGCCGAGAACATGAACCACCAAGACGTCTTGATGGACGAGCTGGTCGAGGGCTTCGCCTCGCAGGCGGCGTGGTATTTGATTCCGCTGTTCGCGGCGCTGGCTTGGGTGACCATCCGGCGCATGCGCCATCGCTTGAGGCCGTTGCTGCATGCATCGGCTCAGGCGGGCGATATCGGTCCGAACTCGGCCCATATCCGGCTGCCCACCGAAAATCTTCCAGCCGAGGTGTTGCCGCTGGTGGTGGCGATCAATCTGGGGCTGGCGCGCCTGGATGAGGCCCTGGCCGGTCAAAAGGAATTCTTGGCCAATGCCGCCCATGAGCTGCGCACGCCGTTGACCGTGTTGCGCACCCGGCTGTCGGCGCTGCCCGAAGGAGATTTGCGCACCGCGCTTGATAACGATATCGTCCTCTTGGCCCGATTGGTCACGCAATTATTGCGCGCCGCCGAATTGGAGGGGCTGGAGATCGACACCGCCGAGGTGGTGGATTTGACCCAATTGTGCCGGACGATCGCGGCGTATCTTGAACCGGCCGCCCGGTCGCGCGACAAGGCGATCGTGGTCCGCGCCAGGGACCCAGTATTGATCCAGGGCAATATCGAGGCCTTGGGGCAAGCGGTCACCAATCTGATCGAGAACGGGTTGGCCCACACGGCGCCCGCCACCGATGTCGAGATCACCGTCGGCGGTCAGCCGCAACCGTTTATCGAGGTCCGCGATTTCGGACCGGGGGTGGCGCTCGAAGACCGGGAAAAAATATTTCAACGTTTCTGGCGGCGGGATCGCCGCAAGGGGACCGGCGCCGGCTTGGGTCTGTCGATCGTCGCCCGCGCCGTCGAAGCCCATCATGGCCAAGTCGCGGTTCTCGATGCGGCCGGCGGCGGGGCGCTGTTTCGCCTGACGTTCCCGGCACACGATAAAAAAAGCCACTGAAATGTCGGCGTAAGCATAATCCATTACGGTATAGGCAATAGGGAGCCGCTGGCTTGTTTGTGTAACTGGGGGTTGGAAACAGTGAATACGATGCCGCCCGAGGCGCGAATTCAATCGCCGACGAAGCCGCGTGCGCCGGGTGCTCTCCGCCTCTCATGGGGGGGGCAGATTTTCGTCGTCCTGGTTGGCGCGGCGGTGACCGCCGCCGCCTTCATGTTCGCCCCCACCTTGGCGGGAAAGGCGTCCGCACCGCCGCAAATCGTCGAACCGGCCCCGCCGCCGGGGACCTTCCAGGCGACCGATGCGCAATGGGCGGGTCTGAAACTGGCCCCCGTGGCCGAGATGACGTTCCGCACCGAACAAGACACCGACGGCAAAATCGCCACCAACGATGACACCTCCACGCCGGTTTTCTCGCCCTATTCCGGGCGGGTGACCAAGGTGTTCGCCAAGGCCGGTGACGTGGTCGCCCAGGGGGCGCCGCTGTTCGCCGTGCAGGCGTCCGAATTCGTGCAGGGTCAGAACGATCTGATCGCCGCCCAAGCGGCATTGTCCACCGCCCAGGCGCAACTGAAACTGGCGGCCACCGCCGAGAAACGCCAGCGCGATCTGTACGAGGCGAAGGGCGGCTCGTTGAAGGATTGGCAACAGGCGCAAGTCGATCTGGCGAATGCTCAAGGCAGCTTGCGGACCGCCGAGATCGCGGCGGCGGCGGTGCGCAACCGCTTGCGGATCCTGGGCAAGAGCGGCGACGAAATTTCCGCGATCGAGGCGGGGCCGACACAAACCATGTCGGCCGAAGCCGTGGTTCCCGCGCCGATCGAGGGCACCGTCATCGCGCGTCAGATCGGGATCGGGCAATATATCAATAACGCGGCCGGCGGCGGCAATTCGGTGTTCCTGATCGGAAACCTCGACAGCGTGTGGTTCGTCGCCAATGTCCGCGAGGACGACGCGCCCTTGATGCATGTCGGCCAGCCGGTCGAGGTGCGGGTGATGGCCTATCCCGACACGGTGTTCAACGCCACCATCACCTATGTCGCGCCCGGTATCGACCCCAATACCCGCCGCCTCACGGTGCGGGCCGAGGTTCCAAATCCCGACGGTGCGTTGAAACCCGAAATGTTCGCCCGTTTCAGCATCATCACCAGCGAGGCGGTGTCGTCCCCGGCCGTCCCGGAGGCGGCGATCGTGCGGGAAGGCGACAGCGCCCGCGTGTGGGTCGGCCATCCCGATAAAACCGTGACCTTGCGCGAAATCCGCACCGGCCGGGCCAAGGACGGTCACGTCGAGGTGGTGTCGGGGTTGCGGCCGGGTGAATTGGTGGTGACCAGCGGGGCGCTGTTCATCGATCGCGCCGACAAGGGGCGGTGAGCGGATCATGAACGGGGTCGTCGTTTTCGCGCTGAAACAGCGTATCTTGACCGTCGCGTTGCTGGCCTTGCTGCTGACGGCGGGCGCGGTCGCCTTCCTTCATCTCAATATCGAGGCCTATCCCGATCCGGTGCCGCCGCTGGTCGAGGTGATCACCCAAAGCGCGGGTCAGTCGGCCGAGGAAATCGAACGCTACGTGACGATTCCCATCGAAGTGCAGATGGCGGGGATTCCCAACGTCAAATCGGTGCGCACGATTTCGCTGTTCGGTCTGTCCGACGTGAAAATCCAGTTCAGCTACGACTTCACCTATGACCAGGCCGAGCAGTGGGTGATCAACCGCTTGACCCAGTTACCGGCCATGCCGAACGGGGCGCAGCCGACCCTGTCGCCCAGCAGCCCGATCGGCGAAATCATGCGCTACCGGGTGATCGGACCGGCGGGCTATTCGGTGACCGACCTGAAAACCATCGAGGATTGGATCGTCGAACGCCGGATGAAGGCGGTTCCTGGCGTCATCGACGTCACCGGCTGGGGCGGCAAGACCAAGACCTACGACATCACCATCGATCAAAGCAAATTGCTGTCCTTCGGATTGACCATCCCGCAGACCTTGGCGGCGCTGAACAACAATAACATTAACGTCGGCGGGCAGACCGTCAATATCGGGGCGCAGTCGGCGGTGGTGCGCGGTGTCGGCCAGATCCATTCGGTCGAGGAGATCCGCAACACCCTGATCGCCACCAACGGCGGCTTGCCGGTGCTGCTGAAGGATATCGCCACCGTCACCATCGGCAACCAGCCGCGGTTGGGCATCGCCGGGCAGGGTGACGAGGACGATATCGTGCAGGGCATCGTGTTGATGCGGCGCGGTGCTCAAAGCATGCCGACCATCAAGGCGGTCGAGGCCGAGATCGCCAAGATCAACGGCGAAGGTCTGTTGCCGCCCGGCGTAAGGCTGGAACGCATCTATGACCGCAGCGACCTGATCCATGTCACCACCCACACCGTGCTGCACAACATGCTGGCCGGGATCGTGCTGATTTTCCTGGTGCAGTGGGTGTTCCTGGGCAATCTGCGCAGCGCGTTGATCGTCGCGATTACCATTCCCTTCGCGCTCAGCGCCGCCATCCTGATCATGACGCTTCGGGGTGAATCGGCCAATCTGCTGTCGGTGGGCGCCATCGATTTCGGGCTGATCGTCGATGCGACGGTGATCATGGTCGAAAACATTTTCCGCCATCTGGTCGAGGCCGCCGCCTTTCCCGGAGGCGGAACGGTGTCGCTGCGGTACAGCAAGATTCCCGGCGGTTTGCGCACGGTCTTCAACCCCATCGTCAATGCCGCGACCGAGGTCAACAAGTCGATCTTCTTTTCGGCGGCGATCATCATCGCCGGGTTCGTGCCGCTGTTCACACTGTCGGGGGTCGAAGGGCATATTTTTGGCCCGATGGCGAAAACCTATGCCTATGCCTTGGCCGGCGGCCTGATCGCCACCTTCACGGTGTCGCCCGCCCTTAGCGGCTTGCTGTTGTCCCAGCGGGTCGAGGAAACCGAGACCCTGATCGTGCGCGGTCTGCGCCGCGCCTACGAACCGGCGCTGGAATTCGCCTTGACCAACCGGGTGATGACTCTTGGCTGTGGCGCCTTGTTGCTTTTGGTGGCGGGGTTTTGCGTCAAGGGGCTTGGCATGGAATTCCTGCCCAAGCTGGAGGAAGGCAATCTGTGGATCCGGGCGACGATGCCGCCCTCGATCTCGCTGGAGGAAGGCAACGGCACCGTCAACCGCTTGCGCAAAATCATCGGCGGCTATCCCGAGGTCGATATGATCATCTCGCAACACGGCCGCCCCGACGACGGCACCGACGCCACCGGCTTTTTCAACGCCGAATTCTTCGTTCCGTTAAAGCCGTTCGATACGTGGCCCGAGGGGATGGACAAGGAAACCCTGACCGACCAGATGACCAAGCGGCTGCAAGACGAATTTCCCGGCATCGAGTTCAACTTCTCGCAATATATTCAAGACAATGTCGAGGAGGCGGCGTCCGGCGTCAAAGGCGAGAATTCAATCAAGATCTTCGGCAACGATCTGGAAACCCTGGAGGCGACCGCCGCCAGAATCATGGAGGTGATGAAAACCGTCCCCGGCATCACCGATCTGGCCATCTTCAACGCGCTGGGTCAGCCGACCATCAGGATCGACATCGACCGGGAAAAGGCGTCGCGCTACGGGTTGGCGGTCGGCGACATCAACGCGACGATCCAAGCCGCGATCGGCGGCCAAGCGGCGGGCAATCTGTACGAGGAAGGCAGCGACCGCAATTTCCCGATGGTCGTCCGGCTGGCCCCCGAATATCGCCGCAGTCTGGATGCCATCGCCCATATCACGATCGGCGCCCCGGCGCCGAACGGCAACGGGATCGTTCAGATCCCGCTGTCCGATCTTGCCGAAATCCGGCTGGTGTCGGGGGCGTCGTTCATCTACCGCGAGCAGCAGCAGCGCTATATTCCGCTGAAATTCAGCGTTCGTGACCGCGATTTGGGCAGCGCCGTCCTGGAGGCGCAAAAGAAGGTGGCGGACGAGGTCATCCTGCCGGCCGGGTGCCGCTTGGAATGGGTGGGCGAGTTCGGCAATCTGCAAGACGCGGTTCAGCGCCTGTCGCTGGTGGTTCCGTTGGCGATCGTCTTGATCGGCATTCTGCTGTATCTGAATTTCTCGTCGCTGACCGATGCGTTGCTGGCCGCCAGCGTCATTCCGATGACCCTGATCGGCGGCATTTTCGCGTTGTTCGTCACCCACACGCCGTTCAGCGTGTCGGCGGCGATCGGTTTCGTCGCCTTGTTCGGCATCGCCGCGATGGACGGCATCATCGTGCTATCGACCTTCAACCGGATGATCGACGACGGGTTGGGCCGGGCGGACGCCATCCGCCAAGCCTGCCGCACCCAGATGCGCCCGGTGATGATGACCTGTCTGGCCGCCTGTGTTGGCTTGTTGCCGGCGGCGTTCGCCACGGGGATCGGCTCGCAGGTGCAACGGCCCCTGGCGCTGGTGGTGGTCGGCGGCATCTTGCTGGCGCCGCCGCTGATTCTGCTGTTGCTGCCGGTTTTGATCGAAAAATTGTCGCGGCGGGAATGCGGTGAACCGGCGATGGCCGATGGCCCGGAGCCCAGCCTATCCGGCCAACCAGCGGGGGAGTAACCTTGACGCCGAAAAGAACTTTCCGTGCCGCGCTGCTGGTGGCGACCGCCTTGGCGGCCGGCTGTGTCGGTCCCGATTACGAACGTCCGGCGGCGCCGGCCGTCACCGCCTATTCGCCCGAGGCGCAGCCCGCCGACACCGCCGCCACCGACGTGCCGGGCGGCGAGGCGCAGCATTTCGAAACCGGCCGCGACATTCCCGCCGAATGGTGGGCGTTGTTCGGCTCAGAACCCCTGACCGCCCTGGTCAAACAGGCGCTGACCGCCAATCCCAATGTGGTGGCCGCTCAAAAGGCGATGAAGGTCGCCGAGGAAAATGTTGCCGCCCAGCAGGGCTATTTTGCCCCGACGATTACCGGCAGCGAAAATTCGGTGCGGAGCAAGGCTTCTCTCACCACGCCGCAAAGTGCCGATTCGTCCTCGTCCTCGCTGGTCTCGAACCTGCATACCGCCCAATTGTCGATGTCGTACACCCCCGATGTTTGGGGCGCCAACTGGCGGCAGGTCGAAAATCTGGAAGCCCAGACCGAGGCGCAGAAGTTCCAGCTGGAAGCGGCCTATCTCACGCTGGCCGCGAACGTGGTGGTCGCGGCGGTCAACGAGGCGTCGTTGCGCGGCCAGATCAAGGCGACCGCCGAGATCATCGCCGTCGAGCGGCAATTGCTGGATATCTTGCGCCGTCAAAACGGCCTGGGACAGATCGCCGCCGCCGACGTGGTGGCCCAGGAAGCCGCCGTGGCGCAAGCCGAACAAACCTTGCCGCCCCTGCAAAAGCAGCTGGAGCAGCAACGCGACGCGCTGACCGCGCTGTTGGGCCGCTTGCCCAGCGAGGTGACGGCGGAAACCTTCGATTTGGCGGCCTTACATTTGCCGCAAGACCTGCCGGTCAGCCTGCCCTCGAAACTGGTCGAGCAACGCCCCGACATCCGTCAGGCGGAAGCCAATCTGCATGCCGCCAGCGCGTTGGTCGGCGTGGCCGTCGCGGCGCGGCTGCCGCTGATCAATCTGACCGCCGACATGGGAAGTGCCGCCAGTTACGGCACCGGCAAGGGCGGTCTGTTCACCCCCGGCATGGGATTTTGGACGCTGGCGGGCAGTTTGACCCAGCCGTTGTTCGACGGCGGCACCTTAATGCACAAGGAACGGGCGGCACGGGCCGCGCTGGAGCAGGCCGACGCGCAATACCGCGCGGCGGTGATCACCGCCTTCCAGAACGTCGCCGATTCGCTTTCCGCCTTGCGCCAAGACGCCGAGGCATTGCGCGCGGCGGCGACCACCGA
The DNA here is from genome assembly GCA_903899885.1 of uncultured Rhodospirillaceae bacterium. Lineage (GTDB taxonomy): Bacteria > Pseudomonadota > Alphaproteobacteria > Rhodospirillales > Magnetospirillaceae > CAIULK01. Next base: position 54,544 of record CAIULK010000152.1, read on the forward strand.
GCAGAAGGCATCGGAAAGTCTGAAGATCACCCAGCGGCAACTGGAATTGGGGGCCATCAGCTATCCGATGTTGCTCAACGCGCAGCAGACCGAATTGCAGGCTCGCGTCGCCTTGGTTCAGGCCCAGGCCAACCGCCTTTCGGATACCGCGGCGTTGTTCCAGGCGTTGGGCGGGGGCTGGTGGAACCGGGCGGCGTCCGCCGAGTAGGAGGGCAACCGTCGGCTTGCCGATTTATCGGGCGCTCAAAAATGCATCATATAAAAACGGCATGAACGTTTCATAAGCATTCCCCCCCTTTACAACTTATGAGTCGATCGTCATAATCCCCCGAATTCAGCCGTCGGGGCGATTGGCATGCGAATCGCATTGTCCAATTCAACCGGCTCCGTGCCGGACCTTGATGAACCGATTGACCGGGTGCAGCGCGAAAAAGCTGCCGCCGCAGAGCAGACAGGGGAGTTTTGATATGAATAGGGACAATCGTACTCAGCCGGCCAGCCGGAAGGGGTTTTTGGCGATGACCGTGGCGGCCGCCGCTTTGTGCGCGCTGGCTGGTGCCGCGCCCGCGCTGGCCGACGATGCGGCTCCCGCCGCCGACGCTCCCCCGCCGGGCCTTAAGATCTCCGGCATGATCGAGGCCGGTATTTACGGCAACACCGCCCAAACGGACAGCGGCGTTAACGGCGGTCAATTGTTCACCGACAAGCACGATCAAGTGGTCCTGAACCAAGCCATGATGACGGCGCAAAAGGACCTCGATCCCAAGGCCGAAGGCTTCGACTGGGGCTTCAAGCTGCAAGGGTTCTACGGCGCCGACGCCCGTTACACCCACTTCATCGGCCTGTTCGACCACAGCACCACGGATCGCAACCAATTCGACATCACCGAGGCCAATCTTCTGGGCCACTTGCCGGTGCTGACCGAGGGCGGTATCGATGTGAAGGTCGGCGGCTATTCGACCCCGCTGGGCTATGAAGTTATCCAGGCCAGCAGCAATCCGCTGTACTCGCACTCGTACATCTTCAACTACGCCCCTGCCGCTCAAGCACACCGGCGCGTTGACCACCACCCACGTCAATTCGCTGCTCGACGTGTATATCGGCGCCGATACGGGGATCAACGACACCTTCTCGCAGCGCGGCAATCCCAGCGGCGGGACCTCGGCGCTGCTCGGCTTCGGGCTGAACAACATGATGGACGGCAAGCTGACCATCCTGGCGCTGAGCCATGTCGGCCCGGCCGACGCGGAATTGCGGACCACGCAGCCGAACGGCAGCGCGCTGGGCGCCTCGCACCACGGCAAGTACATCAACGACGTGACCGCCACCTACAAGCCCGACGATGTCTGGACCTGGGTCACCGAGGTGAACTACACCCGTGACGACCTGCTCAACAATAAGGCCTTCGGCATTGCCCAGTACGGCACCTACGCCGTCAATTCGTGGCTGTCGGTGACCGGCCGCGGCGAAATCTTCGCCGATCCGAACAATGCCTATGTCACCAATTTCCGTGGCAACGGCGACTTTGTTGACTCGGAACGTGGCACGACCCAGCAGTACTCGACTCTGAGCCCGAACACCACGGGCAAGGGCGCCAACTACGTCGCCTTGACCCTCGGCGCCAGCATCAAACTGCCGGACGCGCCCGCTTTGATCGATGGCGCGATGCTGCGCCCCGAAATCCGTTGGGACCACACGATGAATGGCGCCAACGCGTTCAACTATGACAACACGGGCGTGGCTCGCGATGCCGGCCAGCTCAGCATCGGCATGGACATGATCGTGCCGCTGAACTTCTAGGACGATCGTTCACGATCAGGGCCGGGATCTTCGGATCCCGGCCTTTTTCATGTCAAAGCGCCGCCGATCGCGGCCACCCCGGCGGCGCCGCTGGAACGCAGCCGGGCGAGCGTTCGTTGCGTCACGCCGCCCAAGGCGTAAACCGAGCATGTCGCCCGGCGGGCAAGGATCGCGAAGCGCAGCGGCCCCATCGCCGGTTGGCCGGGATGGCTGGCGGTCGGAAAGACCGGCGAGATCACCGCGCCGTCTAGGTTCAGCCGATTGGCCACGGCCACCGCCGCCATGGTGTGGCAGGCCGCCGTCAGCCGCCAGCCGCGGGTGCGCGCCCATCCCAGCAGCGGGGCCAAACGGCCCGAGCGGAGCATTGCCTCGGGCAGATGAACGCCGTTGGCGCGAACCAGGGCGGCCAGGCGGCCGTCGCCCGCCACCAGCAGCAAAAGCCGCCGTTGCCGGGTCAATTGCGCGGCCGTGATCGCCAGCCGGCGGCGCTCGGGATGGTGATAGTCACGCAACACCACCGCGCAACCGGCGGGCAGGGTGCGGGCAAGCTGGTCGGCTTCGACGCCGCGCGTCCCATCGCTCATCGCCAGCAGCGGCGGTGTGCCGGGCCGACGGGCCGGATTGAGGCGCCGCGCGCGGTCTGCTAGGGTCATTCGCACGAATCCAAAGGGAGTTACCGTTTCTTGTCCGATATCGCCGCGTCCTTGTCCACGATCAAGGCCCGTATTGCCGCCGCCGCCGCCGCCTCGGGCCGCTCGCCCGACGCGGTGGCGCTGGTCGCGGTCGGAAAGACCCACGGGGCCGACGCGATGCGCGCCGCGTTGCTGGCCGGGCAACGGGTGTTCGGCGAGAACCGGGTGCAGGAGGCCAAGGCCAAATGGCCGGATTTGCGGGCCGAATTCCCGGATCTGCGCCTGCATCTGATCGGGCCGTTGCAGACCAACAAGGTGCGCGAGGCGCTGGCGCTGTTCGACGTCATCGAAACCGTCGATCGTCCGAAATTGGCCCGCGTTCTCGCGGGCGAAATGGCCCGCGCCGATATCTGGCCGGACTGTCTGATCGAGGTCAATATCGGCGCCGAGCCGCAAAAGGCCGGGGTGCTGCCCGACCAGGCCGATCGCCTGATCACCTTTTGCCGCGATGAATTGGGGCTGCGAATCAAGGGGGTGATGGCGATACCCCCGGCGGACCGGGACCCCCAGCCCTATTTCCGCCAACTGGCCGAGATCGCCGCCCGCAACGGTTTGTCCGTGGTCAGCATGGGAATGAGCGGTGATTTCGAGACCGCCATCGCCTGCGGCGCCACCCAGGTCCGGGTCGGCAGCGCGATTTTCGGAAGTCGCTAGAGTTTTTCCGCCAACACCGCCGCGATGCGTTCGCCCGCCGATCCATCCCAGAATTCCGGGATGCGGCCACGTTTGCCGCCGGTGGCCAGAATCTCGTCGAAGGCCGCGCGGATCAAGGCCGGGTCGGTGCCGACCAGGGTGTTGGTCCCCTCGGTGATGGTGATCGGGCGTTCGGTATTGTCGCGCACGGTCAGGCAGGGGACGCCCAGCGCGGTGGTTTCCTCCTGCAACCCGCCGGAATCGGTGACCACCAGCCGCGCGCCCCGCATCAACCCCAGCATTTCCAGATAGCCGACCGGGGCCAGGGTGACGAAACGCTCCAGCCCCAGGCCCGCCGCCTCAATGCGCGCCCGCGTGCGCGGATGCAAGGGCAGCACCACGGGAACCCGTTCGGCGATCTCGGTCAAACAGCCCAGCAGGCGGGCGAGAACCGCCGGATCATCGACGTTCGAGGGGCGATGCAAGGTGACCAAGCAGTACCCCTCGGCCAATCCCGACGCCGCCAGGGTTCGCGCCGCCGGAACCGCGCGCGCGGCATTGGCCAAAAGGGTGTCGATCATCACGTTGCCGACGAAGAACACGCGGGCCGGATCGATGCCCTCGGCGGCCAGATTGGCCGCCGCCGCCCGCTCGGTGGTGAAGAGGTAATCCGACAATTGGTCGGTCAGAATCCGGTTGATTTCCTCGGGCATCGAACGGTCGCGGCTGCGCAGCCCCGCCTCGACATGGATGACCGGAATGCCCATTTTCGCCGCGACCAGGGCGCAGGCGATGGTCGAATTGACGTCGCCGACCACCAGCACGCCCTCGGGCCGCCGGTCCAGCAGCACCGGTTCGAAGCGCAGCATGATGTCGGCGGTCTGGCGGGCGTGGCTGCCCGATCCGACCTCGAGATTTATATCGGGGTGGGGCAGGCCTAGATCCTCGAAGAAGCGGTCGTTCATCGCCGCGTCGTAATGCTGACCGGTATGGACCAGCGGCGCCGCAAGGCCATGCCGCTTGAGCCCGGCGATCACCGGGCCGATCTTCATGAAATTGGGTCGCGCGCCGACCACGCACAGTACGCTCTTGCTCATGGATTGTTGTTACCAGAAGCCAAGTCCTTTCGAAACGGCGAAAAATCGGCTATGGCTCCGTGATGAAAAAACAAGCCGATGCTCGCGAAATCGCGCTGGACCGCCTGGATTCTGTCCTCGGCCAACGCCGTTCCCTCGACGACGAGTCGTGGAGCCCCTTGGAAGGGCGCGACCGCGCCTTCGCCCGCCAATTGGTGGCCACCACGCTGCGCCGGTTGGGCCAGATCGACGCCTGCATTGCCGCCTGCGTTCAGCAAACACCGAAAACCCTGCGGGTCCGCAACGCGTTGCGGCTGGGGGCCTGCCAATTGTTGTTCCTGGGCACGCCGCCGCATGCCGCGATTTCCACCAGTGTGGCCCTGCTGAAGGGTGGGCCGTTGACGGGCTTCACCGGCCTTGTCAACGCCGTGCTGCGCCGCTTGGACCGCGAGGGTGCCGATTTGCTGGCCGCGCAAGACGCCGCCGTTCTGAACACCCCGGAATGGATGTGGGAGTCGTGGGTCGCCGCTTGGGGCGAGGACGGGGCGCGCGCCATCGCCGCCGCCCACCTGATCGAACCGCCCACCGATTTCTCGGTCAAGGGCGATCCGGCGGCGTGGACCCAGCCGCTGGAGGCCGAATTGCTGCCGACGGGTTCGCTGCGGCGGCACGGCGCGGCCGACATCGCCGCGCTGCCCGGTTATGCCGAGGGCGCATGGTGGGTTCAAGACGCCGCGGCGGCCCTGCCGGTGTTGTTGATGGGGGATGTGCGGGGGCAACGGGTCGCCGATTTATGCGCCGCGCCCGGCGGCAAAACCCTGCAACTGGCGGCCGCCGGGGCCCTGGTGACCGCCGTTGACCGTTCCGATAAACGGCTGGACCGATTGCGCCAGAATCTCGACCGGATGGCCTTGGCCGCCACGGTGATTGCCGCCGATCTTCGCGTTTGGCGGCCGGAAACACCATTCGATGCCGTTTTGCTGGATGCGCCCTGTTCGGCGACCGGAACCTTGCGCCGCCATCCCGATGGCTTGCATCTGAAAAAGCCGGGCGATGTGGTGTCGCTGTCGGAAGCCCAAGGCGCTTTGTTGAACGCGGCGGCGGCGATGGTGCGGCCGGGCGGGCTGTTGCTTTATTCCGTCTGTTCGCTGGAGACCGTGGAAGGCGAGGACCAAGTTGCCGCCTTTCTGACCCAAGACGGCTCGTTCGTGCGCGAAGCGGTGCGCGCCGAGGAAATCGGCGGCCTCGCCCAGGCGATCACGCCCGGGGGCGATCTGCGCACTCTGCCCTGTCATTGGGCCGATCGCGGCGGCCTCGACGGTTTTTTCGCGGCGCGTTTAAGAAAAATCGGCGAACCGGTTGCGAGCGCCGCCGGTTTCGGTTAAGTTCCCGCCCTCACCGCAGCCCCAAGGGGCAAAACGCGCCCAAGGAGAGGTGCCAGAGCGGTCGAATGGGCCGGTCTCGAAAACCGGTGTGGGGGCAACCTCACCGTGGGTTCGAATCCCACCCTCTCCGCCAGCCCGTCACCGGACATGTCGAAGCGTGAAGAAAAAGACGGGGAAGGATCCTCGTCCATCCGCTGTACTGAGCGGGTTTCGGCGTGTTCCAACAGCAATTCGTCTTCGAGGCGCGAACCCGGGGATTCGCCACGGGCGCTCGGCGCCAGGAGCCGTTAAGCGTCATCTCGGCCCCACGGCGGCGGCATACATCGCCGGTCGCGCACCGCAGTGCGCTATATACCACGGCGAGTACGGCTGTATGCCAATGCGCCAATTCGTATGTTGGCGGTCGGCCCAGAAACGAGTAACGTCGGTATCGTGGCACGTTCAGGAAGAGGTCGAGAGCGATGGCTCAGGGGCGGGTGATTGTTGTCGAGGACGAGGCGGATTTGCGCGACAGCATTTGCGCCTTTCTGACCTCGTCGGGGTTTGATGCCCACGGTGTGCCCGGGGGGGCGGATCTGGATGCGTTGTGGCGCCAAGAACCGGCTGATATCCTGGTTCTTGATATCGGATTGCCGGGTGAGGACGGTCTGTCCATCGCCCGGCGGATGCGGGCGATTTCGAATGTCGGGATCATTATCCTGACGGCGCGCGTCCAAGCCGAGGACCGGGTGTCGGGCATCGAATGCGGGGCCGACAACTATTTGGTCAAGCCGGTGGTCTTGCGGGAATTGGCGCTAACCGCCGAGCGGTTGATCGAGCGGCTGCGGCGAAACACCGCCGGGCCGGAATTGGAGTGGGTCTTCGATAGCATCCGGTGGCGCCTCGTCGCGCCCAACGGAGCCGAGGTGGCCTTGACCTCGGCGGAGTTCCGGTTGCTCAACGCCTTGGCGTTGTCGCCAGGGGCCGCGGTCGGGTGCGAGGTGATCATGGGGGTTGCCGATAAATCCGCGATGGAAAGCCATCGCCGCAGCCTGGATTCGGTTTTGTCGCGCCTGCGCCGCAAGGTCGAGACCGAGTCGGGGCATTCCCTGCCGATCAAATCCGTCCGGTCGGTCGGTTACGCCTTCACGGCGCCGTTGTCACGCGTCGAAGCCGCGGCATGAAAACCGGCCGCGCAAGATTTCGTCAGAAAACGACGGAATTCGTGCGTGGCATAATAATTGAGCCGTCGGTATCGTCGGAACGGCCACACAATTTCTTGGTTCTGGGAAAAAATGCGACTGTTGGTAGCGTTTTTTAATTGGCTAGCATCGTTTCGAAGCCGGTTTCGGCCGGTCGAGCCGGGCTTTGATTTCGCTGAAACCGCGCGGTTTGTCGATCGTGTGAAAAAACAGGGCGCGAAGGCGGGTTCCGACCGGAATTCTCAAACCGGGATGCCTTTTTTAACCATCTGATCGACCAGCTTGCCCTGGACCAAGGCAATCCCCAGCGCACCGGCCAAATTGAAGGCGGCGGTGTCGTCGCAATGCGCCATCACCCAACGGACCTTGGGCGTCGATCCGATGCGGTCGGCCAAGGCTTTCTTGGTGGCTTCGCTGGCGTGGGCGGCGGTGTCGTCCCAATACAGCTTGGCATAGCCCAGTCCCAGTCCGTTGAGATCCAGATGCGGCAGGGTTACCGCGTCCAGGGCGTCGAGGCAGAACACGTAGCCGCGCTCGCCCAGGCCTTTGGCGAGGCGTTTATACTCGCCCATATTGCCGATCAGGTCGGCCTTGTTGATTTCCAGAATAACCCGATTGCGAAGGTCTCCCACCACGGCGTCGAACGCCTCGAACTCGGGCGTCGAGAGGCCGGACAGATTAATGTTCAGGCTGATCGGGCGCTTGCGCCAAGGTTGGGTCTTCGCCAGCGACCGTAGGACGGCGTAATCCAATTTCTCGGTCAGTTCGTTGAACAGCCCCTTGCGGGCGGTGACGTTGACGCCGGGGCAGAAGGTTTTCTCCAGGGTCTGGATCGAAATGTAGAATTCGAAGAACGCCACGGCTGGCGGTTTTCCCCGTTCGAGCCGGAAAACCGGCTGATTGAACAGCAGCGACGAGAGGTCGGCTTCCTGCAAGGCGTTTTCCAAGCGGGCCAGCAGGGCGGCATCGACATGCTGGGCGATCGCGCTCTGGGGTGTGGCCGCCGCCGGTTTCAACCCGGCCTGGGCTTCCCCGAAGGTCAGGAGGCGCCCGCCCTCGCTTTCCATGTTAAGCAGGGTGATGGGGTTGGTCCCGCCATAGGCGTTCGGGCCGGTCAGCGCGCATGCGCCCATGGCGCTTTCGGCCGTGCGCAAGACCATGTCGGAGACCGCCTTGCCCGGCTCGCGGAACAAGAACACGATGTCGAAGCAGCGCAACAAAAAGACTTCCCCGGGGGGGTGAATCTTGTGGTTGATCTCGTTGAAAGCGCCGATAATCCGGGTCAGCGTCTCGCGCGTTTTCAAAGGTGTTGGGAATTGTGCCGCGTGAACATGGACCGCCCGGAAACCGGATGGATCATGGGCGATCTGGCGCAGGCGGCCGAAGAAGCGGTCATTCGGGTCGAGCATGGCCAGAATCTGGCATGTCGTACGTCCTTGAACAAGAGGTTGCCGATATATTACGCAGTCACGAAACAGGGTTTTTGGTTAAGGGTGTTTCAGGAAAAGCGATGACGCGGATTAGGGTACAATATGCGGCCTTGCCGTTCCGGCTTGTCGATGGACAGCCCGAGGTTCTGCTGGTCACCTCGCGCGAGACCAAACGCTGGATCATCCCCAAGGGAAAACCGGAAAAGGGCTTGTCCGCCTGCGAGGCCGCCGCTCAGGAGGCCTATGAGGAAGCGGGGGTCACCGGTTTCGTTTCGACCAAGGCGGTCGCCAGCTTCCCTTCGGTCAAGCGGCTGCGTTCGGGGATTGAGGTGCCCGCCGTCGTGCGGGTGTTCCTGCTGGACGTTCAAGCGATTCTGGATGACTGGCCGGAAAGGACCCAGCGCGAGCGCGGCTGGATGTCGCCCGGCGAGGCCGCGATGCGGGTGACCGAATCGGGATTGGTCCAGTTGATGCTGGATTTCGGGGCTTTGTGGAACGCGGCATGACTTTTATGGTATGACGGTTTTGTTGCAACGCCCTCCCCCTGAAATGGCCCCCCCATGCTTCCCAAGTTGATCCGTGCCTTGTTGCCGCGCGAAGAGCCCTTCGTGCGGCACTTCATTGATCATGCCAATTGCCTGATCGCCGCCGCCCGCGCCCTGACGGCGATGATGGAGGCCGACGAGGCCGAACGTCCCGCGCGGTTCCGCGAGGTTTGCGTCATCGAAGGCCAGGCCGACGCGATCGCGAAGGAAACCATGGTCCGGTTGCACCGCGCCTTCATGACGCCGTTCGACCGTTCCTGCATTCACGGGCTGATCACCGCCCAGGATGACGCGGTGGATTTGGTCGAGGACGTCGCCCAACGCGCGATGCTTTACCGGATCACCAACTATTGCCCCTTGATGCGCGAAATGGCGGCGCTCATCGAAACCAGCGCGGCCCTCTTGGCCGAGGCGATCCCGCTGTTGACCGACATCAGCCGCAACGCCGAACGGATCAACGGCCTGTGCCAGCGGATCGGCCGGATCGAAAGCGATGCGGACGCCACCTTGCGCCGCGCGCTCAACGATCTGTTCGAAAACCCGCCCGATGCGATCACGCTGCTGGCGCGCAAGGAAATCTTCGAATTGCTGGAAACCGTTACCGATCGCTGCGACGACGTCGCCGATCTGATCGACGGACTTGTCTTGGACAACGTTTAGGCCGCTTGAACCATGGATGCCGCCGCCCTTGGGCTGTTGCCGGTTATCGCCATCATCGCCATCGCGCTGGTGTTCGATCTGATCAACGGGATGCACGACGCCGCCAATTCGATCGCCACCGTGGTCTCGACCGGGGTGTTGCCGCCCCGGTTGGCGGTGCTGTGGGCCGCCTTCTTTAATTTCGTGGCCTTTCTTTTCTTTGGCCTGCATGTCGCCAAGACGATCGGGACCGGCATCGTGCAGCCGTCGGTGATGGACGCCTGGGTCGTCCTAGCGGCCCTGACCGGCGCCATCGTGTGGAATCTGTTGACTTGGTGGCTCGGGCTCCCCTCGTCGAGTTCGCATGCGCTGATCGGCGGCATCGCGGGGGCGGGCATCGCCAAGGCCGGGGCGGGCGCCTTGGTGATGGACGGGTTCGTGAAGACCAGCGTGGCCATTGTCGCCTCGCCGGTTGCCGGATTCGTGCTGGCCTTGATCTTGGTGATCGCCAACAGTTGGGCCTGCCGCCGCGCCACGCCGTTCAAGGTGGACCGTCAGTTCCGGCGGCTGCAATTGGTGTCGGCGGCGCTGTATTCCTTGGGCCATGGCGGCAATGACGCTCAGAAAACCATGGGAATCATCGCCGTCTTGCTGTTCTCGCAAGGCTATTTGGGGCCGGACTTCACGATCCCGCTGTGGGTGGTTCTCGCCTCGCAAATCGCGATGGGTTTGGGCACGCTGATGGGCGGCTGGCGGATCGTGCGGACGATGGGCACGCGGATCACCGATTTGCGCCCGTTCCAAGGTTTTTGCGCCGAGGCGGCGGGGGCCATCACCCTGTTCGGCGCGACATGGCTGGGGGTGCCGGTCTCGACCACCCATACGATTACCGGGGCGATCGTCGGTGTAGGCGCGGCGCGGCGGGTGTCGTCGGTACGCTGGGGGGTGGCCGCCAACATCGTCTGGGCATGGATTTTCACCATCCCCGCGTCGGGCGCCATCGGCTACCTTGCTTATCTTCTCGTGAAATAGCATTCGAAGGCCGCGCTTGACTCCGGCCCTTGTCCGCCGTATCAAATTAGGTATCCAGTATCCCGGAACACGGTGAAATTCCGTGGCGGTCCCGCCGCTGTAATCGGGGACATCGGCTATGGGCGATAAGCCAGCCACTGGCGGGGTTTCCCGCTGGGAAGGCATAGCCAAGATGGCCGATCCGAAAGCCAGAAGACCTGCTGGATCTGATTCACGAAGGACGAAATCCGATGGAAAGGATTTCGGCGAAGCCTCGCGCTTGGCCGACGCCCTTCCCATGTGTTTCGGAGAGCGTGATGACCAAAACCCTTCCTGAAAAGATCCGTCCGGCGGTGATCGCCCTGCGCAAGACCTGCAACGCCGAGGGCACCGGCCTGTCGCATTTCGTTTTGATGGACAAACAGGTTCCGGCACCGAAGGACAGGCCATGACGGCGGCCTTTCAGCCGTTCGAGATCAATCATCCCACCCATATCGCGTTGATCGAGCCCGATACCGCGTTTTGGGGATTGGTCGAGAAGGACAGGGCGGGCGAGGGCGCGCTGCGCGCCGCCTTTCAAACCCACGCCGCCAGCCTGAAGGCCGAGATGGAGGCCTTGCGCTTTCATCTCACGCCGTCGGCGGTCTATTTCAACCCGACCGAACGCTGCAACCTGAATTGTTCCTATTGCTACATCCCCGAAGCGATGCGCAAAAGCGGCGAAAGCATGGGCACCGCCCAGGTTTTGGCGGCGTTGGAGCGGCTGCACGGCTATTTCCGCCGCACCATGCCGGAAGGACGCTTGCCGCAGGTGATCTTTCACGGCGCCGAACCGCTGTTGACCAGCGACGCGATCTTCGCCGGGATCGAGGCTTACGGGGATCGTTTCCGTTTCGGGGTACAAACCAACGCCACCTTGCTCGACCAGGCGGCGGTGGACTTCCTCACCAAGCACCGGGTGGGGATCGGCCTGTCGCTCGACGGACCGGATCGGGATATCGCCGATCAAACCCGGCGGCGCTGGAACGGCGACGGGGTCTTCGACGCCGTCGTCGGCGCCATCGAACGGCTGGACGGCTACCGTGGTTACAACGTCATTTGCACGATGACCGAGGCGAACCGGCGATCCCTAAGTGAGATGGTCGATTTTCTGCACCACCGCCGGGTTCCCGCCTGCATGCTTAACCTGACGCGCTGCACGCTGCCCTCGGCCCGCGCCGGGCGGGGCGGCGACCAGGAAATGGCCGACGCTTATATCGCGGCGTTGGAGCGCACCCATGCCCTTTATAAGGAAACCGGCCGCAAGCTGATCGTCGCCAATTTCGCCAATATCCTGATCGCCCTTCTGGCGCCGACCGCGCGGCGTTTGATGTGCGACATTTCGCCCTGCGGCGGCGGGCGCGGCTTTTTCGCGCTGGCCCCCAACGGCGATGTGTTTCCGTGCAGCGAATTCATTGGTCTGCCAAGCTTCGCGGGCGGCAATCTGTTCACCCAGCCGGTCGAGGAGATCTTGGACAGCCCACCCTTCAGCCTGGTCACCGGCCGCAAGGTCGAGGATGTGCCGGGCTGCGCCGAATGCGCGATTCGGGCGTTCTGCGGCTCGCCCTGCCCGGCCGAGGCGCACGAAATGAACGGCGGCATGACGCAAAAAGGCGCGTTCTGCCGGTTTTATGAAGAACAGGTGCGGTACGCCCTGCGCCTGATCGCCGACGGCCGCCATCAGGACTTTTTGTGGGACGGATGGGACGAAGGCACCGAAACCGTGCTGGCGATCGGGATTGATTAGAGTGATGCCCTCGCCGGGCGCGCGCTCTATCTCCAGACTCGTTTTGACATTCCGGGGGGTAGGGGCTATAACCCTGCCCTTCCAGGGCGCGCCGGGCCTGTGACTAGGGCTGCCCGGCCGCTGGGTTACTAAAAACTAAGGATACAGAAATGCCCAAAATGAAATCCAAGAGCTCCGCCAAGAAGCGGTTCAAGCTCACCGCCAGTGGTAAGGTCAAGGGGAACGTGGCGAACAAGCGCCACTGCCTGTCCGCCAAGCCGCAAAGCATGAAGCGCAAGGCCCGTGGCACCTTCGTCCTCTTCGAGGCCGACGGCTACAAGGTCAAAAAGCACTACTTGCCTTACGGAGACTGACATAAATGGCGCACGTTAAGCGGGGCGTGACGGCGCACGCCCGTCACAAGAAGATTCTGAAGCTGGCCAAGGGCTATCGCGGCCGCGCCAGCACCTGCATCACCATCGCGATCGAAAAGGTCGAAAAGGCGCTTCGCTACGCCTATCGCGACCGTCAGGTGCGCAAGCGGAATTTCCGCTCGCTGTGGATCCAGCGCATCAACGCTGGTGTCCGCGCGCACGGCCTCAGCTATTCGCGTTTCATGGACGGGCTGAAGAAGGCGGGCATCGCGCTCGACCGCAAGGTTCTGTCCGACATCGCGATCCGCGAGCCCGAGGCGTTCAAGTCCCTGGTGGTCAAGGCCCAGTCGGCCCTTCAGTAAGGGCCGGTCATGGACGGGCTGGACAACCTCCGTTCCGAAGCGCTCGCCGCCGTTTCCAACGCCTCGTCGATCGAGGCGCTGGAGGGGGCGCGAGTCGCCATCCTGGGCAAGAAGGGCAGCGTTTCGGCGCTGATGAGCGGCCTGGGCGCGATGACGCCCGACGAACGCAAGGCCGCCGGGCAACAGCTCAATTCCCTAAAGGACGACATCCAAACCGCCCTGGCCGCCCGCAAGGCCGAGCTGGAAGCCAAGGCGTTGGAAGAACGCTTGGTGCGCGAGCGGGTCGATGTCACCTTGCCGGTGCGCCCCGAACAAGTGGGCCGCGTTCATCCGATCCCGCAGGTGATGGAGGAAATCACCGCCATCTTCGCCCAAATGGGCTTCGAAGTGGCCGAAGGTCCCGATATCGAGGACGACTTCCATAACTTCACCGCCCTGAACATCCCGCCCGAGCATCCCGCCCGGCAGATGCACGATACCTTTTATTTCGGCGAACGGGCCGAGGGCGGGCGCCATCTGCTGCGCACCCATACCTCGCCGGTGCAGATCCGCACGATGTGCGCGGGCCAGCCGCCCATCCGCATCATCGCGCCGGGCCGCACCTATCGCTGCGATTCCGACATGACCCACACGCCGATGTTTCATCAGGTCGAGGGGCTGGTTATCGACGAATCGGCGCATATGGGCCATTTGAAGGGCTGTCTGATCGAATTCGTCCGCTCGTTCTTCGAAATCGACGACGTGCCGGTGCGTTTCCGCCCCAGTTTCTTTCCGTTCACCGAGCCCTCGGCCGAGGTCGATATCGGCTGTTCGCGCGAAGGCGGCGAACTCAAGATCGGTCCCGGCAAGGGTTGGCTGGAGGTTCTGGGCTGCGGCATGGTGCATCCCAACGTGCTGCGCTCGTGCGGCATCGATCCCAGCCGCTACCAGGGCTTTGCCTTCGGGGTGGGGGTCGAGCGGATGGCGATGCTGAAATACGGCATTCCCGATCTGCGCACCTTCTTTGATTCCGATATCCGCTGGCTCGAACATTACGGCTTCGCGGCCTTCGATGTCCCTGGTCTGGTCGGGGGGCTGGCGCGATGAAATTCACGCTGTCTTGGCTGAAGACCCACCTCGACACCGAGGCCTCGCTGGACGAGATCGAGCTGAAGCTGACCGCGCTGGGGTTGGAGGTCGAGGAGGTCCGCGATCCCGCCAAGGCCCTGGCTGGCTTTATCGTCGCCGACGTGGTGGCGGCGGACAAGCATCCCAATGCCGACCGGTTGCGGGTCTGCACCGTGCACACCGGCAGCGCCACCCTGCAAGTGGTGTGCGGCGCCCCCAATGCGCGGGCGGGGTTGAAGGTGATTTTGGCGCAGCCCGGCGTGGTTATTCCGGTGACCGGCGAGCCCTTGAAGAAGGGCCAGGTGCGCGGCGTCGAAAGCCAGGGGATGATGTGTTCCTGGCGCGAATTGGGTCTGGGCGAGGATCACGAGGGCATCGCCGAACTGGCCCCCGATCTGGCGGCCGGAACGCCCTTGACCGATGTGCTGAACACCGATCCGGTGATTGAAATCTCGGTCACCCCGAACCGCGCCGATTGCCTGGGTGTTCGTGGGATCGCCCGTGATTTGGCGGCCGGTGGCTTGGGCCGCTTGAAGCCGCTGAACACCAGCGCCGTCCCCGGAACCTTCAAAAGCCCGATCGGCGTGCATCTGGACTTTCCGCCGGACGCGTCCTCGGCGTGCCCGCTGTTTGTTGGGCGTTTGATCCGCGGCGTGACCAATCGCGAAAGCCCGGATTGGCTGAAGGATCGCCTGAGTGCGGTCGGCCTGCGGCCGATTTCGGCCTTGGTCGATATCACCAACTATATCGCGCTGGACCTCGCCCGTCCGCTGCATGTCTTCGACGCCGATACCGTGCACGGCAATCTGCATGCCCGTCTGGCCAAACCGGGCGAACGTCTGGCCGCCTTGAATGGCAAGTTCTATGATCTCGATCCCGAGATGACGGTGATCGGCGATTTCGAGGGGCCGGAGGCATTGGCTGGGGTGATCGGCGCCGAACGGTCAAGCTGCACGGCGGCGACCACCTCGGTGTTCGTCGAGGCCGCCTATTTCGATCCGGTCCGCACGGCGGCGACTGGGCGCAAGCTGGATATTTTGTCCGACGCCCGCTTCCGTTTCGAGCGCGGGGTCGATCCGGCCTTCGTGCGCGACGCGGCGGAAGTCGCCACCCGGATGATCCTGGATTTGTGCGGCGGCGAGGCCTCGGAACTGGTGATCGCCGGGTCGGAACCGGATTGGTGCAATTCGATCGTGCTGCGGCCCGGCCGGGTTGGCGATCTGGGCGGCGTGACGCTGGACAAATCCCGTCAGGAGCACATCCTGCGCGATTTGGGCTGCGTGGTTTCCGAACATGCCGACGGCATTCTGGTGGTGCCGCCGTCTTGGCGCGGCGATATCACGGCCGAACATGATCTGGTCGAGGAACTGATCCGCATCAACGGCTACGACGCGATCCCGGCGGTGCCCTTGCCGCGCCCCTCGATGCCGCGCCCGGTGCTGACGCCCGCGCAGCGCCGCGCCGGGTGGGTGCGCCGCCTGCTGGCGGCGCGCGGGATGGTCGAGACCGTGACCTTCTCGTTCCTGCCCTCGGCGACTGCGGAATTGTTTGGCGGCTGTGATCCCGCCTTGTCGCTGGCGAATCCGATTAGCAGCGATCTCGACCGCATGCGCCCCTCGGTGCTGCCCAATCTGGTGGCGGCGGTCGGGCGCAACGCCGATCGCGGCACCAAGGATCTGGCGCTGTTCGAAATCGGCCCGCAATTCGACGGTCCCGAACCCGGCCAGCAAAAGGCGGTCGCCGCCGGGGTGCGCGCCGGTCTGGCGCGCCCGCGCCAATGGAAGGGGCATCCGCTGCCCGTCGATGTCTTCCACGCCAAGGCCGACGCTCTGGCCGCCCTGGCGGCCACCGGCATGAACACCGATTCGCTGGTCACGGTCGCCGAAGCCCCCGCTTGGTATCACCCCGGCCGGTCGGGCACGCTGCGGCTGGGCAATAAACCGGTGGCCTATTTCGGCGATCTGCATCCCGTGGTGCTGACCGCGATGGACGTTAAGGGGCCGGTGGTGGCGTTCGAGCTGTTCCTCGACGCCGTGCCGCCGCTCAAGGCCAAGGCGACCAAGGCGCGTCCGGCCTTGAAACTGTCGCCCTTCCAAACGCTGGATCGCGATTTCGCCTTCGTCGTCGAAACCGGGGTGGCCGCCGAATCCTTGGTGCGCGCCGCGCGCGGCGCCGACAAGGGGCTGATTTCCGACGCCCGTGTCTTCGACGTCTATGAAGGGACCGGCATCCCCGAGGGCCGTAAATCGGTGGCCTTTCAGATCACCCTGAAACCGACCGAGCGGACCTTGACCGACGAGGATATCGAGGCCGTCTCGAAAAAGGTGATCGAGGCGGTCGCCAAGGCGACCGGCGGGACCCTGCGGGCGTGAGCGTGCTGGTTCTGGATCCGAAAAATACCGCTCTGGTCTTGATCGACCTGCAACAAGGCATCGTTAGTCGTCCGACCTTGGCCCCGTATTCGGGAACCGAGGTGGTCGCCCACGCGGTTCGTCTCGCCATGCGTTTCCGGGCGACCGGCGGGCTGGTGGTGCCGGTGCATGTGGTGTTTTCCGAGGACGGCGGCGACGCGCTTCGGATGCCGACCGACGCCAGCTTGCGCGGCGGCGATCCGCCGCCCGATTTCTCGGACTTCGTCGGCAAAATATCGCCGCAGCCGGGCGATCTGGTGATCACCAAGCGGCAGTGGGGCGCCTTTTACGGAACCGAACTGGATCTGCAACTGCGTCGGCGCGGCATCGACACCATCGTTCTGGCCGGGATCGCCACCAATTTCGGTGTCGAATCGACCGCGCGGGACGGGTTTGAGCGCGGCTATACCCAGATCTTCGTCGAGGACGCGATGTCGAGCATCAGCGCCGAAGCCCACGCCTTCGCCTGCCGCACCATCCTGCCGCTGCTTGGCCGCGTGCGATCCACCGATCAGGTGCTGGCGGCGCTGTGACGATTCCTGTCTGGGGAAGCGGACCCTCGCGTGTATCCTAAGCGCCATGGCGCGCATTACCTTCGATCCAGATCAATGTGGCGGGCGGCTTCTTGAAAATTCTGGTTGATGCGCAACTGCCGCCCGCTCTGGCGCGAGGCGGTTCGCCGTGGCGCCGTCATCATCACCAAGGACGAGGATTTCGTGGGGGGTGGACGCAATGGCTTCGGTGAGCCGGTGCCGCCAGTGATTTGGATCCGCCTCGGCAATGTTTCGCGCCGCCTAGGCGTTACTCGCCGGTCGCTTCCGCTTCCGCCTCTTCCGAGGCGCTGACCACCAGATCGCCGAATTCGCGCAGGAAGACCGAGCCCTTGACCGTGCGTTGCACCAGGACCGAGCGGCGGTCGGCCTCGTCGATCTTGCGCTTGATCATGCCCAGTTCCGACAAGCGGTCGAGTGCGCGGGTGATCGCCGGTTTCGAAACGTTCAGGGTCAGCGCCAGACCGCGTACCGTGTGGGGCGGAGGGGTCAGATAAACGGTGAGCACCAAGGCCATCTGGCGGGCGGACAGGTCGGGGCCGTCACGCCGAACGCTCTCGACGATGGCACCGCGCCACATCTGAAGCGCTTGAACCGCTCCCAACCGCTGATCCATGATCCGCTCGTTTGTTCCGCCGACGAAATCTTCTAACCGAAGGGCCGGGTTTCGGCAACGCTGATTGTTAACGACTCCCGGCCGACGGGTATCTTTTCGTCAGCATCGCGAAGACCGCGCGCATCGCCATCGCCTCGCCGCCCTCGGGCCGGCCGGGTTTGGTCCCGGTATTCCAGGCCATCAGGTCGAAATGCGCCCAACGCGTTCCGGGCGGAACGAACTCGGCCAGGAACAACGCGGCGGTGATCGCGCCGCCGAACGAGGAACTCGATACGCTCGACAGATCGGCGACCTTCGAGTCCAGCATCGCGCGATAGGGCTTGTGCAGCGGCAATCGCCAGACCGGGTCGGCCTGGATTTCGGCGGCGGTCAGGATCGCTTGGGCCAGATTCTCGTCGGGCGTGAACAAGGCGGGCAAATCGGGGCCGAGCGCGGCGCGGGCCGCCCCGGTCAGGGTCGCCATGTCGATCAAAAGATCCGGCTTTTCGAGGCCGGCTTCCCACAGGGCGTCGGCCAGAATCAGGCGGCCCTCGGCGTCGGTGTCGCCGATCTCGACGGTGACCCCCTTGCGGGTGGCCAGAACATCCAGCGGGCGCATCGCGTCGCCCGACACCGAATTCTCGACCGCCGGAATCAGAACCCGCAGGCGGACCGGCAATGCGGCCGCCATGACCATTGAGGCCAGCCCCAGAACATGCGCGGCGCCGCCCATGTCCTTCTTCATCAGTTTCATGTTGGCCGAGGATTTCAGATCCAGCCCGCCGGTATCGAAACACACCCCCTTGCCGACCAAGGTCACCTTGGGTGCCGACGGATCGCCCCAGACAAGATCGATCAAACGGGGCTGCCGGGCGGCCCCGGCGGCGCGGCCGACCGCGTGCAGGCAGGGGTAATTGGCGGCCAGCAGGCCGTCGCCGACGATGGTGTGAACCACGGCCCCGAATTCGGCGGCCAGCCGGTCGGCGCTGGCCGCCAGCTCGGCCGGGCCCAAATCGGCCGCCGGGGTATTGATCAGATCGCGGACCAAAGTGGTGGCCGTGACCGCCGCCGTGACCCAAGCCCGGTCGGCATCGGCCGGCCAGACCAAACGGCGGGGTTTGGGGGCCGCCTTGGTTTTGTAGCGGCCGAAGGAATAGGCCGCCAAGGCCCAGGTCAGCGCCGCGCGGCTGCCGTCGCCACCCGATTGCAAGCGGTAATCGCCGGGAGGGAGCTTGGACGGAAACTGCGCCCAGATCCAAGGATCGTCCTTGCCGCCCAGCCCGGCCAGAACCAGCCCAAGCCCGCCGCCCTCGGCCGGGACCACGCACAGCGTGCCGCTATCGCCGGTAAAGCCGTTCGACGCCACCCAGGCACGCACGCGCTCGTCCGCCCCGGCGGCCCAGGCGTCGAAATCGGCCTTGCCCAGGCCGATCACCGGGCAGGCGCTGCCGCTGTCCTCGATCAAAACATCGTCCACGGTCGCGTGTTCCTGGTGCTGGGAATGCCGAGTGTCCAAGATGCCTTGCGCGCGGGTTCAAGGGAACCCCCCTTGCCGATCCGAGGGGTGCCGCCTATAACTCGGACGGATATGAAAATCAGGGAGACAAGCAGATGATCGTGGTCACCGGCGGGGCGGGGTTCATCGGCTCGAACATGCTTGAAGCGCTGGAACGGCGCGGCGAGGGGCGGCTGGTCGTGTGCGATCGTCTGCGCGACGGGGTCAAATGGCGCAACATCGCCAAGCGCGAATTGGCCGACATCGTCCATCCCGAGCAGTTGTTCGATTTCCTGGAAGCGAACCGCAAGCCGGTCAAGATGATCATCCATATGGGCGCCATTTCGGCGACCACGGAAACCGACGCCGACAAAATCTCGGCCAATAATTTCTCGCTGTCGCTGGCACTGTGGAAGTGGTGCGCGATGAACGATGTCCGTTTTATCTATGCGTCGAGTGCCGCGACCTACGGCGACGGCAGCCAGGGCTTCGACGATGATTGGTCGATCGAGCATCTGGCCAAGCTGCGCCCCTTGAACGCCTATGGCTGGTCGAAGCATCTGTTCGATCGCCGGGTGTCGCGCAAAATTCTCGACGGCGCGCGCCGTCCGCCGCAATGGGCCGGGCTGAAGTTCTTCAATGTCTACGGCCCCAACGAATACCATAAGGGCGGTCAGCAGTCGGTGGTGGCGCAGATCCATCCGCACGCGGTGGCGGGCGCGCCCTATCAATTGTTCCGCTCGCACAATCCGAACTATACCGACGGCGGGCAGATGCGCGACTTCATCTGGATCGACGACTGCATCGACGTGATGCTATGGCTGGTCGATAACCCCCAGGTCAGCGGCATTTTCAACGTCGGCACCGGCAAGGCGCGGACCTTCCTGGATTTGGCCTCGTCGGTCTATCGCGCGCTGGGCAAGGAACCGCAGATCAAGTTCCAAGACACCCCGATCGCCATCCGCGACAAGTACCAGTACTTCACCGAAGCCAAGATGGAGCACCTGCGCGCCGCCGGCTACGACAAACCCTTCACCGCGTTGGAAGACGGGGTGGGGCGGTACGTCAACCACTTCCTGTCGCAGCCCGACCCTTATCGGTGAGGCGCTTATGCTAACGCTGATCTACCCGCAGATCGACCCGATCGCCATCGCGGTGGGTCCGATCGCCATCCGTTGGTACGCCATCGCCTATATCGCCGGGCTGATGCTGGGCTGGTCCTATGTCAAGCGGTTGGTCGCCCGCCCGCCGCACGCGATGACCGAGCTGGAGATCGACGATTTCCTGGTCTGGGCGACGCTGGGCGTGGTGCTGGGCGGGCGGCTCGGCTATGTCTTGTTCTATAAGCCGGTCTTCTACTTCAACAATCCGCTGGAGATTCCGGCCGTCTGGCACGGCGGGATGAGCTTTCACGGCGGCTTGCTGGGGGTGATCACGGCGATCGTGTTGTTCGCCCGCGCCCGGGGCCGCGATTTCTTCGCCATCGCCGACGTGGTGTGCTGCGCCGTGCCGATGGGCTTGTTTTTCGGACGCATCGCCAATTTCGTCAACGGCGAGCTGTTCGGCCGGGTAGCCCCCGACGTGCCGTGGGCGATGGTCTTTCCCGGCGGCGGGCCGGTTCCGCGTCATCCCAGCCAACTGTATGAAGCGGGGTTGGAAGGGCTGCTGTTGGGCCTGATTCTGTTCGCGGCGTGGCGGATTCCCGCCGTTCGCCAGCGCAGCGGCACCTTGGCCGGGATTTTCCTTACCGGGTACGGCTTGGCGCGTACCACCGCCGAGTTTTTCCGTCAGCCCGACGCTCATTTGGGCTTTCTATTCGGCGGGGCGACGATGGGGCAATTGCTGTCGCTGCCGGTGATCGCCGCCGGTTTGCTGATGATTTGGGCCGTCGGCCGCCGCAAGGCATGAGCCTGCACGACCACGTGGTCGCCATGATCCGCGAGCGGGGGCCGGTCCCGGTCGCCCAGGTGATGGCGTTGGCCAATGCCCATTACTACGCCACACGCGATCCCCTGGGTTCGGCGGGCGATTTCATCACCGCCCCGGAAATCAGCCAGACCTTCGGCGAGATGATCGGCCTGTGGCTGGCCGAGATGTGGCGGGCGATGGGCGCGCCCGCCAAGCTGGCCCTGATCGAGGCGGGACCCGGACGCGGCACCTTGATGAGCGATCTGTTGCGCACGGCCCGCATGGTGCCCGAGTTCGCGGCCGCCCTCGACATTTGGCTGATTGAAACCAGCCCGGTGCTGCGTGAGCGGCAGCGCCAGGCCCTCGCCGGTCACCCCGTGCGCTGGGCGGAAAAGTTGGACGCGATTCCGCCCGCGCCGACCCTGCTGGTCGCCAACGAATTCGTCGATGCCCTGCCGATCGAGCAAGCGGTCCGCGCCCAAGGCGAATGGCGCCACCGCCGGGTGGGATTGGCCGAGGACGGTTCGCTGGTTTTCACCTTGGGCGAAGCGGCCCTGGGACCCGCCGATGCCCCCGATGGCGCCGTGTTCGAAACCTGCCCCGATGGCCGCCGTTTTGTCGCCGATCTCGGCCGCCGGTTAAACGCGAACGGCGGCGCGGCCTTGATCATCGATTACGGCCCGGCCCGTTTCGGGGTGGGCGAGACCTTGCAGGCGGTGCGCCGCCATTCCTATCATCCCATTCTAGCCGATGTCGGCGAGGCCGATTGGACCGCCCATGTCGATTTTCAGTCCTTGGCCGAGGCCGCCGCCCCGGCGCGGGCGTGGGGGCCACTGCCCCAAGGCACGTTCCTGACCCGCATGGGAATCGGTGTGCGCGCCCAGCATTTGACAGCCGGGCAGTCCATCGAGACCAAGCATGCGCTGGAGGCGGGGGTTCACCGCTTGATTGATCCGGCCGAAATGGGCACCCTGTTCAAGGTCTTGGCGCTGACCCATCCGGCGCTGCCCGCTGCCTTGGCTTTTGATTAGATGATCACGCTCGCTGTTCTTAACGAAATTCCCCGCGTTCGCCACGCCTTCTTCACCCGCGAGGGCGGCTTGTCCGATGGGCTGTACCGTTCGCTGAATTGCGGGCCGGGCTCGAAGGATCAACCGGATGCGGTGGCCGCCAACCGGGCGCGCATCGCCGAAATGCTGGAGCGCCCCGCCGATCATCTGGTCACCGTGCATCAGGCGCATACCGCGTTGGCGGTGGTGGTCGATGCTCCCTTCGCGCCGGGCCATGCGCCCAAGGCCGATGCCATGGTCACCAACCGGCCGGGCCTTGTTTTGGGAATTCTGACCGCCGATTGCGCGCCGGTGCTGTTCGCCGACAAGAAGGGCCGCGCGGTGGGGGCCGCCCATGCCGGCTGGCGGGGCGCCCAGGGCGGGGTTCTTGATCAAACCGTGGCGCGGATGGCCGAGCTGGGGGTTGCCGCGGCCGATCTGGTGGCGGTGGTGGGGCCGTGCATCGCGGCCTGCTCGTATGAGGTGGGGCCGGAATTCCCCAAGGTCTTCTTGGACGAGGACCCGCGCAACCGCGACTTCTTCGCCAAGGGGCGGCGCGACGGCCATCCGCTGTTCGATCTGCCGGGCTATATCGCGCGGCGCTTGGCGCAAGCCGGGGTGGGCACCATCGGCCGGATTCCCGCCGACACCTGCCGCGATGAAGCCCGATTCTTCAGTTATCGCCGTTCGACCTTGCGGGGCGAGCCGGATTACGGCCGCCAAATTTCGGCCATCGTGTTGGAGCGCTGATGCCCTATATGAATTTCATCTTCGTGGTGACCGTGGCCGGGTTCTTGATGACCTGCGTGGCGATGGTTGTGGGATGAAACACCCCGTCCTGCTGCTTTTGGCTTTTTTGGCCGGATGCGGCGACGTGCCGCAGCCGTTCCGGCACGAGGACACGGTGTCCGAACTGGTTCGTCCGCCCCCGGTGGTCACGGTGGCGGTCAAACCGATCGATGATTCGCCCGAGGCGCTGGCGCTGGCCAACGCGATGGTCGAATCCCTGGGCGATCACGACATTCCCGCCTCGGTCGGCGACGGATTGCCCGGATCGGCGCATGTTCTGGCCGAGCAAAGCGAAACCAAGGGCAAGATCCTTGTGGTGTGGACCTGGGTTCCGGCCGACGGTGCCGAGCCAACTCACAGCCGTGCCGTGATCCCGAAGCCGGTGTGGGAGCAACGCTCGGCCTGGGCGATGAAAACCTATGTCGATCCGGCGGCGGCAGCCTTGATCGGGTTGCCCGCCGCTTCGGAACCCAAGGGCGCCCGGAATCGGCCGAAAGCCAGCATTCAACCCTTGTCGGGGTTGCCCGGCGACGGTGACCATGCGCTGACGCGGGCACTGCGGGCCGCGCTGGAACGCCAAGGCGTGGTGATGACCGCCAAAAACCCGGACTACACGATCCTGGGCAAGGTCGAGATCACCCCGGGCCGTCCGGGCGAGGACATGCTGGCGGTGGTGTGGACGATCAAACGGGCCGACGGACGCCAACTCGGAACGGTCGAGCAAAAAGGGCCGGTCGCCAAGGGCGTTTTGGCCGGGCCGTGGGGAAGTTTGGCCCGCGACGTCGGCGAGGGTGGGGCCAGCGGCGTGGTGCAAGCCATCGACGCGGATCGGTCACAATCTTTACAGAAACAGTAGCCGCTGATATACGGGGGCCTCCTTGCCCAGGGGACGATCATGAAAATCTTGGCCTGCAATTCCAATCGGCCGCTGTCGGAAGCGATTGCCGAATATCTCGCGATGTCGTTGGCCAATGCGGCGGTCAAGCGTTTCTCGGATCACGAGATTTTCGTCGAGATTCACGAGAATGTGCGCGGCCAGGATGTGTTCGTCATCCAATCCACCTGCTATCCCGCCAACGATAATCTGATGGAGTTGCTGGTCACGCTGGACGCACTGCGCCGCGGGTCGGCCAAGCGGATCACCGCCGTCATTCCCTATTTCGGCTATGCCCGCCAGGACCGTAAATCGGGTCCGCGCACGCCGATCTCGGCCAAGCTGGTTGCCAATCTGATCACCACCGCCGGGGCCGACCGGGTGGTGACACTGGATCTGCATTCGGGCCAGATTCAGGGCTTCTTCGACATTCCGCTGGATAATCTGTACGCGGCGCCGGTTTTCACCAACGATATCCGCGCCCATTCCGACGAAGGCCTGATGGTGGTGTCGCCCGATGTCGGCGGCGTGGTGCGCGCCCGCGCGATCGCCAGCCGGATCGACGCCGATTTGGCGATCATCGACAAGCGCCGCGAGCGCGCCGGGGTATCCGAAGTGATGAACATCATCGGCGACGTCAAGGGGCGGCGTTGCGTGATGGTCGATGACATCGTTGATTCCGCCGGAACCCTGTGCAACGCGGCGGTCGCGTTGATGAAGGCCGGGGCGGTGTCGGTGTCGGCCTATGTCACCCACGGCGTGCTGTCGGGCAAGGCGGTGGAACGGGTGACCAACTCGCCCTTGAAGGAACTGGTGATCACCGATTCGATCCCGGCGACCGAGGCGGTGCGCAACGCCCGCAACATCCGTCAAATCAGCATCGCGCCCTTGATGGCCGAATCGATCCAGCGCATTTCGGAAGAACGCTCGGTTTCCAGCCTGTTCGACTGAGCGGCGTCCGTCACGCCCTGTACCGTGCCAAGAACATGCGGACCGCCTCCTCGACCACGGTGTCGGGCGAGGAGGACACGCTGTCCGGGCTGAAAAGCCGTGGCCACAAGGTCGATCCGTTGAGCAGGCCGAGGAACTGCTGCGCCGCCATGAATGGGTGGGGGCAGTCCAGCACGCCCACGGACATCAAATGGGACAGGTAGCGCTCGAACCGATCCAGGTAAGGCTTCAGGACGGAATCAAGGGCGGCGGTGATCCATGGAAACTGCCGCCCGTCGGCGACCGTCATCCGCAGTAGACCAACAAATTCCGGCGGCGCCTGGAAAGCCAGGACCCCTCGGGCGATAAGCCCCAACACCTCCTCGACATCGCCTTGGGTCTCGATTCCCGGGGGAAGCGCGCGGCCAAGCTGCGTCGAGATGCGCAACAGCATTTCGCGGAGGATGTCTTCCTTGCTGGCGAATTGATTGTAGAGCGTGCGCCGCGCCACGCCGGCTTCCTCGGCCAGTTCATCCATGCTGACGCCGCCGAAGCCGCGATTCAGGAACAGACGTTCGGCCGCGTTCACGATGGCGGCGCGCGATCCCGTTCGTGGGGTCGACGGGTTTTCCGAAGGAGAGGGCGGTTTCATCGAAACACCATTGAATTGCACTGATGAGTGCATTATAGTTCATGCATCAGTGCAGCGCAAGGCCGCTTCGGCAGCCCGCGCGCCTCGCGAAACCGAAGGTGCCGCCGATGTCCCCCATTCGCCTTGCCATGATTGTTCTTGCCGCCGTAACCCTTGTCGGCTGCGGCGATTCGAAGCCGCCCGCGCCGCCCGCGCCGCCCGCGCGGCCGGTCCGCGCGCTCACCGTCGAGCGCCGCGCGACCGGAGAGACCCTATCCCTAACCGGGCAGATCAAGCCGCAGGTGCAGGAAAGCATTGCCTTTCGCTTGGACGGGCGCCTTGTCGCGCGGCGCGTCAACGTCGGCGACAGCGTCAAGGCCGGGCAGGTCATCGCCCAGCTCGATCCGCAAATCCAGCAGAATGGGCTGCGGCAAGCGCAGGCGAATCTGTCCGCCGCGCGCGGGCAGTTGCTCCAAGCCAGAAACGATTTCGAACGCCAGAAGAAATTGCTCGAAACGGGGTACGCGTCGCGTTCGCGTTTCGACCAGGCGCAACAGGTTCTGCAAACGGTCGAGGCTCAGGTCAATTCCGCCCAGGCGCAGCTTCGTAGCGCCGAGGAACAGCTCGGCTACACCGAAGTGCGGGCCGATTCGGCTGGCATGGTCACGGCCATCGGCGCGGAACCCGGCGAGGTCGCCGCCGCCGGTCGGATGATTGTCCAAGTGGCGCACGACGGAGGGCGCGATGCCGTGTTCGATGTGCCGGCCCAGATCATGCGGACATCGTCGCGTGACGTGGTGGTGGACATCGCCTTGACCGACGATCCAAAGATCAAGACGACGGGCCGCGTCCGGGAAGTGGCGCCGCAAGCCGATCCCGTCACGCGGACGTTCTTGGTCAAGGTCGGTCTCATCGATCCGCCCGAGGCCATGCGGCTTGGCGCCACCGTTACCGGCAGCGTCACCTTGACCGCCCCGGCGGGGGTGGAATTGCCGGCGAGCGTGCTGACCCAGGAGAACGGCCATCCGGCGGTGTGGGTGGTCGATCCCCAGGCCCAGACCGTGTCGCTTCGCACGGTCGAGGTTCTTCGCTACGATTCGGCGGCTGTCGTTATTTCGCAAGGGCTGGAGACCGGCGAAACGGTGGTTACCGCCGGTGTACAGGTGCTGCGCCCCGGCCAGAAGGTGCGCCTGCTGGGAGACGCCAAATGAAGGGCTTCAATCTCTCGGAATGGGCGATCGGACACCGTTCGTTCATCACCTACCTCATGCTGGTCATCCTGATCGCCGGCATCGGATCGTATTTCCGGCTGGGCCGCAACGAGGATCCCTCCTTCACGGTCAAGACCATGGTCGTCCAGACCCAATGGCCCGGAGCCACCGTTACCGATACGCTTCGCCAAGTCACCGAACGCATCGAACGCAAATTGCAGGAAACCCCCAGCCTTGATTACGTGCGCAGTTACACGACCGCGGGGCAGTCGACGATCTTCGTCAATCTGAAGGACTCGACCCCGGCCGCCAAGGTGCCCGACATCTGGTATCAGGTTCGCAAGAAGGTCGGCGATATCCGGAATACCTTGCCGCAAGGGGTGTCCGGTCCGGGATTCGACGACGAGTTCGGGGATACCTTCGGCATCATCTATGGCTTTACCGCCGATGGATTCACCCATCGCGAGCTGAAGGACTACGTTGACGATGTGCGCTCAAAGCTGCTGCAAGTGCCGGACGTCTCGAAGATCGAAGTCCTCGGCGCCCAGGATGAGCGTATCTATGTCGAGTTCTCGACGGAGCGGCTCGCCGGTCTTGGGCTAGACCGCTCCGCGCTGCTTGGCGCCTTGCAGGCTCAGAACGCCGTTGCGCCGGCCGGCGTGGTGCAGACCGGCGACGAAAAAATCCTTGTGCGGGTGAGCGGAGCCTTCCGGTCGGAGCATGACATTCTCGCCGTCAATTTCATGGCGAACGGCCGGATCATTCCCTTGAGCGACATCGCCCATGTGACGCGCGGACCGGCCGATCCGCCGCAGCCGGTGTTCCGCGTCAACGGCAAGGAAGCCATCGGGTTGGCCATTTCGATGCGGGACGGCGGCAACGTGCTGGCCTTGGGACATAATATTGACCACGCCATGGCCGAGATCATCAAGGACTTGCCGATCGGCATCGAGAGCACGCTGGTGGCCGAGCAACCGGCCACCGTCGAACATGCGGTCGATGAATTCATGGAGGCCCTGTGGGAGGCCATCGCCATCGTGCTGTTGGTCAGCTTCGTTTCCCTCGGCGCGCGCGCGGGCGGCGTGGTGGCGCTCTCGATACCGCTGGTCCTTGCCATGGTGTTCGTGGCGATGAGTTTATTTGGCATCGATCTCCAGCGCGTGTCGCTCGGTGCCCTTATCATCGCGCTGGGCCTTCTTGTTGACGATGCGATGATCACGGTCGAGACGATGATTAACCGGTTGGAGCGGGGCGACACCAAGGAGCGCGCCGCCACCTTCGCCTATACCTCGACCGCCTTTCCGATGCTGACCGGGACGTTGGTCACGGTGGCCGGCTTCGTGCCGATCGGCTTTGCCCGGAGCGGGGCCGGCGAATACACCTTCTCGATCTTCGCCGTCGTTGCCATCGCGTTGCTCGCGTCGTGGTTCGTCGCCGTGATCTTCTCGCCCGTGCTGGGTCTCTGGGTTCTCAAGCTGCCCAAGACCACCCATTCCGGGAAGCCGGGTCCGATCATGGTCCTGTTCCGCCGCCTCCTGCTGTCGGCGATGCGAGCGCGGTGGCGCACCATCGGTCTCACCCTGGCGGCGTTCGCCCTATCGCTGCTTGGCATGCTTTTCGTTCCCCAGCAGTTCTTTCCGTCCTCCGACCGCCCCGAGCTGCTGGTTGATCTGAAGCTGCCCCAGAACGCCTCGATCCAGGCGACGCGCGACATCTCGGCCAAGTTGGACCGGGTGCTGGCCGAGGATCACGACATCGACCGTTGGAGCACCTATGTCGGCGAGGGAGCAATTCGGTTCTATCTGCCGATGGACGTGCAGCTTCCCAACGACTATTTCGCCCAACTCGTGGTGGTTACCAAGGGATTGGAGCAGCGCGAGAAGGTCAAGGCGCGGCTGGAGCAAGCGTTGGAGACCGAATTCCCCAATGTCGTCGCGCGGGTCTACCCCCTGGAGCTCGGCCCCCCGGTCGGCTGGCCGTTGCAGTATCGGGTGAGCGGGCCGGACCCCGACCATGTCCGCGAGATCGCGTTCCAGGCGGCGCAGATCATGGCTTCACAGGCTTCGGTTCAGAAAATCAACTATGATTGGATCGAACCGGCCCGCAGGGTGACCATCCGCGTCGATCAGGATCAGGCCCGTCTCCTCGGTCTCAGCTCGCGGGACCTCGCCCAATCCATCAACGCCGTGGTGACCGGAGCGACGGTTACCCAAATGCGGGACGGGATTTACCTAGTCGATGTGGTGGCGCGGGCCTCGGCCGAGCAGCGCATGTCGTTGGCGACCATCCGCACCTTGCAGGTGCCGCTGCCCAACGGCCAAACCGTGCCGTTGAGCCAGCTCGCCTCGGTCGAGTACGGTCAAGAGTTCCCGCTTATCTGGCGCCGGGACCGCCAGCCGACCCTCACCGTCCAGGCCGATGTCGCCCCCGGCGTCTTGCCGGCGACGGTGGTCGATACGTTGGCGCCGAAATTCGACGAATTGAATGCCGGCTTGCCGACCGGTTACCATGTGGCCATCGGCGGAACCGTCGAGGAGAGCGGCAAGGCGCAACGGTCGGTGATCGCGGTCGTGCCGCTGATGCTTCTCCTTATGCTGACGATCTTGATGATCCAGTTGCAGGGCTTCAACCGCCTGCTCCTCGTGCTCAGCGTGGCCCCCTTGGGGGTCATTGGGGTGGTCGCGGCTCTGCTTGTTTCGGGTAAGCCGCTCGGCTTCGTGGCGATACTGGGGGTTCTGGCTCTCATCGGCATGATCGCCCGCAATTCGGTCATCCTCATCGACCAGGTCGAAACCGAGAAGGCGCATGGGCGTTCCCCTTGGGATGCGGTCGTCGAGGCGACGACGCACCGCTTCCGTCCCATCCTGCTCACCGCCGCGGCGGCGATTCTTGGCATGATCCCCATTGCGCCCACCATCTTCTGGGGGCCAATGGCCTATGCCATCATGGGCGGGTTGGCGGTGGCGACGCTGCTGACGCTGGTGTTCTTGCCTGCGCTTTACGTAACGTGGTTCGGCATTTCGCGCCCGGTGGATGATCTCGGATCCGGAGGTTGCCATGGCGATGGAACTCCCTGAGGCGGTGCGGCCCGAATTCGAGCGCAGGCTCTTGGAACAGAACATCCAGACGGCCGAGGTGTTGGGCACGGCCGTTACCATGCGTGACCACGACACCGGGGCGCACAACTTCCGGGTCGCGTTGTACGCCGGAGCGCTTGGCGAACGGCTTGGCTTCGATCAGGGGATTTTGCGTCATCTGATTGCGGGGGCGTTCCTTCATGACATTGGCAAGATCGCCATCCCGGATCGGATCCTGCTGAAAGCCGGAAAGCTTTCGGATGACGAGGCGCGGGTGATGCGTGAGCATTGCCAATACGGCGCGCGGTTGATCGAGGAGTTGCCTGCGTTCCAGGGCGCCATCCCGGTGATTCGCCACCACCATGAACGCTACGATGGAACCGGTTACCCCGACCGCCTAGCGGGAGAGCGGATCCCGGTCATCGCCCGCGCCTTTGCCATTGTCGATGTTTTCGACGCCCTGGTGTCGGACCGCCCCTACAAACGGGCATTTTCCTACGAGGAAGCGGTGACGATCATCAATGCTGCCGCGGGTACCCATTTCGATCCCAACTTCACGGTGACGTTTCTCGATTTGGCCCGGGCGGTTTACCAGAAATTCGCCAGCCTTTCGGAAGAAGAACTGAAGTCCCATGCCGCCGAACTGAGGCTCAGGCATTTTGGTCTTTGAGGGGTGTGTGCGCCGTCAGGTTCCGCAGAAAGTCCGATAGGGCTCGTCCGACGGTGGGGCTGGGCGTTCATAGGATTCCAGCCCGTCGCGGCGGTGGTAAGGGGAGGACAACGCCTCTAAAAGCTCGTGGAAGGGCGTCAGATTTCCATCGTCGGCGGCGGACAAGGCCGCCTCGACCACGTGATTGCGGGGAATATAGGCCGGGTTGGCCTGGCGCATCCGGTCGAGCGCCGCTTCGATGGGCTCGGCTTGCCGCGACAGGCGGGCTCGCCAGCGTGGGGTCCATTCCCCGAGGCCCGGTAAATCCTCGGACATCAGCTGGCGGAACGTGTTGGTGTAGTCGGCTTCGTTAAGGTGCATCCAGGTCAGCAAATCATCGACCAACGCGACATCGCCGGGATGGTGGCCGAAAAGCCCCAGTTTTTTGCCCATCATGACGTGCCAACGCCGTTGGATGTCGTGTTGGAAGGCGATAACGGCGTCTCGTGCCTCGTCTTGCTGGTCCGGCGTCAGCAGCGGCAGCAGGGTTTCCGCGAAACGCGCTAAATTCCACTGGGCGCAGGCCATCTGATTTTGAAAGGCATAACGCCCGTGATGGTCGATGGAACTGAACACCGTGGCCGGGTCATAGGCGTCCATGAAGGCGCAGGGGCCGTAATCGATGGTCTGGCCGGAAATGGTCATATTGTCGGTATTCATGACGCCGTGGATGAAGCCGACGCGCATCCAATCCACGATCAAATCGGCCTGCCGGTCGAACACCGCCCGAAGAAAGGACAGCGCGGGGCATTTCGCATCCGTCAACGCGGGGTAATGCCGCCGCACGGCATGATCAACCAGCGCCGTCAAGCACCAGGGCGCGCGCGTGGCGGCATACTCAAAGGTGCCGACGCGGAGGTGGCTGGCGGCGACCCGGGTCAGAACCGCTCCGGCCAAAGCCTCGGGCCGATAAACCGCTTCGCCGGTGGTCACCACGGCAAGACTACGCGTGGTGGGAATGCCCAGCGCATGCATGGCCTCGCTGATCAGGTATTCGCGCAGCATCGGACCTAGCGCCGCGCGCCCGTCGCCGCCCCGTGAATAGGGTGTTGGTCCGGACCCTTTCCATTGGATATCGACCCGCTCGCCGCCGGGCGTGATGTGCTCGCCCAACACGATGGCGCGGCCGTCCCCCAGAATGCTGAAATGCCCGAATTGATGTCCCCCATAGGCCTGGGCCAGGGGATCGCCCCCTTCCGGCGGCAAATTTCCCGAAAAAAGCCCCGCGGCGTCTTCGTCCGGCAAGGCGGTCAGATCAAGGCCAAGGTCCCGGGCGAGGGCATGATTGAGAAGCACGACCCTTGGCGAGCGGACCGGCACGGGCCTGATCCGGGTGAACAAGGCCTCCGGCAAACGGCCGAAGCTGTTGTCGAACCGCCATGGGAGCTGGTGATGATCAACGACGCGGCTGGGCATAAGGGCGGACCTAGCGAGGACACGGGCGGTGTGTTCACTTTCATAGGTGGTTAATCCCCGGGGCCCTTTTCAAGCCAATCCCGGAGGTGGCAACGGGACTGGCCGGGTACGATGGCCTCCACTCTTTCCGGGCAAGTCCACCCAGGGTAACGCCGAACCAAAAAATGCCGAGCGTGGAAATCCCGCGAAACGGGGGATAGGCGAGGGACAAAATTCGGCATGCCTCACCGTCGCCGGATAAAGCGCTTCGCCGAAATCCCATAAGTGCTGGAGAAATTTGGTGCCCCAGGCCGGACTCGAACCAGCACGCTGTTGCCAGCAACAGATTTTGAGTCTGCCGCGTCTACCATTCCGCCACTGGGGCACCGGGATGGTCGGCGGACTATAGCGAACCGCCCCATCGGGTCAACCGGATTCATCAAGCCGTCGCTGAAAGGCCGCCACCGCACTGCTTTCGCCATCACGAGATTGATTTGACGGTTTCGTATCGGGTGGAAACCGGGCACAATGGCGCGGTTTATGGTTGGCTGGTGCGATGGACGAAGAACTAAAGCCCATTTCCGACAGCGATATGGACTCGATGTTCATTTTGCCGCTGTCGCTTATTCCCTTACAGACCCCGGCCTTGCAAACGGCGCGGCTGATTAAGAACGTTCGCCTGCGCAGCGTCATCGAGATTTTCTCGGATAAGGATACCGGGTCGGGTCAGATCGAGATCGAGGCGTTGCCCCGGATGTTCGGCTGGCCGGCCGATCAGGTTCACCCCGATCTGGCGGTTTTGCGCCGTTTGGCCTTGTTGCCCAGTTACGACATCTATTCGTTGCGTATTTCGCTTCGCGAACACGGTATCCCCGTGAATGACTTCGAGGCGCTGCGCCTGACCGGCGAAAAGGCGCAGCAGCTGACCAAATATATGCTGCTCTTTACACGTCCCTTGATGCGGATGATCTATACCGACGAGAATGTCGAGATTACCTCGTTCGACGACATCCTTCGGCTATTCCGCGATCCCGATATCAAAAAGGCGCGTCAGCGCCTGGAGACCATGGCCAAAAGCCTGAACATCGAGATCCGCGACGTTCCTCGTTTCCTTGAGGATTACGGCGATACGTTCTTGTCGCTGAGCTATTTCCGTAACTGTCTCGACCGTCTTGAGCCCTATTTTACCGAATGCGTTTTGTCGTTGCAGCCGATTCGCTCTCATTTCCAGCTCAAGCAGGATGCCAACCTGATGAAGGCCTGCGATACCATCGAGGAAACCATCAACAATATGAGCGCCAGCATCACCGGGCGGCTGGAGGTTTTCGAGAAGCGCAGCAACGAGATGTGGGAGCACATCAGTCAGGATGAATTCCGCTCGGTCCGGGCGATGATCGAACGCTTCCATGTGACGATCGGGGCGGCCTTGTGCGGTCTGACGGTCAAGATGAACGCCTTTGCCCGCATGTTTCCCAAGCCGAACAGCGGCGGTCCGATCAAACGCGCCGACTTCATGACCTCCGAAATGATCCAGGGAATCGATCTGATCCGCGACGTGGAAAAACGCTACGCCCCCTCGGTCTGATCCCAACCCGCCATGGCCCGAACCTCGGTCGGGGTTTTTCCGGCGCTCCGCAGACTGGCCAGGGTTATTGCGCGGTCGCGCTTGGCAAGCCGCCTTCCGCTGGCGTCGGTCAACAGCCGGTGGTGATGATAGCTGGGCACCGGCAGATCCAGCAGCGCCTGCAATAGGCGGTGAATATGGGTGGCGGCGAATAAATCGGTGCCGCGGGTGACCAGGGTAACCCCTTGAATCGCATCATCGACGGTGACCGCCAAGTGATAGCTGGCGGGCGCGTCCTTGCGGGCCAGCACGACATCGCCAAACGGCATGGGGTCGGCGGCGATCCGGCCCGCCTCGGCATCGAACCAGGTCAGGGGGCCGGTCCGTTTCAACGCGGCGGCGACGTTCAGGCGAAGAGCCGCCGGGGCACCGTCGTCCGCGATGACCCGGGTGCGGCAGGTTCCGGGATAGGGCGTACCTTCGGGGTCGTGCGGGGCGTGACCG
Source organism: uncultured Rhodospirillaceae bacterium (assembly GCA_903899885.1). Lineage (GTDB taxonomy): Bacteria > Pseudomonadota > Alphaproteobacteria > Rhodospirillales > Magnetospirillaceae > CAIULK01. The sequence continues at coordinate 88,237 of CAIULK010000152.1, forward strand.
GCGGCGGCGATTTCCGCCTCGATCTCACGTCGGGTGCAGACGCACGGATAGAGCAACCCCATCGCGTCCAGCCGCGTTAGCGCGGCTTGATAATCGCCGAAGTGCGCCGACTGGTGGCGGACCGGTTCTTCCCAGCGCAAACCCAGCCACGCCAGATCCTCAAGGATCGCCTGGGTGAAGGCGGGGCGGCAGCGCGTCGGGTCGATATCCTCGATCCGCAGCAGGAAGCGGCCGCCGGACCGCCGCGCCGCATCGAACGCGAACAGGGCCGCGTAGGCATGCCCCAAATGCAAGGGGCCGGTCGGACTGGGGGCGAAGCGGGTGGTGAACGCCATGTCACGAAAAAGACGGTGGTGTCGTTAGAAACCATGTTTTACCCTTGCCGCGCAAGCCGTAGGAGGCGCGGGTGGTTGCGTTCGCCGCTTATCCAGTGCTGGTGTTGAATGCCGATTTCCGGCCGCTCAGCTATTTTCCGCTGTCCTTGTGGCCTTGGCCGGAAGCGGTGAAGGCGGTTATTTCCGAACGGGTCGATGTGGTGTCGCACTATGATCGCGAGATCCGCTCGCCGTCGCGCCGCATGCGGCTGCCCAGCGTGGTTTCGTTGCGCGATTACGTGCCGGTGGCGCGCCGCACCGCCTTTACGCGGTTCAACGTTTTCTTGCGCGATCGTTTCTCGTGCCAATATTGCGGGCAATCGCTGCCGTCCGCCGATCTGACCTTCGATCATGTCGTGCCGCGCTCAAAGGGCGGGCTGACCGAATGGACCAACGTGGTTGCCGCCTGCGGGCCGTGCAATTTGAAAAAGGGCAACCGCCTGCCGGCCGATGCCCGGATGATCCCGCTGACCGCGCCGATCGAGCCCTCCCCCATGTCGCTGCGCGAGCGGGGGCGGGGGTTTCCGCCGAACCATCTGCATCAGTCGTGGCGGGATTTCCTGTACTGGGACAGCGTGCTGGATCCCACGTAAGCGGCTTGCTTTCTTATGGCCAAGAAAAACGCCCCGAACCATCTGGTCCGGGGCGTTCTTTTCGAACGGCGAGAAGTAAGGGTCGCTTAGCGAACGAAGACCTGAACCTCGCCCACCCGCGCGGTGTGGCTGGTCGAGCCAGACACCTGGATGCGGGCGGCCGGCAGGCCCATGTTGGTCAGCGAACGAACCACCTGCTCGGCATCGCGGCGAGCGGTCGAGGCGTTGAGCGCCTGCTGACCGGCGGTCGAAGCCGAGGCGGCCACGGCGACCACTTCGAACGCAGCCTCGGGGCGGCGATCCAGCGCGCTTTTGACGGCCGTGTACAAGGCGCCCTCGTAGTTGGTGTGGGGCTTGGCGAAGCGGATGGTGACCAACGGCGCGTCGGACCCCATCATCGCCGAACGCGGCGCCGGGGCCGTGTCATACGACGCCGGAGCATAACCGCCGGCCCGGCTGGCCAGCGACGAGCCGTAAAGCTGGCCATTCTTGATCGCCATCGCCAGGGTGTTCAGATTCTGGCGTTCGAAGGCCACATACTGCTGCTGACGATTGACGTCGTCGGACAATTCGCCCAGCAGACGTTCGATCAGCACCACCGTGCGGTTGGTTTCGTCTTCCAGAATGCGAAGCTGGCGGTGATCTTCATCGACCGCGCCCGAAAGCTGGCGGGCGGCGCGCACCGATTCCAGCAGATAGGCCGCCATCGCCGACGACGTGGTGACGTCGTTGCTGAGGCGGTTCATCTTCAAGACGTCGTCGTTGATGCGGTCCAGCTCGCCCTGAGCCGAATTCCACTGTTGCCCCAGGATCGGATTGCCGGGCGTGGTGCCGACCTGAAGCCGCGCGTTGATCGCGGCGACCGTGCCGTGATACTGCGCCGAATCCTTGATGGTCTCGCCGCGGATCGATTGCAGCGACTGGTTCTGCGAAGCCAGCTTGCCTTGAAGCTGTTGCAGATCGCTGCGCAACGCGACAACCTTCTGACCGACGAAGGTATTGGTGGGTGCGCCGGCGGTCACGCCCGGCGGTTCGAAGTTGGAGGTTCCCAAGCTGGGCGGCGCGACCGACGGATCGGCGGCGACGGCACCCGACGAACCCGCCGGAGCGGATGCGGAACCCGAAGGAGTTCCCCCGGAAGAGGGGAACAGGGCATCCTCGGTAAGCGAACAACCGCCCACCAAGAGAACCGCGCACAAAGCCGCGGCGTGAGTCGTCTTTAGGACCATTGGGACCGTCTACCTTCAGCTCGCCAGTTCGGATGACACCTGTCAGGGACAGCACTATACCGACTTTGGTTAAAAAAGTCGAAATCGGCCCCCGCCAACCGTCGCCGGAGTTTACGCAATGCACAAAAAACCTACAAGCCGCTTTTACGCGCGGGATTCACGAATTTCCGCATGGGGTTAGATTTAGCGATAAAAACGATCCTTGCGAACCCCCGATCATTTGTGTATGGTCCCGCTCCTTGAAAACGCCGCGCGCCCGTAGCTCAATTGGATAGAGCATCAGACTACGGATCTGAGGGTTAGGAGTTCGAATCTCTTCGGGCGCGCCAGTTTCTCCAAAAATACCAGCATGTCGGCTTCTGACCGCGCCAAGGGCGTGGAAAGTATCCAATAAACCGGTGTACGTTGTCGTTAGGGATCGGCGGCGTGGCGACGGAAGCGGCGATGATCGAGGATATTGGGACTCCCCACGAATTGGCTGAGCGTATGAACCGGCTGCCGGACGGGCAGTACCGCTTGTTCGTTCAGCGCGTTCGCTGCCGCGAGGAAATCCTTGCCGATTTTGATCGGACGACCGAAACGATGCGACGGGTTCCGCCATCCGAGACGGTCGGCATGACCGATGACGAAGCGATCGACTGGGCCGATCGCGTGGTGCAGGAGATGCGCCGCTCGCTATCCCAAATTCAGCCACGAAGCCTCCCTCTATATGGAGGATACCATCGGTCAAATCGAAAGTTGTTGCCGGTTCGTCGAGGCCGAGGCGTGCGGCATTGATTTGCCTGACCCGGACGATGTGCGTTACGTCGATGCGGCGATCGCCGGTGGTGCCGATGCCATCATCACGGGGAACCTTCGGCATTTCCCTGAGCGGCGCCATGGGCAGGTTCAGGTGCTTTCCGTTCGCGAGTTCGCGGTTATAAGCGGCTTGGCCGACGATGCGGGGGAAGCGTGACAATGGCCTTTTCCGATCTTGCGCTCGGTGCTTATTCGAAATTGCAGGCCGCCCCCTTCTTGCGCCCCATGATCCGCCCCCTCCCCGATGAATCGGCCACCATCGCCCTCGGCCAGCGCTTGGCCGCCCTCGCTCGTCCGGGGGACGTGCTGGCGCTCCACGGCGATCTCGCCGCCGGGAAAACCACCCTGGCCCGCGCCTTCATCCGCGCGCTGACCCGGCCCGATGAAGAGGTCCCCAGCCCCACCTTCACGTTGGTGCAAACCTACGACACGGCGGTCGCGCCGATTTGGCATTTCGATTTGTACCGGCTGTCCGGTCCCGACGAGGTGTTCGAACTGGGTTTCGACGAGGCGCTGAGCGGCGGTATTCTTTTGATCGAATGGCCGGAGCGCCTGGGCGCGCTGCTGCCCGCCGAACGGCTTGACGTGACGCTGGAGGGATCCGGGCCGCGTTATGCTAGGATCACCGGGCACGGGTCCTGGGTTGACCGCATAAGGGAATTCGAATGAGCGAGAACCGCGAACGGGTGATTGAAGCGTTGTTGACCCGCGCCGGCTGGCCCGGCGCCGAACGGCGCCCCTTGGCGGGCGACGCTTCGTTCCGCCGCTACGACCGGGTTCACAAGGATGGCCGCACGGCGGTGCTGATGGATGCGCCGCCGCCCAAGGAGGATGTCCGCCCCTTCGTGCGGCTGGCGATGCATTTGGGCCGGATGGGCTATTCCGCCCCGGCCTTGCTGGGGGTCGATCTTGAGGAAGGGTTGCTGCTGCTCGAGGATCTGGGCGACGGCACCTACACCAAATTGCTGGCCGACGGCGCCGACGAGGAGGCGCTGTACGCCCTGGCGGTCGATTTCCTGGCCGATCTGCATGGCCGCACCGACGCCATCCCGCTGGGTATCGGCGGCTATGACGAAGGCCGCCTGCTGACCGAGGCCCGGCTGTTGACCGATTGGTACATGCCCGCCGTCTTGGGGCGGGACACCGATGCGGCCGATCGTGCCGCGTTCGATCATCAATGGCGCAAGGTGATCGCCACCGCGCAAGCGGTGCCCGAAACCCTGGTGTTGCGCGACTTTCATGTCGATAATTTGCTGCTGTTGCCCAGGGGCGGGGTTGCCGCCTGCGGTCTGCTCGATTTCCAAGACGCGGTGGCGGGGCCGGTCACCTACGATCTGATGTCGCTTCTCGAGGACGCGCGGCGCGATATCGATCCAGGCCTGATCGGGCGGATGAAGGATCGCTATCTCGCCCATTTCCCGCATCTGAACCACGAGGCCTTCGCCGCCTCGTGGGCGGTGTTGGCCGCCCAGCGGCACGCCAAGGTGATCGGCATCTTCACCCGGCTGGCCAAGCGCGACGGTAAGCCCGGCTATCTGGTCCATATTCCCCGGGTTTGGCGATTGCTGGAAAATGCCTTGGCCCATCCGGCGCTGGCCGGGGTCAAGGACTGGCTGGATCATCATATTCCGGCCCATCACCGGATTCCGCCCGCGTCATGACGCCCCGGTGCGCGATGGTGCTGGCGGCCGGATTGGGCTTGCGGATGCGGCCCATCACGCTGACCACGCCCAAACCGATGGTCGAAGTGGCCGGACGCGGCATGCTTGACCGCGCGCTGGATCATTTGACGGCGGCGGGGGTCGAACGCCTGGTGGTCAACACCCATTGGCTGGGCGACAAAATCCGCGCCCATCTGGCGGCCCGCGCCGACATCACGATCGTTCACGAGCCCGATCTGCTGGAAACCGGCGGGGGGGTGGCGAATGCGTTGCCCTTGCTGGGCGAGGCGCCGTTTTACGTCGTCAACGCCGATATCGTGTGGACCGACGGGCCGGTGCCTGCCCTGGCCCGGCTGGCGGGGGCCTGGGACGACGCTTTGATGGACGCGCTGCTGCTGACCCAGCCGACCGCGACGGCGGTCGGCTATGACGGGGCGGGGGATTTCTTTTTGGCCGCCGACGGCCGGTTGCGGCGCCGGACCGGCGACGAAGTGTCGCCCCTGTTGTTTTCGGGCGTGCAGATTCTGCATCCCCGGCTGTTCGAGGGCGCCCCTTCGGGCAAATTCTCGCTGAACCTTTTGTACGACCGGGCCTTGGCGGCGGGCCGCCTGTTCGGGCTGGTCCATGACGGCGGCTGGTACCATGTCGGCACGCCCGAGGCGCTGCCCGAGGTCGAGGCGCTGCTGGGATGACCATTACCACGATCCCGCCCGGTGTTGCCTTTGTCGATGCCTTGGCGGCGGGATTGCTGGTCGAAGCTGGGAACGATCCGCTGATTCTGGCCTCGTTCGAGGTTCTGCTGCCTACCCGGCGCGCCGCGCGGGCGCTGGGCGAAGCGTTTTTGCGCGCCAATCACGGCCGTCCGATGCTGCTGCCCCGCATGCGCGCGGTCGATGCGGTCGATGAGGACGAACTGGCGCTGGGCATCGCCGATCCCCCCGATCTGCCGCCCGCGATCGAGGATTTGGAACGCCGATTCCTGCTGGCCCGCTTGATCGCGGCGATGGATGCCAAAAATCCGCCCGCCCCCGATCAAGCGGTGCGTCTAGCCGCCGATTTGGTGTCGTTCCTGGATTCGGTGCAGATCGAACGCTTGGATTTGCATGGCCTGAAAACCCTGGTGCCCGAGGATTTCGCCGAACATTGGCAAAAGACCCTGACCTTTCTGGATCTGCTGTCGGGGGCGTGGCCGAAAATTCTGGCCGAGCGCGGACGTCTTGATCCGCAAGAGCGGATCAATCGCCTGATCGACGCCCAGGCCGAGGCGTGGCGCCGTTCCGCCCCCAACCACCCGGTGATCGCCGCCGGATCGACCGGCACCCGGCCCGCCACCGCCGATTTGCTGGCGGTGGTGGCTGCCGCCCCCAACGGACGGCTGGTGCTGCCCGGTCTGGATCAAACACTTGACGACGAGTCGTGGGCCAAGCTCGACCCGGTGCATCCGCAATACGGCATGAAACGCTTGCTTGATCGGCTGGGGGTCGATCGGCGCGCGGTTCGGCTGTTCGGCGGGCAAACCGATCCCCGCCCTCAACGCGCCCATCTGTTGTCCGAGGCGCTGCGTCCCGCCGAAACCGCCGAGGCGTGGCGTCATCTGCCGCCCTTCCCGGCCGATACCTTGGCCAACGTCACCCGGCTGGATGCCCCCACCCCGCGCGAGGAGGCGGGCGCCATCGCCCTGATGTTGCGCGCCGCCCTGGAAACCCCCGGCAAAACCGCCGCCTTGGTTACCCCCGACCGCGACCTCGCCCGCCGGGTGGCGGCCGAGCTGGAACGCTGGGATGTGGTTTTGGACGATTCGGCGGGCACGCCGTTGGAACGCAGCGAGCCCGGCGCCTTCTTGCGGCTGATCGCCTTGATGGTGGCCGAGGATTTTTCACCGCACACCCTGCTGGCGGCGTTGAAACACCCGCTGGCGGCGGGCGGCGAGGACGCGGCATCGTTCCGCGCCTGGGTGCGCCGCACCGAACGCCGTGTGCTGCGGGGCCCTCGTCCCGCCCCCGGATTGGCAGGATTGCAAGCCGCCCTGGGTGCGCCCGACGCGCGACTTTCCCAGCTGGCGGGCGGGTTGGCGCCGTTTGTCCGGTTGATGGCCCAGCCCAAGGCGCGGCTGTCCGATCTGATCGGCGCCCATGTCGCCGCCGCCGAGGCCTTGGCCGCCGATCACGCCTTGGCGGGGTTCGAACGCTTGTGGCGGGGGGCGGCGGGCGAGGCGCTGGCAACCTTCGTCGCCGAACTGGCGACGGCGGCGCCGATTTTGGGCGAAATCGAACCCCGGCGTTATCCGGCGCTGTTCGACGCGGCGTTGAGCGGCAAGGTCTCCCGCCCCGCCTGGGGCAGCCATCCCCGCTTGTTCCTGTGGGGACCGTTGGAGGCCCGCCTGCAACATGCCGACCGGATGATCCTGGCCGGTCTGAACGAGGGAACTTGGCCGCCCGAGGCGCAAGCCGATCCCTGGATGAGCCGCCCGATGCGGGCAACCTTCGGCCTGCCCTTGCCGGAACGGCGCATCGGCCTGTCGGCCCACGATTTCGCCCACGGTTTCGCGGCGCCCGAGGTGGCGCTGACCCGTTCGAACCGGGTTGACGGCACCCCCACCGTGCCGTCGCGCTGGCTGCTGCGCCTGGATGCGGTGATGAATGCGGCGGGGCTGAGCTTCGAGCAATCGGGCGCCGAATGGCTGTCCGGCCATGCCGCCTTGGACAGCCCGGACAAACGGGTACGGGTGGAGCGGCCCGCTCCCAAGCCGCCGGTCGCCGCGCGGCCCCGCCGCCTGTCGGTGACCGGGGTGGAAACCTGGATGCGTGACCCCTACGCGATCTATGCCCGCCATATCCTGGGGTTGGACGCGCTGGACCCGATCGATGCCGACGCCGGGGCCGCCCAATACGGCGAATTGGTCCACGCGGCGCTGGAGCAGTTCCTGAACGCCTATCCGGCGGAGCTGCCGTTGGACGCCGAACAACGCCTTTTGACGATCGGACAGGCGGCGCTGGAGGGTGCGCGCCCCGGATTGCGCGCCTTCTGGCAACCGCGTTTCGCCAGCGCGGCGGCCTGGGTGGTGGCCCGGGAACGCGAGCGGCGCGGCGCCGTTCTGCGCTGCCGCGCCGAGGTGACCGGCACCCTGGATCTGAGCGGTCCGGCCGGTCCCTTCCGCTTGCAAGCCCGCGCCGACCGCATCGATCTTTTGAAGGACGGCAGCCTGTCGCTGATCGATTATAAAACCGGCGCGCCGCCCTCGAAAAAGGAAGTCGCCGCCGGGTTCGCGCCGCAATTGCCGCTGGAGGCGGCGATCGCCCAAGCGGGCGGGTTCGAGGGAATTCCCGCCGCCCCGGTGTCGCATCTGGCGTTCTGGCGCCTCAAGGGTGGCCGCGAGGGCGGCGTCGAGATTACCGCTGGAGATGATCCCGCCGCCTTGGCCGCCGAGGCGGTCGAGGGCTTGCGTGCCCTGATCGCCGCCTTCGACGACCCGAACACCGCCTACGAGGCCCGGCCCCATCCGGCGATGGCGCCACGTTATTCCGATACCGTCCATTTGGCCCGCGTCAAGGAATGGGCGACGGCGGGCGAGGACGAGGAATAATTAATCCGGCGAACGTCATGCCGGGATTTTCTACTATCCCTAAATAATACATTTGTTCTAAATTGTTGCGGATTCGAGGCGACCGCGACCGCTTCGGCGCATGGAACGTTTTGAAAAAGGGAAGGCGAATGCCGGGTGTCCCCATGAAAAGCGTGCGCCTCGCCCTCGCGGCGACGGTGGCGGCTTGCGTTGTGCTGTTTACGGGCGGCCTATTTCACGGTTTCGACTGGACGGTTTTAACCGCGATCGCGGTGTTGTTGGGTGGCGTGCTGCCGGGGTTGCTGACCACGCGCGCCGAACCGGTTGCCGCCGTCGTTGAAGAAACGGCCGCCGAGCCCGAATGCGAAGGCAAGGTGCGCAGGGCCGAGGCCCGCAATCATTTTCTGGTCGAACGCCGGATGCGCGCCTTCACCGATGCGCTGGATGGTGAAACCAGCTTCGCGGTCGGCCACATCGCCGAACACGCGGCCGAGGTGGTCGGGGTTTCAACCGAACTGGCGACCGCCAGCGTCGCCACCAGCGAAAAGGCCGAGCGTGCCGAACGCGAGGCGCACGAGGCCACCGGCAATGTCGAGGCCGTGGCCGGGGCGACCGAGGAATTGGCCGCGTCCAGCCGCGAAATCGGCCGCCAAGTCACCCGCGCCACCGAGGTTGCCGCCGACGCGATGGACAAGGCCGCCACCGCCAGCCGGACCATCCGCGACATGGCGGGCGCCACCGAGGAAATCCGCGGCGTCCTGACCCTGATTTCCGACATCGCCGGTCAAACCAACCTGCTGGCCTTGAACGCCACCATCGAGGCGGCCCGCGCGGGCGAGGCGGGCAAGGGCTTCGCCGTCGTGGCGAACGAGGTCAAGAACCTCGCCAATCAAACCGCCAAGGCAACCGGCGAAATCACCGCCCGGCTGGGCAATATCGGCGAGGTCAGCCGCACGGCGCTGGCCGCCGTGTCGGCGGTCGGCGGGACCATCGAAGCGATCAACGAGGTGACCACCACCATCGCCTCGGCGGTCGAGCAGCAGGCCGCCGCCACCCATGACATCAGCCTCAACGCTCAGGAAGCCGCCGCCCATACCAGCGGCGTGGCGGCGCATGTCCGCGAGATCGCCCTGGCCGCGCGCACCAGCGGCGGGCTGGCCGGTACCGTCAACGGCCTTGCCGACAAAACCGCCTCGCGGTTGATCGATCTGAAGCGGCGCCTCGAAACCGTTCTGTCGGGCAACGGCGGCACCTCGCCGCACGAGGGGGCGCTGGCGGTGCCGCTGATCGCGGCGATTGGCGGACGGATGATGCCGCTGCATGACGTGACCGCCGGGTGGGCGCGGCTGGAGGAAGCCCCGGCCGGCTTCGCGGCGGGAACCCGGCTGGAGGTCGTCCTGCCGCTGGTCGGGCAAGTGCCCGCCGTGGTCGATAAGATTTGGGAGGACGGCGCCTTGTTGGCCTTGTCGCCCGACGGTGAGATTCGCCGCCGCCTCGACGATCTGCTGGCGGGGTATCTGGCGCTGGACGCCCCGGTGATCGCCATCGCGATCGAGACCGCCCAGCGGATCCAAGCCGCTTTCGAGCGTGAAATCACGGCGGGCGCGCTGACCGCCGAGGATCTGTTCGACGAGGCCTATCAGCCGATTCCCGGCACCGACCCGGCGCAATTCACGACGCGGTTCCTAAGCGCCTGCGATCGTCTGTTGCCCGGCATTCAAGAGCCCGTGCTTGGGCGCCTGCCCTGTATCGTCTATTGCGTGACGGTCGACCGCAACGGCTATCTTCCCACCCACAACCAAGCCTTTTCCAAGCCGCAAGGCAGCGATCCGGCGTGGAACAACGCCAACTGCCGCAACCGGCGGATTTTCAACGACCGCACCGGCATCGGGGCTGGCGCCAATACCCGGCCCTATCTACTGCAAAGCTATCTGCGCGACATGGGTGGTGGGCGTTTTGTGATGATGCAAGATGCCTCGGCGCCGATTACGGTGCGCGGCCGTCATTGGGGGGGCCTGCGCGTGGGCTACTCGATGGGACAATAAAAAACCGGCACGGGACGGGGGTTGTGATGCGGCGTGGTATTTCGTTGAAAATGGTAACGGTCGTGCTGACCGCCTTGGCCGGGCTGATCGTTGTGTCGGTGGTGGCGCTGGGTTTCTTGCGCACGTCGATGGTCGAGGATCGTGTCGCCAAGGTGCGCAATTTGGTGGAAGTCGCCCGCGATGTCGCGAAAAGTTACCAGCAGCGCGCCGAAAAGGGCGAGTTCGACCAAGCCACCGCCCAGACCATGGCCCTGGCGGTTCTGAGCAGCCTGCATTACGACAAGGTCGAGTATTTCTTCGGCTATACCTATGACGGCACCTGCGTTCTGTTGCCGCCCAAGCCCGAGCGGATCGGCAAGAATTTTCTGGACCTCAAGGATCCCGACGGGGTGCCCTTCGTCCGCAATATGATCGAGCTGGCCAAGGCTGGTGGCGGCGCGGTGTTCTATAAGTTCCCGCGCGCCGGGTCGGATGCGCCGATCGACAAGGTATCCTTTGCCGTCGCTTTCGAACCCTGGGGATGGATGCTGGGAACCGGGCTTTACATCGATGATATCGACGCCGAATTCCGCGCCATCGCGCTGCGCTTCGCCGGAATCGTGCTGGTGATTTCGGTGATCATCGCGGTTATCGCCTTTCGCCTGTCGCGCGGCATCACCCACGAGATCGGCCATCTGTTCCATTTGGTCAAAACGGTCGAGGAAACCGGCGATCTGTCGTTGCGGGCCGAGATCGTCAGCCAAGACGAGGTTGGGGCGATGGCGGGCGCGCTGAACGGCTTTCTCGGCAATTTGCAGCCGGTGCTGGAAGACGTCAAACGGGTGATGTCGGCGGTGGCGGCCGGTGATCTGTCGCTGTCGGTCGAGGCCGACGCCCGCAGCAAGCTGGTGATCGACATCAAGGAGAGCGTCAACACGTCGCTGTCGTCGTTGCGCGGGGCCTTTCGTGTCATCGCCAACAACATCCGCCAAGTCGCGGTGGCGACCAGCGAAAGCAGCGCCGCCATCGGCCAAATTTCCGATGGCTCGCAAGGTCAAATGAACGCGATCAAACAGATCGTCAACGGCATCAGCCAAACCGCCAGTGCCGTCGAGGAGGTGTCGTCCAGCGCCCAGCGCTCCAGCACCCACGCCAAGGA